>JACNIU010000273.1 GCA_014382905.1 Desulfobacterales bacterium
ACTCAAATTATAATCCTCGAAATACTTTAATGTATTCCTGTGGTTATAATTTCAGCCTTCCTTGATCTTGAAAAAACTATCTCATTCTCGGACAGCCTCCTACAGACCGTTCCCCCCACCTGCCCGTACTTAAACTCCACGACCTCTTCCGCCCGGAAGGAAACCCTGACCCTGAATCTTTCATGGGATAACCCTGCAGAACTGTCTGGCAACGCAAGACCCTTTGCTGAATCAGCCAATCTTTGTTGAAGCCCGGGCCAATATGTGGTTAACTGCACACAATGCCGCACAAAAAGCCGACGGTGAAGACAGGTTCTTATCAATCGAGACCGGCCAGGCAGGGTAGGCCTGGAGTATTGGAGTAATGGAGTACTGGAAAAACCAAAAAAGGCAGTGAGTTTTCTGGAACTGGGTTTGTCTATTACCTCCATAGGTGATCAGGCAGCTGTTTCGGCACTCCATCACTCCTTGCGTTGTTCAAATTGCAGTAGGCTAAACCCCCTCCGGGGATCACCAAAGCCGGGTCCTCTGGCCCCGGAGTTTTAAATGTTCCAGCTTTCGAGATGTTTGGGAAAAGAAAGGAGAGAGCTTTTGTTACCCGCAATAAAACAAAAATTCAACAGGTTGTTTCACCCCGGATCGGTGGCCTTTATTGGCGCCTCTAATAAGCGAGGGAAATGGGGTTTTATCGTATTGGCTAACCTGGTAAACGGAGGTTTTTCAGGAACCATCTATCCTATAAACCCCTCTGAGTCTACGATCCAGGGGTTACGGGCATACCAGACGATCGCAGATGTCCCGGAGGTTCCGGATCTGGCGGTCATCGTTGTACCTCCCCAGGCCGTTCCGTCTGTCATCGGCGAGTGTGTGGCCAAAGGGGTTCAGGCGGGAATTGTAATTACGGCGGGATTCGCCGAAGTGGGGAGTGGGGGAGAGAGTTTACAGAGGGATATGGTGAGGAAGGCTCGCCAGGGAGGCATGATACTGGTGGGGCCCAACTGCAATGGCATCATGAGTCCGCCCGAGAGGCTGCATGTGGCAATGCCCCCGATCTTTTTTCCTCCCGGGCCCATGGCTGTGGTGGCTCAGAGCGGAAATGTGGCCACCACAATCGGTCGGCGGGGAATGAAGAAGGGTTTTGGGATCAGCCGTTTTGTGAGTAGCGGCAATGAGGCCGACCTGCACTGTGAGGACTATTTTGAGTATCTTTCAGAAGATCCGGAAACCAAGGTCATCATCAGTTACATCGAAGGATTTCGAGACGGTCGGCGGTTTTTTGATATTGCCAGCCGGGTGACCCGGAAAAAGCCGGTGATCATGATCAAGGCAGGGGCGACCGGTGTCGGTGCCAGAGCGGCAAAATCACATACCGCGGCCATGGCGGGCTCTGATCTGGCTTTTGAAGGGGCATGCAGACAGGCGGGAGTTGTCCGCGCCAGAAATATGGATGACCTCACAAATATTGCGGCGGGATTTGTGGGCCAACCTCTGCCCTCGGGTAGGCGTGTGGGAATCGTCACTGCGGGTGGTGGTTGGGGCGTCTTGGCTGCAGACGCCTGCGCCGAGGAGGGGCTCGATATTCCCGCCCTTCCGGACGAGACCATCAAAGAACTGGATACGTTTCTCCCGGTGTGGTGGAGCCGCAGTAACCCGGTAGATCTGGTGGCCGGCCTGAAACCTGATCACCTTGAGAGATCCCTGGAATGCCTCCTTCGATGCCCAACGCTTGACGGAATCATCCTTCTTGGAATCATGCCGGCCTTACCTTTCAAACCTCTTGCGCCCTCTACCTCCCCGGAGGTGATGGAGAAACGGCTCCGGAACTTGTTATAGTGAATCGCAGATGAATTGATACCGTTTTCAGCTAATTTCTTGCTCATCAAACTGTAAATCTTCTGTCCAAAACTCATCCTCGATTTTTCTTATCCTCTCAATAATTTTTGCGCATGTTTTGCCTGTCACCTTGTCAAAACCGGCATCGAGCTGTTCGATCAGATTTTTCATTGTGAAATTAGAATTCCTGGCTATGTGATTTTTTACTACTGCCCAACAAGTTTCTATCGGCTGTAGCTCCGGGTGATACGGTGGGGTTCTGATAACTTCATGGCCATGAGATCGAGCAATTGCATCAATTGCATACGACGGTTCAGGCGCCAACTTTTTCAAAATCTCAACCAACTCAGGCTTTAAGCAGTCATGACGACAATATATTTTGTTTTGTTCCAACCATCCCATAATCTTTTTCTTAGAACAAAGAGGGGTCGGCGGAGAGTGCTCTGACAGCGTATTGTGATAGGATGCATTGTCCAAAATTATAAGACAATTCGGGCGGATGTTTTCTATAAGCATCTCTACAAACCATTTTTTAAATAAATCCCAGTTCATTTGCCCATGATAATCTCCAGTTTTCCTTGTACTTTTGAATACAAGTTTCGCTCCTGGAACCCAACCAGATTTAGTGATTGCATTGATAATAATGAGTCGTTCGCCTTTGCCTGTTGGCTTTTGAACCCAGGGACCATCTTCACCTGAATACCAAATAAAATCATTACTATGATTCT
>JACNIU010000257.1 GCA_014382905.1 Desulfobacterales bacterium
CGAAACCGGGGTTCAAACAGCTTGGTCAGTCTTTCATGCATCTCCACAACATTTTTTAGATCCTCTTCCTCTGATCCTTCGATTACAGGGCAGATGACCATCCCCTGTTCCCCTTTTGACAACCTTTGATACAGGGTGTTGAACACCTTTCTCTTCTGGGTTGCGTCTGCCAGGAAAGTCTCTACCGGACGGTGCCCCTTGGGATACTCTTTGATCACGGAGATATCCAGGTCAGCGAAGACGGTCATGGCAAGGGTCCTTGGGATCGGGGTCGCCGTCATCACCAGGAGATGCGGGTTTTCCCCCTTTTTATCAAGTAAGGATCGCTGTCTCACACCGAACCGATGCTGTTCATCGATGACCACCAGGCCCAGTCTCGCAAAAGAGAGCCCCTCCTGAATCAGGGCCTGGGTCCCGATGATCAGATTATATTCCCCGTTCCTGATCTTTTCATATCGCTTTAGCCGATCAGACCATTTTAACCTACCGGTCAAGATGACCGGGCGGAATCCCATACTCCTGGGAAGAGAGGAGAAATATGCAAAGTGCTGCTGGGCCAGCACCTGTGTGGGGACCATTATTGCCACCTGCCAGTTGTTATGGATGACCATATGGGAGGTCACTGCGGCCACGACGGTCTTGCCGCATCCCACATCTCCCTGAAGCAATCGATTCATGGATCGACCAATCGCCAGGTCACCAGCTATTTCTCTGATAGTGCGAAGCTGGTCGCGTGTCAGAGAAAAGGGGAAATAATTCAAGAGACGATCTTCTAAATCCTTGGGGACTGATACGACCGGTCCGGTCCTTTCCCTGGAGAACATTTTCCGCATAACGATATTGATCATCACGTAAAAAAAATGATCAAAGGTGAGTCTCCTATGTTCCTTTGTCTTGAATTGATTCAGTAGATCAATGGATACGCCATCGGGGGGAAAATGAACATTTCCAAGGGCTTCTCCAAGCCGTGGGAGACCAAGCCGGCGGATCGTCTCCTCCGGAAGAATCTCCATATTAGCTTCTTGCCCCTGAGCCAGGGTCTGGCTGATCAAAGATCTCAAGACTTGCCCTGAAATCCCCTTAATCGCTGGATAGACAGGGAAATAACCCAGGAAGACTTGCTCCCTCGCATCCCCAACCAACGTGATATCAGGGTGAATTATCTGCCGCTTGCCGCGGTTAAGCCGGATACGCCCATAGGCCGTGAGGGTCTGCCCTTTCGTAGTGTAACCGTCTAGATGGGCCTTTCTGTAGTTAAACCAGAGAAGCTCCAGAGGGGCTGTTTCATCCTGGATGAAGATCCTGAAACGCCTCCTCCCGCCGGGGAAAGACCCCTCCTCTCCACCCGAGATAACAGTCCCCCTCACCAGTGCCGGAATATCATGACAGGTCGTGGAAATCGGCAATATCCTGCTCCGGTCTTCATATCGGATGGGCAGGAAAAACAGAAGGTCGATCAGGGTGTGAAGACCTTTTCTCCCCAGGAGTTCGGCCCTCCTGGGACCGATACCCTTTAGGGCAGTAAGGGGCTGGTTTAACGTCGGAACTTCCTTGAGGTGGGTTGCAGGTGAACGGATCACATGGATGCCTATTAGCAAATCGTAGATTGAGATACAAGAAAAATGATTTGACAATAATCGTCTGAGATAATTAGTATAAAAGCAATTTAAATATTAATCAAACGGGGCCAGATGCAATGGGACAAGCTGAGAAAAATGGAAAATATGCCGAGGCCGGTGTTGATATCGAGGCGGGTAACAGACTGGTAAAACTCATACGGCCGGTCGTCAGCAAAACGTTCAGGTCAGGTGTCATCACAGATATAGGAGGTTTTGGAGGGCTTTTTTCGTTGAATGTGGAGCACACCAAGAACCCAGTGCTCGTCTCCTCCACAGATGGTGTAGGCACAAAGCTGAAGATAGCATTCATGCTGGACAAACACGACACCGTGGGTATTGATCTTGTTGCCATGTGCATAAACGACATTATGGTGGAGGGCGCCACCCCGCTTTTTTTTCTGGATTATTTATCTATGGGGAAGCTGGATGTTGAAAAGGCCCAGGTTATCATTAAGGGGATTGCAGCGGGTTGCCTTGAAGCCAAGTGCTCGCTCATCGGGGGAGAGACCGCTGAAATGCCCGGATTCTATTCTGAAGGCGAGTACGATCTTGCCGGGTTTGTAGTGGGGCTGGCAGACAATGAAGAACTCCTGGATGGCTCTGAGGTCGCAGTCGGCCACCAGATCATCGGAATCGGGTCAAGTGGGCTTCACAGCAATGGGTATTCACTGGTACGAAAGATCTTTTTTGAGGGTCTGAACATGACTGTAAATGACCATGTGCCGGATTTCGGCAGGACCCTCGGGGAGGAACTCCTGGAACCCACCCGAATATATGCCAGGACCATTAGTAACCTGAGAAGGGATTTCCATATCTATGCCATCTGCCATATCACTGGGGGCGGACTGATTGATAACCCCCCCCGTATGCTCCCGGGGCGGTGCAAGGCGGGCATCGATAAGTCAAGTTGGTGCCGTTCTGCCATACTCCCATACCTA
>JACNIU010000209.1 GCA_014382905.1 Desulfobacterales bacterium
ACGAAAATCGACCCGTTTTCAGGGGGTTACGGCAACCCACAACATAATGCAAGTATCTCAGCATCCGAGCACGTTGGAAAGATACACAATATACGGAAATCGTCTCTGAATTGACACCAAGCCCCGTCTCTCCTATACTCAACCCTATCAAAAGCAAAACAGCGATCTTTTTATTTCGCAAATTGCCCTTTCTTTTGCAAGGCAATCTTCAGATTCCTTCGCGCATCAGGATAGTCGGGCTGAATCCGAAGCGCTTCTGAATAATGAATAACCGCTTCCTCTAAATAGCCCTGGTGCTCGAGGGCAACTCCCAGGTTATTGTGTGCCCTGGCGTGGTCTGGCATAACGCGCAAGGTCTGGATGTAGTGGTCAGCGGCGTCTTTGATATTTCCCTGACGATGCAGGACAACACCAAGGTTGTAGTGTGCGGCTGGAAGGGAAGGAGCGATCCGAACGGCTGCGGTATAATGTTTGACCGCTTCCTTTAGCCGCCCCTGTCTTTCCAGGGCCGTTCCCAGGTTGTTGTGGGCAATCGCATAGTCGGGTTTAATCCGCAACGACTCGTAAAGATGGGCGATCCCTTCAGATATCCTCCCCTGTTCGGCAAGCGCCTGGCCCAGATTGGAGTAAGAAATGTAATTGTTCTTTGTAACCCCGATTGCATGTTTGAAAAGAGTGGTGCTGTTTTTCCAGTAGCCTACCTGTTTCCAGGTCAGTAATGCCAAAACGGCGATTGAAAGGAGTAATAGGGAAGCAAGCGGAATCTTTAGGTTTAACTTAGATGCCAGTAAGCCGGGAATACTCCAGGCTATAATGATAAAAATCCCGATCAAGGGTATATAGGTATAGCGATCAGCCATGGCTTGTACGCCGACCTGAACCAAACCGATCACAGGCACAAGTGTTCCCAAAAACCATAGCCAACCGACAATAATGAATGGATACTGCCGAACGGTCTTTACAGCCAGGAATGATATGGCCATAAGCAGCAAGCTGGCGCCTGCCACCTTCAACCCGTTAACCGTATGGGGATGAGGATATAAAACAGCCATTTTTGTCGGCCATAGGGTTTGCTCCATATATTTCAGATAGGAAGTCAGTGCATTGGCAATTCGTACAGGCAGGGGAAAGGATGTAAAAGTTTGGACCGCCCCCCCCTGAGCTCTGGGCAACGAAAGTAATAACGCCAGATGCGGCGGTCATCAGGAACAGAGGGCTTTTTTCCAGTAAGAGGCGTGAAACAGGCGCTTTCCTTTTCAGGTGGCAAATCGTATTAATCTCCTGACCCAATTGAAGGCGGCAAAGCGGCCAGAAGTCCAGCAGGAGAAACACAAACGGAAGGGTGATGACCATGGGCTTGGCCATCAGACCCAGCGCAAAAAAAAGTAAAATAAAACTATATCTTAAGACTCCGGGACGTTCGACATACCCTATATAGCTGAAAAGGCAAAGCATCCAGAAAAAGGTACTCAAAACGTCTTTTCTTTCTGAAATCCATGCTACGGATTCAACGTGCACGGGGTGCAGGGCGAAAAGGGCAGCGACAATACTGCTTCGCCACAGGCTGCCGGTCATCCTTCTCAAGAGATAAAGCAGCAACAACGAGTTTGCAATATGAAGCATTACGCTGAATATATGATGTTTGCCGGGATTTAGCCCAAAAAGCTGGTAGTCGACCATGTGAGACAACCAGGTCAATGGATGCCAGTTTGAAACATGGAAAGCCGTAAATGCCCAGGTGATATTTTCAGCCGTCAGTCCGGATTTTATCCTATAATTATCCGTCACATAACGGTCATCATCGAAATTGACAAAGTCATGGTTTCGAACCTGCCAATAGACAGCGATTATGGATATGAATATGAAAATACTGACCCAGATATCATGCCTGATATGTAGAAAAGTATCTTTTTTGTTTCCAATTGCTGTCATCAATTGATGAATACCCTGTAGCCACGCTGCAGGGAATCTTCCCCCGTAAGGAAGTGAACCTAATTTAGATTCGCTCGTCCGGTTAAACCCCCAAGAGGCGTGCAAAGCGCAATTTAATTGGGCGAACGAACCGCCCTGTTTTGCAGCAACTCGACTGAGCTCGCCGAAGTCAAGCTGCAAAACACGCGGGAATGCGCCCGCTATTTCAGTTCAAACAAGCAGCCTCTGGAAATGCCACTATCGGCAAGCCTCTGAGTTTCGCTAATAGGTAAGGTGATGATGATAAGAACCCGCTTTTTAGCAAAGGACTATAGGTGAATTCTACTTGTGAGTAAAGAAAAAACGAACCACAACGTATGTGGTGTCAGATTGGATTGTGGGGGTGAGGCGATGTCTTCTGACCTTTTTCCCGATGCAAGGATTCCTATATTATCCATCTGTTTGAATTTCCAGGCAAAAAGTGAAACTTAGCTCCGCCAGTGTTGCATGATCTTGTCGGATGTTCTAAGAGGGTTAATGCACGCTATCATTCTCCCACCATCGGGTGAGATAAACAGGTCTTACCATCTGGATGCCACGGTCGTCCTGCGGAATCAAAAAACAGATTCCACGGTAAGGGATAAGTTTTTCTTGAATCCACTTTTCATGTGCGACGCCTAATATCTGCGGCATCCTCGACTTAGGCAACGTTGGGGTCTCCAGGTTGGTTAGGCCATTCATCATCAATCCCCCTCAGGATCAGGTGCGGGCCTTCATGAGGCGAGCACTCCCACTGATACAAAGGCCGTCCGTACGGTCCTTGAAGTAGCGCTCTTTCGCCGCTTCAGGCCCAAGATCGTCCACCTGCTTGAACCCCATGGCCCGGAGGTCACGCGCGAGGGATGCTGGATCAAAGTAGGTGATCCACGGTTCCCCGATGTCAGCCACCCGGCGTGCCAGATACTCCCGGGCGGATCGTTGACGCTCGCTCAGCATTGAGGACAAGATCCCGTAGTCGAACACGATCTCGCTGCCGGCAGGCAGGGAGGCCACAAACTTGAATGTCTCCATGACGGCGGACTTCGTCAAATACACCACAACGCCCAGCATGGAAAAAAACGCCGGCTCATCTGTCCTGAAACCTGCGCGATCCAGACCGTCGGCGAGCGTCTGTTGCTCGAAGTCAACGGGGGCGAAGGTCAGCGAATCTGGAATCGCTATTTCCGCCTCGCGAAGCCGCACGCGCTTCCAGGTCTGCGTGGCCGGATGGTCCACCTCGAAGACGCGCAGACGCGACACAGGGTAAGGATTTCGATAACCGAACGTGTCAAGACCAGCTCCCAGGACGACGTATTGTCGGATGCCTCTCTGAATGGCACGGGCCAATTCGTCCTCTGCATACCGGCTCCGCAGAGCAATGAATGCGCGCAGGGAACGCTTTTTCTGAAGCTGACACAGATCTACTCGTATACCCGCTTCAGCATTTGCGCAGATAATCCTTAGCGCAAGCGGGTCATCGAAGACTTTGGGAACATCCAGCAATTGGTGTACCGCCCTGTGGGTTGCCGCACTTAGCGCGGTTCTGCTCGGGCTGCCCACCTCCATCGGGCTGCTCTTGGCCCTATTGGGAAGGGGACTCTCAGCAGCGGTCCGGGCGAACGGGGCCCTTACATCTACAAGCACTACAGACAGCCCGGCTGCCAGCCCGCTGAGCAGGAAATCTCGTCGGGTAATTTTTCTCTCGTCCATGATACTCCTCCTTTTTACCGGGGTCACTGGGATCGGACAAGTCACAAGAATCCTACACCTTGCTGCTTTTCCCTTCAAGCCTTTTTGAGAAGAATAATGCTGGTCTTAAAGGACACCATATAATCAGAAGACTCCACCCCGCCAAAGTCGCGATCTCCGACCGGCTCCAGTATGGAGGGTATGAGTTCATCTTTTGTTGCCTTCCATGAGCAAATCAGATAAATTTAACTTTTCGGTGATGTTCATTAATCATGGGAGAAAGATCTTCGAGGGAACCGGAGACAGTTAAATGAAAATTCTGAAATGGTTTTTTATTTTAATCGTAATCCTGGCGTCGGCAGCCTTTTTATGGGGAAAATTCTATAGGAATGGCGGGGCCTCGAAACAGGAGTTTAAGCTTGCTACAGTGAGCAAAGGAGCTATCCAGGCCATCGTGACCTCTACCGGGCAATTGAATCCTCTCAATACAGTCAAGGTGGGAACCCAGGTTTCCGGAAATATCAAAGAGCTCTATGTGGACTTTAATTCTCCCGTTAAAAAGGATCAGGTGATTGCCCTGATAGATCCCGCCATATACGGCGCCCAGGTGGCGCAGGCAAAGGCACAGCTTCTGATGGCAAGGATGCAGTTTGAGGAACGGCAAAAGGATATCGAAGCAGCCAAGGCTAATGTAAAGAGCGCAGAGGCCCAGCTGAATTCAGCCCGGGCCACCTATAGGGATGCCGAATTGAAGCACAACCGCCTGGCGATTCTGAGGGATACCGTTGCCAAGGCGGATCTGGATTCGGCGCTGGCCAAAAGGGATAATGCAATGGGGGCTGTCGACATGACCGATGCCGGGATCTTGACGGCCAAGGCCCAGTTGATGCGGGCCGTTGCCCAGAAAAAAGGCGTAGAGGCCCTAATTGCCGAAAGACAGGCAGCCCTGAATCTGACGGAGATAAAACTCCAGTACTGCACGATTCAATCACCGATAAACGGGGTGGTCATCTCCCGGGACGTGGATGTTGGTCAAACCGTAGCGGCCACACTCCAATCGCCGGTTCTTTTCACCATTGCCGAAGACCTGGCCCGGATGCAGGTGGAAGTGGATGTGAGTGAGGCAGACGTGGGTCAGATACAGACGGGGCAGGACGTCCTGTTCACCGTGGATGCCTTTTCTGAGAAGAAGTTCAGTGCCAAGGTTCAAGAGGTTCGGAATGTCGCAACCAATATCCAGAATGTGGTCACATATAAGATCATTGCGGACGTGGAAAATGATGCCCTGTTACTGAGGCCTGGCATGACAGCCAATGTGAGCATCGTGGTCGCTAAAGTGGATGATGTACTGAAAGTACCCAATGGCGCCCTCCGATTCAAACCGCCTGGAGAGGCCGAGGAAAGGAAGCCGGAGGAAAAGCCGGCTATCAGGGAGAGACCCCTGTATAAGAATGCCGTATCCAAGGTGGGGTTGGACACCGTGCAGTCCGAGGCCCTCATCAAGATCATCGAACAGGCCGGCCTGAAATTAAAAGCGGTCTATGCCCTTCCGGAAGCGGACAGAGACGTGAAGCTGGCCTGGCAAACTTTTTACACCCAGGTATTCACCAACCTTTATAAGATCCTCCGGGAAGATCAATACCAGAAATACAGAGACTATGTGTCTGAACTCAGAGAGGCCCGAAAAAAGAGGAAGCTCTATAATGGACGCCCCGCCAAGCTTTATATACCCGGTAAAGACGGGCGGCCAAATCTATTGAAGATAACGGTAGGCATAACTGATGACGATGAGACCCAGGTTATTCAGGGAGATCTGAAGGAAGGGGATAAGGTGATCGTTGGGCTCCTGTTCAACGACCGTGAAAAACCCGAACAGGCCGACAATATATTCTCGATGTTTTTCAAGAGGAGATAGATATGAGCCTTCCCGTCATCCGATTCAAAGGCGTCAAAAAGATATATCCCATGGAAGGGGAAATCGTCCATGCCCTGAAGGGAGTCGATATAGATATCAATCCCGGTGAATTTGTCGCGATCATGGGGCCTTCCGGATCAGGCAAATCAACAATGATGCATATCGCAGGGCTCTTGGACAGCCTGTCAGAAGGGCGCTACGAACTCGAGGGCGAGAATGTTTCCGCCATCTCAAGAGACAAAAGGGCGGATATTAGAAACCGGAAGATCGGTTTTATCTTCCAAGGCTATAACCTTCTGGCCCGCTGCAACGCCCTTGAAAACGTGGAACTGCCTATGCTTTATCGACGTCCCGGCGAGCCGCATCGGAAAGAAAAGGCCATGGAGGCCCTCAAGATGGTGGGGATGGAGGATAGGGCCTCTCATCAACCCAAGCAGCTGTCAGGGGGGGAGCAACAGAGGGTGGCCATTGCACGTGCTCTGGTCAACGACCCCGCCCTCATTCTCGCCGACGAACCCACGGGAAACCTGGATACCAAGACGGGTCTGGATATCATCAAATTGCTCGGCTCGCTCCACGAGAAGGGGATAACCATCATTATCGTAACCCACGACCCCGATGTAGGCCGAGCAACCCGGCGAAGGATTTATCTACGGGACGGACTTCTGGAAAGTGATGAGACGGAGTGATATGGAGATATTTATCACTGCCATACGACTGGCGATCCGTGCGCTTCTGGCCTACAAGGCCAGGAGCCTTCTGACCATGCTGGGCATCATCATCGGCATCGGGGCGGTCATCGTCATGATCAGCGTCGGACGGGGGGCAAACGCCAGCATCCAGGAGCAGATTAACAACCTCGGTTCCAACATGTTGATGATCTATTCAGGATCATCACGGAGTGGCGGTATTCGGCAGGGTCACGGGACCAAACCCACCCTGAGAGTTAAAGACGCCGAGGCCATCAACCGGGAGTGCGGGGCCGTCTCGCATGTAACCTACGTGAGCTCCCAGACCGCCCAGATTGTCGCGGGGAAAAAGAACTGGGGAACCACCGTCTACGGGACAACGGCCGATTACACCCTGGTAAGGGACTGGCCTGTAAAGGATGGAGAATTCATCAGCGACAGGCATATGAGATCAGCCGCCAGTGTGGTCGTAGTGGGACAAACCGTGGCCGAGAACCTTTTCGAGCCCGGCCAAGGAATCGTGGGCCAAACCATACGGATAAAGAATTTCCCCTTCCGCATTATAGGTGTACTGTCGGCAAAGGGGAGCAGTCCCCGGGGAAAGGACCAGGATGATGGGGCTTTTGTCCCTTACACCACCCTGTCGCGCAAATTGGCCGGTCGGCAGCTTCCTGGGGTGGTAGGTTTCATCGGTGTATCCGCCCAATCAAAGGACCTGGTCTCCGAGGCCAAGAGAGAAGTAGAGGAGCTTTTGAGGCAAAGGCACCGTATCCTGCCCGGTGCGGATGATGACTTTGTCGTCCGGACCTTGGATGAATACGCGGTGATGGCCGATAAGACAACGGGTGTCATGACCCTCCTGCTCACCGCCGTGGCCGCCATAAGCCTCATGGTGGGGGGCATCGGCATCATGAATATCATGCTGGTCTCGGTAACAGAACGCACCCGGGAGATCGGTATACGCATGGCCGTGGGAGCCAGGTCACGAGATGTACTGATCCAGTTCTTGGTGGAGGCTATGACCATGAGCATAGTGGGCGGCATTCTGGGTACCATTATGGGGATCGGCGTATCCGAATTGCTTGGAACCGTGGCCGGCTGGAAGACCATCGTATCACTCGATTCCATTCTCTTGGCTTGTCTCTTCTCAGGTGCAGTGGGTGTCTTCTTTGGGTTCTACCCGGCCCGGAAGGCCTCTCGCATGGACCCAATCGACGCCCTCAGGTACGAGTAGTGAAAAAGGGAATGGCAAAGGAAGAGCTCCAACGAGGATTCGGTCTATCAACATCGACCTATGTGGTCATCGCCAGTATGATCGGAACTGGGATTTTGGTTTCTCCTGGGTACATGATGGCTTCACTCAGGAACTACCCCGTTATATTCGGGCTCTGGGCCCTCGGTGGGCTGCTTGCTTTTTGCGGGGCTCTTTGCGTGGCGGAATTGGCAGCCGCTCTGCCACGGGCGGGTGGGGAGTACGTTTACCTTCGCGAGGCATACGGTCCGATGCCCGCCTTTCTTTCCGGTTGGACGTCGTTTTTTGTCGGTTTTTCGGCGCCGCTGGCTGTGACCGGCTACGTTGCGGCTTCATATCTCTTGACCCCGTTCCAGTTAGCTGAAGACGAAACAGGACAAATGGTCAAGATCGCGGCCGCAATCATTATCGTCGCGGTCACCCTGCCCAATCTCTTGGGTCACCGTCAGTCTGCCTGGACGCAAAATCTCACTACAATTCTTAAGTTAGGTCTGTTTGTGGTTCTGGTGGTGGCCGCGTTTTTATTTGGCGATGGGCGCCTGGCACACTTTTCACAGGGGCAGCCAGTCGGAAAGGTTGGACTGGGGACTGCGGCTACACAGTTGTTTTATGTCATGTTTGCCTACAGCGGCTGGAACGCTGCCAGCTATATGGCCGGCGAGGTGAAAAATCCTGCTAAAACTCTCCCACGATCACTGCTTCTGGGTACTGGGCTTGTCATTGTGCTTTATTTAGCTCTTACCCTTACGTTCGCCTATGCGGTCCCTCTGGCTGGTGTGGGATTTGACAATGCAGAACAGGTCCCCCAGATCGCCGTCAGAAATCTATTTGGCGCGAAGGCTTCCAGCGTTTTCAACGTTGTGCTTGGATTGACGTTCCTATCCACGGTGAGCGCTTTCATTATCACCGGCCCGCGGATCTACTACGCCATGGCAAAAGATGGATTGTTCCCATCATTGGCGGGGCATGTCAGTCCGAAAGGGCGGGTCCCCATCTATGCGATGATCTCGCAGAGCGCCTGTGCAATCATCATTTTGTTCGTGACGGACTTCCAGAACTTGTACCAGTATACCTCGGTGGGATTGTCGGTTTTTGCATTGCTCTTTATTGGCGCCGTCTACGTCCTTCGATGGCGCCGGCCGGATATGGAAAGGCCATTTCGCTTGCCCGGATATCCAGTTGTTCCAGCGATCTTCTTGGTCGTGATTCTCTTCATGACGGTGTTCGCCTTCAAGCAGTGGCCGAAGCCATCGGCGTACAGTCTCGGCAGTATCCTTGCAGGTATCCCGGTGTATTACGTCTGGTCCTTCGTTCGGCGCCGGTGAAATACATAGCGGCAGAAAGCCGGCATATTATCCCGCACATAATCGCCCTCTCTAACATAACTGGAGGAGTATCTATAAGTAAAACTTATACCCGCTATCAGGTTAAATGAGTTGACGTTACCGGATCAAGTCTTCAGAATGAGGAACCGTTATTGAAGAGCCACGGGCAAAACGGTCAAATCCAAACAGGGAGGCAAGACAAAATGGCGAAAGAAACCAAATATTCCATCTGTTTCTGGTGTAAACCCCGATGCCGCCTCAAGGTAGAGGTGGAGGACAATCGGCTTATCAAGATGGCCACATCACCCATCAAGGCCTGTCCGCGAAAGTACTGCTCAGACCTTGAGCGATTCTACCATCCGGACCGTCTTGACTACCCGCTCAAACGGGTCGGTGATAGAGGGGAAAACAAGTGGCAAAAGATTACCTGGGATGAGGCATTAGATGAGATTGCCTACAAGCTTCAGGCACTCAAAGACCAGTACGGGGCTGAAACCTTAGCGGTCACCCACGGCACGAGCCGGACTTACGAGGAACTCAATTCGCGATTTCTCAATCTCTTCGGAAGCCCGAACCAGTGCGGGCAAGCGCAGATCTGCCATGGCAACTCGGCTGTGGTGGCAACGGCACTCTTTGGCTGGTGGCCTTACTGGATGAACGTCGAGAAGTTGGAGAATACCCGTTGTCTGATGCTCATCGGCCGGAATCCCCCGCACTCCCATCAGACTATCTGGGAGGGCTATCTCAAGGCCAGAAAAACGGGTACGAAGCTCATTGTTATTGATCCCCGTCGTTCAGAGTCTGCGGCGGAAGCGGATCTATGGCTGCAGATCCGGCCCGGAACAGATGCCGCGCTCCTCCTGGGGATGATGAACGTTATCATCAAGGAGAAGCTCTATGACAAGGCCTTTGTCCGTGACTGGTGCCATGGCTTTGATGCGCTTTCAGAGCGGGTCAAGGAATATCCGGTTGAAAAGGTCTCGGAGATTACATGGGTGCCTGCGGACCAGATCGTTGCTGCGGCCCGAATGTTTGCTACGGAGACGCCGTCCTGTGCCATGGAGGGAATGGGGGTCGCCCACCAGCCCAATTCTTACAGCCCGATCGCTGCCCGGCATATTATCTCTGCCATTGTGGGTAATGTGGACGTGCCGGGTGGTGAGGAGCTTATGGGACCTGCCCCATTTATTACTGAACATGAGATAGAGATGGCAGAGGCCCTCCCGAGAGAGCAGAGGAGCAAGATATTAGGCAATCAATTCCGCCTTTATACTTGGCCGGGCTATGAGTTGATCCAGAAAAACGTGGAACGGGTATGGGGAAAACGATGCGATATGTTCGGCTATACATGTATGGCTACGGCGCCGTCTGTTTACAAGGCCATTGCTTACGATGATCCGTATCCGGTACGGGCACTGATTACCGTGTCCTCAAACCCCATGGTCACCATACCCAACACCAAACTCGTGTACAAGGCCCTCAAGAGCCTCGATCTTTATGTGGTTGCGGACTACTTCATGACACCCAGTGCCCAGTTGGCCGACTATGTTTTACCCAGTGCCTTATGGCTGGAGCGTTCATTCCTGTGGAATTATCACAACACAACACCTGTGATAAGGGCGGGCGAAGCTGCTTTGCCGCCTTCGATTCCAGGTATGTATGACCGGCGTAATGACTATGATTTCTGGCGCGGGCTGGGTATTCGCCTTGGCCAGGAGGAATACTGGCCTTGGGAGACCGTCGAGGATTACTATGATTATCGTCTCGAACCGTTGGGAATAACTTTTGGGGAGTTGGTCAAAAAGGGCAAGATAATCACAAAGAAATCGGAGTATAAAAAATACGAGAAGACCGGTTTCGGGACACCTACGGGAAAGATCGAACTCTATTCTACGGTGATGGAAAACCTGGGCTATGATCCGCTTCCCCACTATAAGGAACCCCCTGAAAGTCCCACCAGGACCCCTGATCTTGCCAAAAAGTATCCGTTGGTTCTTATCACGGGCGGTCGTTTTCATCCATTCTTCCATTCCGAACACCGCCAGGTGGAAACACTTCGCAAACGCTATCCCTGGGCTAAGATGCAGATCAATCCGGAGACAGCCAGGGACCTGGGTCTTAAAAACGATGACTGGGTCTGGATCGAGACCCAGCATGGCCGCGTCATGCAGAAGGTCCTTATTGACAAGGATATTGATCCCCGCGTTGTCCATGCACAGCATGGATGGTGGTACCCGGAGATGCCCGGTGAGGAGCCGTGGCTCCATGGGGTCTGGGTATCCAACATCAATGTTTGTACCGCGGGCGATGAGGAGACGTGCGATGAGGCCTTAGGGTCCTGGCCTTTGAGGACATTTCAGTGTAAGGTATATAAGGTCGAGAGCTTTAATGGGGATCACCCTTTAGCCAAGTAGGCGTTCGTCTGCTGCCGGTCTACCCTCCTGCCCCCTGTCGGGGTGGGAGGATGATCGGTTGCCAATTGAAAAGGAATTAAAGCCAACGAGATAATCATCCAAAGAAATTCGGAAAAAGGGTAGCCAATTCATGGAAATACGAGTATATAACATGATAACCTTATAATTGTCATGAGAAAGGAGGGAATTATCACGAGAGACTAAAAATGTGCCCTACAATGGGTAAGCCACTAACAATAACAAGGATGGTTTTCTGCCAGATGCTATCCGAAAATGGGGCTCTCTAAAAACGGGGGCTCCCAGAGAAAAGGAGGGAATGCAATGGGCGAATTGACACCTACGGCACGTTGGACCATAACACAGCCCTGGCGTGGACTCTTCGGTGTGGCCGTCACAGTGGGTTACGCGTTCTTGATCACGACCATTTTTGATCTAAAAACCTTTAACGGATATTTCACACTTCTCATCATGTCCTTTGTGCCCATTCTGGTTATGGTCGGTATGGGTTGGCAGCGTGGCACATATCCCTCAACCGAGGGGCTGCAGCAACCATGGCGCGGGATGCTGCTGACGGCTTTTGTGGTTCTTATTGGAGTCATTGCCAGTTATGTGATTCTTAATTTCCTGAGTCGCGGTGCTGCGCAACCCTTCACAAACGTTTATGCGATCACGGTCGTCATTACAACGTTCTTTCTCGTTATCGCATTTGGGTTGTGGCCTTTTAACAAACTGTCGCTTGGCGCCAGTGGATGGCTGACATTGCTTTTGGCATATGTGCTCATGTGGTATCTACTCAAACTGTTTTTTAGTTTCGATCTATTGTCTTTTCCTACCGGAGAATACCTGTCTTCAGTTAAAGCTGTTCCCTTCTATACCCAGGGCGGCCCACTGGCCCCATTTGCCGACATAGCGCCAAGCGGATTCTTCCGTTGGGAATGCGCCATTGCGTTCTATTTCTGGATGCTCATTTTTCTTTTTGTGTTTGCGGCACTGGATATGTGGCCGCTTCACAAATTCCCGGGGATCATGAAGCAACCTGTGCTGGGAATCGTTTTGGTCATAATCTGCGTGGTCCTTTCGGCTATCGCCTGGGGAATAGGCGTCAGCGCCTTAAAAATTGAACCGCTCAAGTTCATGCTTTATGGCGTTTGTTTTCTCTACGGATTACTGATGATGATGGTGATGTTCCAGATGTGGCCGGGCCGTGCACTTCCCG
>JACNIU010000001.1 GCA_014382905.1 Desulfobacterales bacterium
GGTTTCCGGTTTGTCATCCAGCTCTCTTATTAGAAGACGTTCTGCCCGGTACTCTGTTTGCGTTGAACGACACTCCGAAGTTGAATGAATTTTTGGTTAACTTATGAAACCGATGTTGTCAAGCCGAAACCAAGGTTTCAAATTTGCCCCAGGAACAGATGATGCTTGATGATTTGGGAGATCTGTGCCAGAGTCCTATAGTCTTTGAGATAATGTTCTCGGTATTTGGATACTATATGTTTTGGTTTTTTAGGTGCTTTTCAATCGACAATCGCCAATAGTCAATCTTCAATCCTATAATCCCGTGTTTCTGTTTGAGTCGTTTTAACCGGGTAAACCAGGACCTTTATATGTTTTCCAGGTTCTTCAATGAGAGGCGTTATGCCTTTTTCAACGAGGTCATCCAATTCAATACACGCTGAAATAAGTTTTTCCACCTTGACCCGTTTGTCGGCAAGATAGGAGATGGCGGCGGGAAATTCGTCTTCATATCCACTGCTAAAGGTAATCTCTTTTTCATGCCCCCATAGCCTGATAAAGGGCACCTCTATGGGCTTGAGGGCCAGACCGACCACGCAGATGCCCGCCCTGCGTCCGGTCACCTTGACCGCCGTATCAAAGGACGATTGATTCCCGACACAGTCAAAGGCAAGGTCAGCCCTCAACCCTTCGGTCATTCTGCCAACCTCTTTCCCCGCATCGGTTTCAGTGGGATCGATCACGGCTTGAGCCCCGGTTTCCAATGCCATTTCTCGCCGTGCCTTCATAGGCTCAACAACAAAGACCCTGCCGGCCCCTGCTGCCAGACAGGCCTGCATAACGAGAAGACCGATAGGTCCGGCACCAATTATTGCCGTTGTTGCGCCGATTCTCATGCGGCTTCTCTTGACGGCATGGACCGCAACCGCCAGGGGTTCCACAAACGCTCCCATTTCATCCGTCACCGAATCGGGGAGCTTCAAAAGCGAGTATTCCTCAAAGACCCCGTATTCAGCAAAGGCCCCGTCCGCCGCGAAGCCGACCGTGCCGAGTTTTGTACACATAATGTGCTGGCTGTGTTTACAGTAATGACATTGGCCGCAGTAAAGCAGGGGATTGACCACGACGCGGTCACCCGGAGAAAAGCGGGTAACCCCCTCACCCACTTTCTCTACTTCTCCTGAAAATTCGTGTCCCAGGATTACAGGTCCCCCCTCCCTGTTGGTGAGCGGATGAGGCCTGGACGGGATGATAAACGGGCCATCCCTGTATTCATGCAGGTCTGAACCGCAGATGCCACAGGTTTTTACCTTCACCTTCACCTGGCCTGGTCCCGGATCCGGGGCTGGAATATCTTCTAAACGAATATCACCTTTCTTATACCATAAAGCGGCTTTCATAGACCTCTCCTCCTCTCAAAAAGTCCGTTCCATTGTCTTTTTGACGGCAGCTATGACATGGTCGGCATTTGGCAAGTAAGCCTTTTCCAAACTGAATGGAATGGGCACAAAGGGCGCCCCCACACGCATGATAGGCGCATCCAGTTCATCCAGGATCTCTTCAGATACTGCTGCTGATATTTCAGCGCCCACACCAAAGCTTTTTACGGCCTCGTGGGCGATAACAAGCCGGTGGGTTTTTCCCACAGAACTAAAGATTGTTTCCTTATCCCATGGCGAGATGGTCAAGAGGTCAATCACTTCAATGTTGATGCCTTCCTGGTTCAGGGCCTCAGACGCCTTCAGGGATTCGTGGACCATCTTGGAGGTTGCAACCACAGTCACGTCTGTGCCTTCTTTTTTTACAGCGGCCTTTCCTATGGGCACCAGGTACTCCTCCTCGGGGATAGACCCCTTGAGCGCGTGCAGGGCCTTGTGCTCAATCACAACGACAGGGTTGTCATCCCGGACAGCCGATTTGAGGAGTCCCTTCACATCGTGGGGAGTGCCCGGCATCACCACCTTCAATCCGGGCACGTGGGCAAACCAGGCCTCCAGGGACTGGGAATGCTGGGGGCCCGCATTCAATCCTGCACCCGAAGGTGTCCTTATCACGATGGGCACTTTGTACTGGCTTCCGAACATATAGCGCATCTTGGCGATCTGGTTTACGATACCGTCCATACAGATCGTCATAAAGTCCATAAACATGATTTCAACGATCGGTCTGAGACCACAGGCCGCAGCGCCCGCAGCCAGGCCCGTGATTGCGGCTTCACTGATGGGGGTATCAATAACCCGTTCCGGTCCGAAAAGGTCGTACAGTCCCCGGCTTGCCCCAAAAGATCCTCCGGGGGTTCCCACGTCTTCTCCGATGAGAACGACGTTCTCGTCCCTTTGCATCTCTTCTTTTATTGCCTCATTGATGGCCCAAATATATCTGATCTCTTTCATGTACTGCTCCTCGTGTAGGCTTGGTAGTTTGGTTGAGACGTTGGGTTGTTTGGTGGTCGTTCCGTAGCCTCGCAATAAGTCCGGGAGAAATAATCGGATTCTTGGAGTGGGGTCCGGGTGTTTGTTTCCGGCGCTCTCTCAAAGTGAATTTACTTCTCCCTTTCGCAGTGGTTGATATTTGGGG
>JACNIU010000120.1 GCA_014382905.1 Desulfobacterales bacterium
TCGGTTGCCAAGGGATATTGATCCGGAGGATATCGGGGCGTCTCAACAAAACCGTGCTTGATACCCGGTGTGTCTTTGGCCGTCACGATCGCTTTTACACCCTTCAGCCCAATGGCCTTTGAGACATCAATATTGAGGATTCGGGCATGGGGTATGGGACTTCTCAGGATACGGCCCACCAACATACCCGGAAGGTGGATATCTGTGGTATATTCGGCACGTCCGGTTGCCTTTGCCGGTCCGTCTTTGCGCGGGACGCGCTGCCCTACATAATCTAGCCTGTCTCCCATGATCGGTTCTCTCATTTCTGTTATGTTGCCATCTGACCGGCTGCCTTGTTAACCGCCTCAATAATCTTGTTATAACCGGTACAACGGCAAAGATGGCCCTCAAGGGCCTTCCGTATCTCCGCTTCAGTGGGGCGCAAGTTTTCCTCCAGCAAGGCCGTGGCCGATAGCACCATTCCCGGGGTACAGAATCCGCACTGGATTGCGCCGGTGTCTTGAAACGCCTGTTGTACCGGGCTCATCCGGTCCCCTTCTGCAAGGCCTTCGATGGTCACTATCTCCTGGTCAGCACAGTCCAAAACCAGCGTCAGACACGAAAGCACCGGCCTCCCCTCCATCAAGACCGTACATGAGCCGCATTCACCGGTGCCGCAGGCCTCTTTGGTTCCCATAAGCCCCAAGACCTTGCGAAGGACTTCCAGCAATGTGGCCTGGGGCTCCACCGCCAGTTCATAAGACTCGCCGTTAACCGAAAGTTTCATAAGCTGTTTCACGAAATTTCTCCTGGACCTCAAAGATGACCTTCGGACCAATATCAATAATGGAAGTGCTAAATAGTCGTAGGTGTTCACAGCTCCAGACTTCGGGGAACCCTGAACCTTTGAACTAATGAACGGTCACAAATAGTTTCACATGCTCAGGGCAGACTCAAGGGTACGCCGCGTCTGAACCTTCAAACACTCCCTCAGGTAGGCGGCCGTATACCCATGGTGGGGGAACGGATGGGCGTCAGCGGCAGTCAGACGGGCCGCCTCCTTTATAAGCTCCTTTGACAACCGTTTTCCCCGCATGGCCTCTTCGGCACCGGTCATCCGCGTGGGAGCGGCGCTGACGGCCCCCACGGTAAGACGCGCCTCAAGGCAAAGATCCTTGCCTCCCTCCATCTCCAGCACCACTGCCACATTCAGGCCTGCAAACTCCATCCCACCTCGAAAGGAAAACCTGCCAAGGCCACTTCTCCTTGATGCGGTATGACCGGGGACCAGCACCTCCGTCAGGAGTTCCGTTTCGGAAATCGCAATCGGCTTGAGGGGGTCGCCTGTGTAAAGGTTCTCAAGGGGTAATTGTCTGTCCCCTTCAGGCCCAATGATAGTGACAAACGCCCCCAGGGAGATCAAGGCGGGAGCGGGATCCCCACAAAATACGGCACAGCACTTTTTTCCCTTGGGAAGCAGGTAACACCGGCCCCCACTTCGCTTAAAACAGGGATCGACAAACTGGAAGGTATGGCTCTGATTGTAATATGAACAACGGGTATCCAGACAAAGGTTCCCGCCCAGGGTCCCCATCTGTCGGATCTGATTGGAACCTACATTCAAAGCGGCCTCCGTCAGTAAAGAGGCTCGTTCTATCACCAGAGGTGAACGCGCCAGATCTGCCAGAGGCGTCAGGGTATCCAGGCTCAAATCACCCTCGGGAGTGAGCCGTGGCGCCCGTACAGGTATTCCCCTCAGGCTGATTACCGCCTCCGGCCGAATCAGCCCATACTTCATGCGGGGCAAAAGCTCAGTACCTCCGGCAAATGGCCGGCCCTCAGGGCCGCATTCTGTAAGAAGCTGAACGGCCTCATCTATTGATTGGGGCCGCAGGTGCCTAAACTTGGGAAGAAACATCTAACCGTCCCACCGTTTCTTTGTTTCATGTCCATGAGTTGCCGTTTTATACAATTTCTCGATAGGTTCATGCAGATAACAGGGAGGTTTTGGACTGTTATTTCAATAAGTTATCTAATTTTCCTAACATTGAATCCGTGGTAGCGCATGGCGGGTTAAGGCCATAAAAATAGACCGAAAAATTCGGTCATGCGAAATTCTTGTTATATGATTCCAGAAGGATTGTCAATATTGAACGGGGTGCCTTTCACGGCAATGTTAAACAAAAAACAGTTTGGTCATAGAAAAAACGAGTTCCTATCGCTTATTGTCTTTTGTTGGATTTCCATTTACAATCCGGATTGGTAACCGTTCACAGGTTCAGGCCTGCCCGTATTGCTTCGATCAAGACAAAAATCTTGGACCCGGAACTTTTCTTACGGAGGGAGGGAAAAATGCAAAGGAATCTAACAAAAGAGATCGACAATTTTAAAGAATTCGGCAGCTTAATGACGGAACACGGACAAGATGTGGTTCTGGCCCTGGTTATCGTGGTGGTGGGGCTGATTGCCGCCAAATTGTTGGGCAGGCTGTTCAAGCTCTCCCTTCAACGACTTTCGGTAAAGGAGACTTATATATCCATGGCGACAAACATCTTTTATATCATCC
>JACNIU010000301.1 GCA_014382905.1 Desulfobacterales bacterium
GCGGCTGTGGCTGTCATCGAATCTGTCCGGACCGAGACAACTCCGGGTCAGGCCACTGTTACCTTTGTCTGTTCCAGGGGCACGACCTATGGAAAGCCCTTCACCCTTACGAATCCCACCCGGGTATGTTTTGACATCAAGGGGACGCCTGCCAAGGAGCTTCCCCCCCAGGTCCAGCTCAAGGAAGGTCCTGTGAGAGAAATCCTCATTCAGGGTCGGGAAGGGGGCGATGCCGCGGTGGTGGCGTATATGCGGTATGCGGTGAACCAATCTCGCCTGGTGAGTTCAGGAAACAATGTTGTACTTGAAGTGACGGGAACCGTGCCGGAAAAGGAAGTTGCGGCGGCGCAGCCATCTCCCGGTGTTGCGACGGATCCCGATCTGCCGCAGATCCTGGACGTGGCCGTCACCCAGCGCAGGGGAAACCGGACACGCCTCAGCGTAAAGACGGACAGGAAGGTCACCTATGATGTAAAATTAGACGGAAACACGCTGCTCATCGACCTGAAAAACGGCACCATAAAACCCGAATTGATGAAAAAACTGGATTCCGAACATGCGGAAGGAGCGGTCAGCCGTGTCAAGGCCTTTTATTCCGCCTTAGATCGTCACGTATCCCTGAGAATAACCTTGAGGACGCTCATCCCGTACCACATTGCCCAGGAGGGTGAGGCGTTGAATATCGACTTTGATCCCCTCCCCGTGGAGGTTGCCCGCGTCTCCGAGACGCCTGCAGTCAAAGCGCCGGCAAAGGAACCCCCCAAACCCGTAGCAGCAAAAGAAAAAGCAGAACCCCGTCAGAAGGCGCCCGTGTACCGGCCCGCTGACACGGATAAGGGTAAGCCCGAGGGAACCCGATCCAACAACAGGGCCGGGCTTTTCGAGGCCACATCCAAACAATATGCGGGCCAGAGTATGAGCTTTGATTTTGTGGATACCGACATCAGAAATATCCTCAAATTGATCGCTGAAGTGGCAGGGATCAATATCGTCTGGGGAAGCGACGTTGAGGGGAAGATATCCATGAAGCTCGATAACATCCCGTGGGACCAGGCCCTGGAAATGATACTCAGGCCCAATGGCCTCACCTATCAGATCGAAGACGATGTCCTCTGGGTGGTTCCCAAGGCAAAACTGCGGGATATGGAGATCAGCGAAGGAAAGCGGAAGGGCGCCATGATGGCCGCAAAGAGACAACAGGGGATCTTTGAAGCCAAAATCATCGAATTCATTACCATCAGGCACAGAAAGGCGGCAGACATCTTTAAGATGTTGGTCGGAGACAAAGACGCAAAGCCGCCTCTCCCGGCCGCCCTGGATATAGAAGCGGCCGAGTCAAAGGAAACAGAAGAGGGGGAGCAGGAAAAAGGGAAAGAGGTAAAGATCGCCACATTGGATCTTTATCTCTCCTTTGACGCAGGGACCAACGTGATCATCGCCAACGGGGTCCGGGCAAAGGTCGACAAGGTCAAGGAACTCATCGCAAAATTAGACATCCCTGAAAAACAGATCATGATCGAGGCCCGGGTGGTGGATGCCCGGACTACTTTTTCCCGAGACCTTGGGATCCAGTGGCAGTCGCTTGATGGACAGAACCCCGGTTTCAGGAGGGAATGGTACAATACAGGTTCCAATTTTAGCGGTCTTACCCAATTTTCCACCAACGCCCCTTCCGGCTGGACCCCGAACATCGGCCTTGCCTTTGGTTGGCTCACAGACGGCGGGCTGGGCTCGATTGCTCTCGATGCCTCCCTGGCCTTAGGTGAAAACGACGGGAAGGTACACATTATTTCGGCGCCCAAGGTCTTGACCGTTAATGGCGGAAAGGCGGTGATTTCGAGGGGAGAAGTGAAATACTTTCCAATTAAGACCCTGGATACCGTTGATTATAAAGAGATTCCTGCCGTTCTCTCTCTGACGGTCAGTCCCACGGTGAGTGCCGACAATTCACATATCACAATGGCTGTAAAGGTTACTGATAACGTAGCAACGCGCGGCGAAGTTGCTGAAGGGCAGTACACGGTTCCCCCTGGAAGGACGGAGAAGACGATCGAAACGACGCTGATAGTCAGGACCGGAGAGACCGTGGTCATCGGCGGGATCTATCACAAAGAGGAGTCAACATTTGACAGTGGGGTCCCCTGGCTCAAGGACATTCCCTTATTAGGCTGGCTGTTCAAGGCCCAATACGACGATATGGTAAAGACTGAGCTGCTGATATTCCTGACACCCACGGTCGTGGACACCGTGAAGAAGGCGGAGAGTTAAGGCCCGGCAGGGGAATGCTGGAAACTTGAAACTTGAAACTTGGAACCTTTGAACCCGTGAACGCTTACTGATAAATGATAAATACCAGGTTCAATATTCGATATTCATATTTGATCCCCTTCTTCCTTTTCCTCTTTGCGGCCGGGTGTGCGGGCGACCAGGCCGCCACAAAGAAGAGGGCAGAGGCCCTGCAGCAATTAGGCACGGCGATGGCAGCCGAGGGGAATCTGCGGGGTGGGCTTGCCAAGCTATTGGAGGCGGTCAGGTTAGACCCTGACAACGCGGAATTGAATCATCAGGTGGCCATCGTTTTAAGGAACCTGGGAGAGTACAAACTGTCTCTCAAATACTTCCAGCGCACCCTTTCCCTCAACCCCAAGTTCTCCGAGGCCCGGAACAATTTGGGCACCCTTTACCTGCTGATGGGGGAATGGGACAGGGCGATCGCCTGTTTCCAGGAGGCTGTCGGTGATATGCTCTACACGACACCTCAATTCGCCTATAACAACATGGGGTATGCATATTTCAAAAAAGGCGATTATGACAAGGCCATCAAGAGTTACAAGCGGGCACTCAGTTCATCCCGGTCATACACGATCGCCCATTCCAACCTTGCCCAGGCCTATGCGGCAAAAGGAGAATTAGAGGCGGCCGTTGCCGCCTACAAGCAGGCGATATTGTATTTTCCAAAGGACCCTGTGGCCCATCTGGAGTTAGGGAAGCTGTACCTGAAAATGGACAAGAAAAAAGAGGCCAAAGAGGAGTTGGACCTGACCATCTGGGCCGCGCCCATGGCCATTCAGGCGAACGAGGCAAGGGAACTGCTGAAGGGGATTGACGAATGACGAATGACGAAGGACCAGTATCCAGTAACCAGTATCCAGTAACCAGCAACCAGTGGGCAGTGGACGGAATCTCCGGATGGATGGATAGGATGATTAGGATGATTGGATGGGTGGATGTTCCGTTTGAATAATCTGCGGATGGGATTGATCTTTGGGAAATCTTGAAATGAGGGATTCCTCTCTGAGCATCAAGGGAATATTTGTAAGAGAAAATGGAAGACAACAGAAAATATCTCCCGGAAATAATACGAAATATCAGGCAGATAGATTCGTACAAGATAATTTTGGTCGGCTCTTATGCCAGCGGTGTTTTCTCAATTATTTCTGAAAGCGGGAGTTCATTTTACAACGAAATAAAAAAAACGGGAAAAGTGCTGTATGAAAAGACAGGCTGAACACTGGCTCGACAACGCCAGTGGGAACCAAATTGCCGAACGAGAAAGGAAAGCGACTACCGATGTTTAAAAAATGTATTTCAAAAAGGCATAGAGGATAGATCTATGGAGGCAGTTCGAGTTCAGCAAATTGTTGTAAAAGATGGTGAGGTCTTAGTCACGGGAATACCCTGGAAAAAGGGCCAGGCCGTTGAAATTATCGTGTTATCCCAACCTCTGAAAACCAAGCCCCCTTCGCGGTTAACTGTACGGCAATTTCGCCAGTCAGGACTAATAGGCCTGTGGAAAGACCGTGACGACATCCGAGACAGCGCAACCTATGCCCGGAGCTTGAGGGAGCAAGGGCAAAAGCGTGGAGAAATCGAATTTGATCCTGTTAGATAGCGATGTAATGATCGACCTTCTGCGTCAATATCCGCCTGCGATAAGCTGGTTTGACACCCTTAACGACGACGAAGAGCTGCTCTTGCCCGGATACGTCGTGATGGAACTAATTCAGGGTTGCAGAAACAAGGTCGAGCAAGAGCGATTGCAGCTCGAGTTAGCGATTTACGGCATAGCCTGGCTCGCTCCAGTAGATTGTGGTAAGGCACTTGACGTTTTCACAGAGTATCGCCTCAGTGACAATGCCGGCCTGCTCGACGTGCTCATTGGTCAAACAGCGGTAGCATGGAGTGTACAGCTTTATACATTCAACCAGAAGCATTATCGCTTTATTCCAGGATTGCAGACTATCCAGCCGTACGAAAAGCCAATTTAGGACGGATTATTGCTTTAGGTCCCGGCGGAATGCGCCCCAGCAAAATAAACGATACCAAAAGGCCTCACGGGGCAGGCTAATGACGAATGACGAAGGACGAAGGACGAAGGACGATTGAATGACAACCGAATGACAATCGAATGACGTCCCGAAGGGACTAATGACTACCGAATGACGGCCGAAGGCCCAATGACGGCGCAGCCAAATATCCAGCATCCAGAAGGGGAATAAAAAAATGACCAATATGAGAGCTATCCGATCTGTTGTTACAATCGCCATCGCCGTTTGTCTTTTTGCCTTTATCGCATCCTGCGGGAGCGGGGGCGATTCCGGCGGCGCTGCAGGGGCAACTGGTTCGATTACACTGACAACTGATGCCGACAGCATCCTCGCCGACGGCAGCAGTTCCGCGAACATAACTGCCCTGGTGTTGGACAGCGCCGGCAACCCGGTCAGACATTTCACCGATGTGACCTTTTCCACAACCTTAGGCCACTTCAGAAACGGCAGCTCCACATATACGGTCCAGACCCAGCCCCCTCTTGTAGACGGCAAGCCCGACATTAAAGCCCCTCCGACCGGAATTGCAAAAGTTGCCTTGATATCAGGAACCACACCCGGGGTAGCCAAGGTCACGGTTTCGTCCAACCAGGTTACCAATCTGGTGAGAATTACATTCACGCACGCGGGCAATACAGGCGTGCCTGCACCGGAAGAATTCAGCCTTTCCGCCGCATATCTCAACATATCAGGTCTTTGGAAGGCCTCCCTTCAAGACAAGATCACCGCCAGTGTGGGGGATATCTATGGGAATGCCGTGGCCGACAGTACACCCATCGCCTTTAAAACCTACAACACCGGTGGTTTTTTCTCGGTGGATATAGATCCGACCGTCGGGGGACTGGCATCGAGCACTCTTTATACAACAGGCGGGCCCACTCCCTTGCAGGGATTTGTTTCGCTCACGGCCGAGACCACGGGTGGGTCCTCGACCCGGGTGACGGCCCTCGAGGTGGTACCCTACCCCGATCAACACATAATGTACGCGGGGACCGACGGGGGCGGTATCTACAAGTCCACAAACTACGGCGCCACATGGGAGACCGTAAGTCGATCCACTCAAAACCCCAGACAGGGCCAGAACCTGATAGACCCGTATATAAAGGGCCACAGCGCCATAGCGGTTGACCCGGATAACCACAACGTCGTCTATGCCGGCACAGGGTATCTTGGAAAGGGGAATGTCTTTCGATCCCTTGATGGCGCCATGAACTGGAACAGCAACAATGTGGAGCAGTGGAATGGCCTCTATGAGACCACCGCCGCGGTCCTGACCGTTGTTGCCGACGGGGATGACGACGCCACAACAGACTATCCCTATGTATGGATAGGGACCGAAGGGAGGGGCCCCCTCTATGCCGCGGATGGAAAGACCTTTCAGCCCTCGGGCGGCATCGCCACAACCCCTGCGGCAGGCGCTGGCAACACCGGAAACGGAACCATGTCACAGCCGGTTCTATCCTACAGCTCAAAGACCGAGACATGGACGGCCACCTGTGCCGGATCGACTGCAGCGGCCACCACTCCGACCTTTTCAGGCACCGGAAACGGCGGCATGTCGGCCGTGACCACAAGCTCTTCCACCGTGACCGAGACGTGGTCCGTCATCTACCAGGCAAGTGTTGGCGACGTGACCCAGACCGGCACGGGAAACGGGAAGGTCTCGGATATCGCTATGACAAATCCCAACGTGGCTGTTGAGACATGGACACTGACGTGTACATCTACCGGTGCAGGAGGAACAGCCAGCGAAGTAACAGGCACAGCAAGGCCAAAGGGAAATGTAACCGGAATTTCCGTGTCTGCAACAGGCCCTGCAGAAGAAACGTTTACGCTTAGACGCAACGCTGACGTCGCCCAGAATTTTACTGTGATTGGCGATAAAGGAGGCAGTTTTGGAACTATTTTGGCCGACGGGGCAGCTCACACATTGTCGGACTCTAGCGCTACCTACACGATTACTATGACAATCAGCGTTTCGGTGGCTCCCAATCTCTACTTAACCGACGAGACTTTCATCTTCAGCTGGACCAAAAGCGGGGGGACCTTTAGTGTGTGCAGTAATGTCGCAGGCTGTTATTCCGACGCCACGGTAGGCAAGACATACAGCGATAGCGGGCTCACGTTCATAATCAGACAGGGCACAACTGCTTTTGCGGTGGGTGACACCTTCACTTTTACCATCACCATAGACTGGTATGTATCGGGCACGGTGTCCGGTCCCCAGACCAACACCGCCACCACGGGAACGGCCTACACCTCGGACAGCAGCGAGGTCTCTTTTACCATCTGGCAGGGTACAACAGATTACGCGATCGGCGACACGTTTACCTTCAGCACCACTGCCGGGCTGACCTACTGGATTGTGGCGGGGACCGTATCGGGCACGCAGGCAAAACTGGCATTTGCCAGCAACGATACCATTGTTCAGGGATACTATTCCGACGGGCGGGAGGTCTATTTTGTAATAACCGAGGGGACAACCCCATTCGCGGTGGGTGACACCTTCTCATTTGCGGTCACCGCCAATACCCTGAACCACGGCTGGACCGTGTGGGATATGGTCAAGGTCCCCGATACCCACGGGGCCACTGCTATTCTTTACGCCGGGACCGCAACCGGGGTGTACAAGACCACAAACGGGGCCCAGACCTGGAGTTCTCTGACGTTATTTACCGGTGACTATATAATAGCCTTGGCGCTTTATCCCACTGCCACCGGGGCAGGCACCGACATAATTTATGCGGGCACCCAGAATGCGGGGGTGTGGGCAAGCTCGAACAGCGGAACAACATGGACCCAGTATGTGGCAGGCATCGATTCCGGTCAGGGGGCCACCATAAAAGACCTCATGGTGGATCCCGTTAACCACCGGCTCTATGCCATCGCCTATAATGGGCCCGTCACCGGGGCAACCGGGAGCGTCTATATCCATACATTGAATTCCAACGGAACAATGACCGCAGACCCATGGGTCAAGGCCAATACCGGCCTTACCGGAACCGCGCTGCACGCCCTCGGGTCAGACATCCCTTCCAGCCCGTCAGCGATTTTTGTGGGGGGTGAAGGGATAAGCCTCCATAAGGCGACGAGCGGATTGGACAGCGGGACCCCGTCCTGGTATGAGAGCAAGAGCGGTATCAGCAACCTCATTATGGCCAGGATGCCCGTGCTCTTTTCAGGTGAGTGCTTTATGACGGTATACCGTATGAACTTCGGCGATGGACGTTCTTACTTTGAGATATATATTGAGGACATAAACGGGAATCCTCCCATTATGGGTTCAACGTTTTCGGTCAAAGGATATGATTCTCAAGACACATTGCTTGGCACATATTGGGACATAACATATCCTGAGTGCTATACAACTCCACACGGATCTTTTATCCATGGGACATTCCGGGATCCATCAGACGGCGCTACGAATGATCCCTATTGGGTATTAGCTGACTATAGAGGCGACCTGGCCTATGTGACGTTTGAATTTACGCCAACCTGCGAGGCCGAAGCGCCGGGTTGTTCCGGCAGCACGCAGTCGGTAAGTTACTGGGAATAGGGGACGTTCGTTCATATTCACCTTGTTGGCAGCAACCTCGGGAAATGGGCGATTATGGGGTCGCAGGCGCATAGTTGGTAGTTTAATTGAGACAATTATCGATATTGCCAAAATTGGTATTTCCGATAATTTGCGATATACGATTTTGGCTTAACCCCACAGTAACCCCTTAACCCTTCAGCTATGGTGATAGGCCCCGCTTTGCTTTCCGGGTAAGTGAGAGAACATATGTCACCGCCCGCTTCGCTCAAGACGCTAAGACCGCAAAGGGGTTTTTTGTTGGTGCACGTTCAAGCTGTGTCATTTCTTTGCGAAAATGGCCCGAAGATGGGCGTAGTACTCTTAGGCCTGGAGAGAGTACACAATGACCAAAATTGAGTTTGAATGGGACGAGGAAAAGACACAAATCAATCTGGAAAAACACAAAGTCAGCTTTGAAGAAAGCGTTACAGTTTTTCACGATCTGCTTGTGGCAACGATGTCTGATCCTGACCATTCTGACGATGAGCAGCGATACATTGCCATAGGTCAGTCAGCAAAAGGGCGTATTCTCATTATATCGTACACAGAGCGACAAGGCAGGACGCGAATTATCAGTTGCCGGAAAGCGACACCGAGGGAGCGAAAAACCTATGAAGAAGGTATCTTCTAAGTTAGTTCAAGGTAATGACATGCGTGAGGAGTATGAATTCGAGGGAGCGGTGCGTGGCAAGCACTACAAGCCTATGCATGAAGGATATACTGTGCACATCCATCAAGCAGATGGGACCACACAAGTCCGGAACTATGCGTTGACTAATGGCACCGTATTCCTTCATCCCGACGTGCGTAAATACTTTCCTGACTCGGACGCTGTTAACTCTGCGTTGCGTTCTCTGATAGCGTTGATGGAAGCAATTCCGCACGGGGTCGTTGACAAAGGAACGCGGGACGTCCATAAGAAACTAAGAAACTTGCCAGGCGTACAATGATTTGACTCTCACAGAGCCCGCAGAGCACACAGAGAAAAGCAGAAAAAACTCCGTGAACGTTGTGAGATCTGTAAGGAACGCGGGACGTCCATAAGAAACTAAGAAACTTGCCAGGCGTACAATGATTTGACTCTCACAGAGCCCGCAGAGCACACAGTAAGAATAGAATGGAATGGGGGACGTTGGTAGCTTTAGATGCGTGTCATATCCAAAAAGCCGTTAAGAGACTTCTGGGAACGCCATCCCGAATCAAAATCTATCCTTGAGACCTGGTTTAAAAAGGCGGGCCAGGCGAGGGCAACTTCTTTCCCGGAGCTTCGCCAGACATTTGTTTCGGCCGACTATGTGGATGGTATAACAGTGTTTAATGTGGGTGGAAACAAATATCGTATAGCAGCGGTTATCCATTACGAAAAACAACGACTTTATGTCCGCCAGGTAATGACCCATGGGGAATACAACCGTAATGACTGGAGGCGCAAATGAGCACATCCATCGATTTTCAAAGACTCGTTCCCGCCTGGCGAGAGGTTCAGGCGGCAGCTCCTGTTTCACATATCGAATCTGAGAAAGATTACGACCAAATGACGGCTTTGTTGAACAGCCTTCTTGATGTTGTCCGAGACGATGAAAAGCACCCCCTTTACTCCCTCATTTCAGTGGTCGGAGACCTGATTGAGACTTACGAGAGCGCCCTCGATCCGTTTTCTGTATAAGAATGGGGGACGTGTTAGAATTAGGGGACGTTCTTTCATATTTAAGCTGTTGACGGCTGTTGACGGCATTCTTAACTAAAGCACGTCTTTTTGAAGTGTTCACGATCCTGGCGTTTGTGAATTTATGCGAGACTTTCAGTAGATGAGTCTACAATTTGAATGGGACAAGCGAAAAGCTGAGAAAAATATTAGCAAGCATGGTGTTAGCTTTGAAGAAGCCAAAACTGTTTTCGGTGATCCATTGGCCCATATTTTTGACGACGAATGGCATTCTTTCAGTGAAAGACGTGAAATAATAATCGGTCATTCAGAGAGAAATCGGTTGTTAGTAGTCTGTTTTACAGAAAAATCTAAAGGCGTTATTCGAATATTCAGCTCACGGCCAGTAACTGGAAAGGAGCGTAGGGACTATGCCAAACACACGGCATCTAAATGAAGATATGTTATCGGAGTATGAATTTGATTATAAAAAGGCAAAGCAAAACAGATTTGCCGAAGAATATAGCATAACTGTTACTCTCGATCCAGATGTGGCAGAGGTCTTTACATCCTCAGAATCAGTCAATAAAGCCCTTAGAGCAGTCATTTCAGCTATTCCAAGGAACGCGGGACGTCCATAAGAAACTAAGAAACTTGCCAGGCGTACAATGATTTGACTCTCACAGAGCCCGCAGAGCACACAGAGAAAAGCAGAAAAAACTCCGTGAACGTTGTGAGATCTGTGAGAGGAAGAATATGTGGGAAATATGAGTTTGAGAAAGGTAGCAGATGCTGGAAGGTATTCCTTAACCTGCCCCATTTAGTCGTTATGGTTGCTGACCCGGAATATATATTGGCCATGAAATCTCTGTCAGCACGAATCGATGCAACGGATGGCGGGGATATTGTGTTTCTGGCCAAAGCGCTGAAGATCACATCTGTTGAGGAGGTTTTTGAAATAATAGAAAAATATTATCCACGCCGAATGATCAAGCCGGCGACGCAATTCTTTTTAGAGGAAGTGTTCAGTGAAAGAGCGGACCGTTCGGGAAGTTAAAACGGCTATATTGGAATATGGGCAAGACTGGCGAATTCCGTTTATGGAATTTGTAGATGATTTTCGCCGTACGCGGAATTGTCGTCTGATAGAGAAGCCTTTTCCCTTAAGTGATGAGAATATCGATTCGCTGTTGGCTTCAACCGTAGAATATTTATGCGATGAACTCGGAATTGAAGCACCGGATTGGGTCTGGGAAGTTCCTTCCTGTAAAGCGCCCTGGTTTGTTTCCGGGTATGAAAATTTAAAAGCAATATCGATCGCAGAAAGCCCCGTGTTTTTTCGCAGAAGGAAAATTTTTGTATTGGAGAATTTTCTTTCACGAGCATAGGGAACGATACCAGAGCACACAGAGAAAGGAAAAAACTCCGTGAGAGAATAGGGGACGTTGGTTTGTATTTGACTTGTTGGCGGCAACCCCACGCGCGGGTTAGCAGGATCTGCATCCGGTTGGCGTATCGGTTCAAAGAGTTCGGATGGACCATTTTCAAGAGTTTTTGAAAGTGCTCAAGGCGATGGAGGATGAAGGGGTGGACTATATCCTGATTGGAGGGTTTGCCGTCATCCTCCATGGACTGCCCCGTTTCACGATGGATATGGATTTCTTCATAAAGATGGCAGAGAAGAACGTCCAAAAGCTGAGAAAAGCACTATATTCCGTATTTGCCGATTCTGATATAGAGGAAATTACATTTGACGATTTAGCAAAGTACCCTGTAATTCGCTATGGAACACCAAGCGGATTTCATATTGATATCATGGCACAGTTGGGAGAAACTGCGACGTATGAAGACTTGGAATATGAGACCATGGAGGTTCAGGGGCAGAAGATAAGAGTTGCTACGGCGGAAACACTGCTCAAGTTGAAAGAGGGAACGATTCGGCCTGAGGACAAAGGGGATGCCCTCTTTTTGAAGGAACTTGTCGAGAGAAAAAGAAGATAGGATGCCAATAGAAAAGTTCAGGACTTTTGAAGCCGCGAGACGGGCGCTCTGGTGTTTTGAGCCTGATGCGGAATACTATCGGAAGGTAGCTGACCACTTCAATCTCGGCCGAAAGCTGTGTCCAAGAAACTGCCCAAAAGGGGTATTCAAGTATCGCTCTGTTTCAGAAGCAGATAGAAATAGCCTGTATGGAATAGGGGACGCTCTTTCATATTTCAGTTATTGATGGCAACCCCTGGAAATGGCCTGTTAAATTCTTCGTGGCTTTGTGGTTCTGTGTGAGAATAGTAATTGCTGAATTCTGGAATGGTGAAATGCTGGAATGCTGACATGCAGGGAGGCACGCCATCAATACCTTTTTGCGGTCTGAAGAGTTCAATAACTGGTTATCCGGTCTCAGAGACAAAATAGGCAAGGCTCGCATTTTGCATCGACTTGATGCGGCAGCCGCAGGGAATTTTGGAGACTGCGAACCGGTGGGCGAAGGCGTCTCCGAAATGCGCATTCATGTTGGCCCAGGCTACCGGGTATACTACACTCGACGTGCCGAGGTGGTCTATCTGCTGCTTCTTGGTGGCGAAAAATCATCGCAGAAAAGAGACATCAAGCGTGCCATAGAGATGGCGCGCA
>JACNIU010000087.1 GCA_014382905.1 Desulfobacterales bacterium
CTGACCCCAGTACCATCTTCCGGAGCTACGGGGCAGGCGCAGAGATTGGGCAAAAGGGGGCGTTTTTCAAAGGTCTCGGGACATTGGATGTTATGAACGCCATAATGGACAATCCATTTCCGAAATCCGTTACTTCAGTGGAGAAATGCAAGCGACTGCTGGAGATAATATCTCCGGAAGACACGTTGGGGATTATCATAAATGCCGACCCCGATGCCATTGCCAGTGCCCTGGCACTGAAACGGTTGTTCTGGCGAAAGGTCAGAAAAATTGCGATTTACCATATTAATCCGATTGATCGCCCTGACAACTTAGCCTTTGTCAAGTTACTCAAGATAAAGATGCAGCTTATTCGGTCCATGAGAGGGAGAAAAATCAAGAAGTGGGCCATTGTAGACTCTCAGCCGAACCATCACGAACGGTTCATGAACCATTATTTTGACATCATCATTGATCATCATACGGTGGAACCATCATCAAAAGCCCCTTTCCTGGATATAAAAGAGGGTTATGGCGCAAATTCAACCATCATGACCGAGTATCTCAGGGCCTCCAGGATCACCCCTTCCCCGAGGCTGGCAACGGCCCTTTTCTATGGCATTAAGACCGATACAGATAATTTCGTTAGGGAATCGTTACCGAATGATATCAATGCATTCAGGTATCTCTACCGATTTACGAACATGAATATTATTAAAAAAATCGAGTCTTCAGAGATAACCAGGCAGACGTTGTCTGATTTTCGTCTTGCAATTGAACGGTTGACCTTTATAGAAGATATCGCCTTTGTCAATATGGGAGAAGTGGACAATCCCGATACTCTGGTAATCATTGCTGATTTTTTTATGAAATTGGCTGAGGCTCAGTGGAGCATTGTAACCGGTATTTACGAGGAAAAACTGATTGTTATTTTGAGAAATGCGCGTTTCAGGGGTGATGCAGGCAAAACAGCACAGAAATTGTTTGGAGCATGGGGCGGTTTTGCGGGGGGACATAAGAGCGCTGCCAGGGCGGAAATCCCGCTGAAAAATATTGTAGATGAAAAAGAGGACGGTTACTGGCCAAGCAGGCTGGTTTTGAAAAAATTAAAAGGTCTGAAGCATGCCTCATCTGACGGAGATTCGCATTGAGCGCTTTCAAGGCAAGGACAATTGACGGCAAACTTCTTGAAGAAGTCAAAGGCCTCATCAATCAAAAAGACAGGGGCGCGCTGAAAAGGTTCATCGACCCTATGAGGGCCGCTGATCTCGCCGATTTAATTGAACATTTGAGCAGAGATGAACGCCTGTTCATTTTTCATCTCCTGGAGCCTGAAGGAGCCGGAGAAGTCCTTGTAGAGATCGAACCGCCGGTTCAGGAACGTATACTCAAAGATCTCGACAACCAGGCCATTTCTCAAATTGTCGAGGAGCTTAATTCAGATGATGCTGCCGACCTCGTAGGAGACCTGCCGGCTGAACGGGCAAGAGAGGTCATTGAGTCTGTTGGCGACGAAGTCACACAGGAACTTGAAAAGCTGCTGCCCTATCCCGATGATACGGCCGGCGGCATAATGGCCTTAGAGTTTGTCGCTGTTAAGGCCGATGCCACAGTGCAAGACGCAATCGAATCGATCCGGGCAAAAAGGGAGGAGGTGGAGAATCTCTATTACATCTGGGTTACAGATGATTTTGAAAAACTGGTCGGGGTAATCTCCCTGAAAGACCTCTTGCTGGAGGACCCCGAAAAAAAAATCAGTGAAGTAATGAATCCAGAGGTGATTTCAGTTAATGCAAAAACCGATCAGGAAGAGGTGGTGAATCTGGTAAGGAGATACGACCTTGTAAACATACCTGTGGTTGACGATTCTCATCGTCTGGTAGGACGTATAACCCACGACGATATTATTGATGTTATTGAAGAGGAGACGGACGAAGACATATCTCTCATGGCAGGAGTAATAGATGAGGAAATCGCGGAGGAGTCCACAATCAGGATCTCAAGGGCAAGACTCCCCTGGTTGGTTGTGGCACTTTTCGGGGGGATTCTTGCAGCATTGGTAATCGACCAGTTTGAGCCCTCCTTAGAAAAGATGATTACCCTGTCATTTTTTTTCCCGGTGGTCATGGCGATGGGAGGGAACACCGGCATCCAGGCTGCCACCGTTGTTGTAAGGGGGCTTGCCACAGGTGACATCAGTGTTGTCAATATCGGTAAGAGACTCTGGATGGAGATGAGGGTTGCTCTCATAAATGGGATGATATGTGGCCTCATCCTCGGGTTGGTTGTTGGTTTCTGGCTCAACGATTATCGGGTCGGTTTCATTATGACTACAGCCCTCATATTGATTATCCTGATTTCTGGTTTGATCGGTTCTGCCGTCCCCTTATTTCTTAAAAGACTCAATATTGATCCCGCCCTTGCCGCAGGACCTTTTGTAACCACTTCAAACGATATTCTCAGCCTCTTTATATATTTAGGTCTTATGACGATTTTCTTGCGTATAACCCATTAAGACACCGGAATTCAATCTATGCTTTCATCTATTGCACTTATCTGCTATGATTGCCATTACTGGTTTAAAAATTCGTGGTAATCTCAGGAAAGAACGTCCGGAGGGAGGTCATGAGGTGATGAAAAAATTGGTTTTATTGTTATTTCTTTGCATGTTTGCGCTCGGATGTGGCACTGCTGCCAAACAGTCGGAATTATGGGAACACAGCACCATGTATAAAAACTGGGACCATCTCGGGTTCAGTTGGTGCGGCTACAAGAAGCCCACACTAGAAACCGGAAAGAAATCTCATGAACAAGGGTGGTGGGGGATCCCCGTCGAACTGAAGGAAGGGAAGTGATTCCACACCCCGGGGATTCAAACCCGGGCGACCTGAGTTTAACGTTTCGAGACCTTTGAAAAATGCCTGAAAATCGCCTCAACCTGAGCGTGCGTGATTCCTTGCACCTGCTCCAAACCTTCAATTGTAGCTTTAGATATATCCCCTATATCTTTGAAGTGGCTTAGCAAAAGCATCTTCCTTTTCTTCCCGATCCCAGGGATATCGTCCAGGTCAGATCTTGTCATGTTTTTCTCTCTTAATCTCCGGTGGTATCTGATGGCCCTCCGATGCGCCTCGTCTCTGATGCGGATCATCAAAAGAAGTACCGGATGATCGGCATTCAGGATGAGGGGATTTTTTCTGTTGGGAAGGTATATCTTGTCGCGGTGCTTCAGAGAATTTTCATCTGGCTTTGCAATAGATATTACCTCGGGCACGGGGGAATCCCTTGACAGGTCCGGGGACCGCGCACCCTCCCACTGAAGACGCATCTCCCGGTCCAGCACACGCCTTACCGTGGCAAGATGGCCTTTGCCCCCGTCCACCAGGAAGAGGTCGGGCAACCCCCCTTTCGCTATCCTTCTTTCCGCTATCTCGGCCATCATGCCGTAATCATCGATACCGATCTCTTTCTTTATTCTGAAATTCCGATATCCTGCTCGATGAGGCTGGCCCTGCACAAATGAAACGATGGTCCCAACAGCCATTCCGCCCTGAAAATTGGAGATATCAAGCCCCTCAATAACCCTCGGCGTCTTTGTGAGCCCCAGGACAGACTTGGCCGTGACCATGAGATCCTCTTTTTGCGCCTCCTGATACCCAACAAGGAGATGTTCCGCATTTGCCCCGGCCATCCTTATGAGTCTTCTCCCATCGCCCCTCTGAGGCCGGTGGATGACCACCTTTTTTCCTGACAGATCGGAAAGCCAGGCCATAATAGGGAAGAGATCCTCGATGACCTCGGAAATGAGGATCTTCTTCGGTATAAAGGCCTCGCGCGAGTAGTACTGCTTTAAAAACGCCTCCATCACCTCGGAGGCGGGCGCTCCCCGGTCTTTGATAAGAAAGTTCCGGGTTCCGGTTAAAACCCCGCCGCGTACAAAAAGGACGACCACTTCATATACCTCTCCTTTTTGGGCCAGGCCTATGACATCCTGGTCCTCCATCCGGGGAGACACCACATGCTGACGTTCCACGGTTTTTTCTATCCCCCTGATCTGGTCGCGTATTTCGGCTGCCCTTTCAAAATCCAGATTGGCTGATGCCTCCCCCATATCCTGTTTCAATCTTTTGATCAGTTCCCGGCTATGCCCCTCCAGGAACAGCCGGACCTGTTTGGTCATCTCCCTGTATTCCCGGACGGGGACCTCATGGGTACAGGGTGCGAGGCAGTGGTTCATCTGGAAGTTGAGGCACGGCCTTATCCTCTTCTGGAGCTTCTTGCTCTTGCACTTGCGAAGCTTGAAGACCCGGTCAATCACCTTCTTGGTGCTGCGCACGGAATTGGCGGAGGAAAACGGACCAAAATAGAGGGCCCCGTCCTTCCTTATCCTTCTGACGATGCCAAGCCGCGGGAAAGGCTCGCGTATATCAAGGCAGAAACAGGGATATTGTTTGTCATCACGCAGGATGATGTTATAGCGGGGCATGTATTTTTTGATAAGGTTTCTTTCAAGGATGAATGCCTCCTGTTCGGTAGACGTCAGGATGAAATCAAGGCCCCTGGCCATTTTCATTAACCGGCGGGTCTTGGCGGAAAGCTCGCCATTGTGTCTGAAATAGGAGAGAACCCGTTTACGTAGACTCTTGGCCTTGCCCACATAGATAACGCGCCCACCCGAATCAGCAAAAAGATATACCCCCGGACCATCCGGGAGCGTATTTCGCAGCAGGGTTACGTCTAATTCATATTGGATATGACCGTTCTGTTTCATCCCTTTTTTTTTCATCACGCCTCACGCCTCACGTTTCAGTGCCTAAACACTTGCATATATTCAGGGTAAATGATAGAGACTCTTCCAGTCAAGGTCATTGTCCGCAACAGTCACCCGGGTCATTGAATCATGAACCATTGGATTCCCCTTTTGCTGGTCGCGCTCTTTATGTTCGCAGGCGGGTGTTCTGCATCAAGGCCCGCAATGCCCCCCCTGGCATCCATAGAGGGAATCCCCGGTCATTTCCGTGAGGGGAGAATCATCGATCTCGATAGGGGAACATCGGTATCATTTGAACAGCTTATCGATCAGTTGCAGTCTAAAAGTGTGATTTTTGTCGGTGAGGTGCATGACAACCCGGAGCATCATCTAATGGAGGTCCAGATTCTTCAGGCACTCATGGCCCGGTATGGCCCTTTCACTGTTGCCATGGAGGTTTTCGATAGATCCCGGCAACCGGTCCTTGACCGGTACATGGAAAATGAGATCACCGAAACAGCGTTCCTGAGAGATGTGGACTGGGACAACGGCTGGGGCTTTCCTTATTATTTTTACAGGCCAATCATCTTATTGGCCAAAGAGAGGGGTAAGGCGCTCCTCGGGATCAACCTCCCGCACAACACGGCACGGAAGGTGGCCAGGTCAGGGTTGGGCAGCCTGACGCCAGAGGAACGACAGGACGTGGCAGCAGAAATAAACCTCAATAACGAAATGCATCGCAATTACCTGAAAGAGGTATTCAAAGAACACTCACATCCGCAGATAAAGAATTTCGACTATTTCTACCAGGCCCAGTGCGCATGGGAAGAAACCATGGCGGAAAATATTGCCCGTTACTTGAGAGATAACGCCGGTAAAATGGTTGTTTTTACGGGAAACGGCCATATCTTAAATCGATTCGGGGTACCGGACCGGGTCCTGGGCCGCATCGAGGTGGACATGGCAACCATCGTGTTATACCCCTTGACAGATCGGTCGATCATAAATAAAAACATGGCGGACTACGTCTGGCTCACCAGCGGATGCAGGTCACAGGGGCATCGCAGCCACAATACAGAATTCCGCAGAACGGGAGATAGATTACAAAATGAAAATAGCACCAGAAAAGATTAACGACCTTGGCCCTGAAAGACGAAAAGCGGTCATGGAAAGATCCATGGAGGATATTTCATCCATATTTGAGGATGTCCGGGTTATCGTAAACGATGTAAAAAACCGTGGCAATGCAGTTGCCCTGGAGCACTACCGAAAGCATAAGGCAGATATCGCCCCCCCGGATCTGGAGGTTTCCGCCGAAGAGATCCGGGAGGCCTATAGGGTTGTAGACCCCAAGATCGTTGAATGCCTCAAGACTGCCGCCCGGAATATTACGAAATTCCATCAGGCCCAGTTGGAACGGGAGATGTGGTCTATCGAGGTTTCAGAGGGGGTACTGGCCGGACGGGTTACAAGGGCGATGGATATTGTGGGATGTTATATCCCGGGAGGTACAGCCGTCTACCCCAGCTCCGTTCTCATGACGGTACTTCCCGCCAAGGTTGCGGGAGTCGGGAAAATTGTGGCAGTAACGCCGCCCAGCAAGGGGATGGTCGCGAACACGGCCACCCTGGTAGCCGCTGATATTGCGGGCTGTGACCGGATTTTCAAGGTAGGGGGCCCGTGGGGGGTCGCAGGGTTGGCGTATGGAACAGAGACCATGCCAAGGGTGGACAAGATCGTCGGGCCGGGGAACAAATACGTGACCGCTGCAAAGATGCTGGTCTACGGGCAGGTGGATATTGACTCGCCTGCCGGACCGAGCGAGGCGCTCATCCTGGTGGATGAAACAGGAGATCCGGAACTGATCGCCGTTGATTTTCTTTCACAAATCGAGCATGACCCTGACTCTGCGGCCGTATTGGTGACAGCATCGGAAGGCCTGGCCGCGAAGGTCTGTGAGATCATCGACAGGGAATATGACACCCTTCCGCGAAAAGAGATCTTCGCGTCCTCCCTGTCCAAACACTCTTATGTTCTCATTGCTGAAGATATGGATCAGGCGATCGATTTTACAAATGAGTATGCCGCAGAGCATCTTCAGATCCTGACCCGGGACCCGTTTATTACCCTGAACCGCATCAAACATGCCGGTTCCATCTTTATGGGTCCCTATGCGCCGGTGCCGGTGGGCGACTATGCCTCCGGAACCAACCATGTCCTCCCTACGGGACAATGCGCCCGGATGTTCTCGGGTCTTTCGGTGGACGACTTTATCAAGAAACCCACATTCCAGTACCTGAGCAAACAGGGACTCGCCGGCCTCAAAGATACGATTGTAACTCTGGCCGAAGCTGAAGGGCTTCCGATGCATGCAATGGCAGTGAAGGCCAGATTCAAATAACGTAATGAACGCGATTTCTTGCGAATTTGCGAAATGAAAGGAGATTGGAGAAATGGCTGAAATCAAGGGATACAATATGCCGGATGAGCTTTATTACCACAAGGAACACAGTTGGGCCAGGGTGGAGGGCACAAAGGTCACTGTAGGGATGACCGATATGTTCCAGAAAGAGGCCGGCGACATTGTCTTTGTTGATCTCCCCGAAGAGGAAGATGAAGTGAGCCAGGGAGAAACCTGCGGAAAAATTCAATCCAGAAAGTGGATCGGAAAACTGGTGGCCCCTGTCTCAGGAGAAATCACGGAAATAAACGAAGATCTTGAAGAGGATACGAGCGTGGTTAACTCTGATCCCTATGGCGATGGCTGGATTCTGGTAATCGAAGCAGAAGACGAAGATGACCTGAAGTCGGAATTAGAAAACCTGATCCATGGCGATGCCGTCCCGGCCTTTGTAGATCGAGAAATCGCAAGAACAGAGGAAGAGAGAGCCAAGGCCGAGTAAGGGGTATCATGTCCGAGCCATGGCGTCTATTCAAGAATCTCTCAAGGCCTGTCTCCCCCGCCGAAGGTCTGGCGGTGGATGACACTCTCCCTCAATCGGTTGCCCGCAATAACTCGCCCCCGATACTCCACCTCTATACATTTGTTCCCTCCGTTATCGTCGGGAAATATCAGGATATCGAGGCGGCCTTGAGGCTTGAAAGATGCAGGGCTCGCAACATTGAATTTAATCGAAGGAGCACCGGTGGCGGAACCGTAATTATGGGCCCGGAAATAGTGGCCCTCGGCCTGGGCATCAACATGGACCATCCGCGGCTCAAAAAGGGGGTGGGGGGCGTATTTGATTCGCTCAGCAGGGTCCTGATACGCGCCCTTGGTCTGGTGGGGATAAAAGCATATTTCCAGCCAAAAAATGATCTCGAGGTGAATGGCAGGAAAATTGCCGGGCTTTCAGCCGCGTCAGAGGCGGGCAACTGCCTTCTTTTTCATACCAGCCTTCTGGTTGACTTTAATATTGCCCTGATGACGGACATCATGAATACCCCTGTCATCAAACTTGAAGATAAGGGGTATAATTGCTTCAGCCAGAGGATGACCACTGTTCGGGATGAACTGGGTCGAAACCTTTCTGTAACGGAGATGATAGAGGCGATCAAGAACTCCTTTGAAGGGGAATTTGACATCTGTTTCAAAGAAGATGGCCCGGATAAATGGGAAGAGCAAACCATCCGTGGCTTTATAGAGGAGAGATACACCAGGGAGGATTGGATATTTTCCCACAGGCATCCCAGGGCCAGGATGGGCATTGGACAGCTAAAAACAAAGGGTGGCCTCTTGGAGATATACCTCTCTCTCTCCGGTGCTTCCATTGAGAATGTAATGATTACAGGGGATTTCTTCTCCACCAGCGCGGATCTGCACGCTATCGAAAACGCCCTCAAATGGACCTCAGCACGCAGAGAAAGCATTGAAGACAAGATCGCATCCGTATGGCATGACAACATGATCTACGGAATAGACGTCGCCACCCTCACAAACGCCATTTTATTGGCAAAGGAAAAACAGGTGAGACTTTAGAATTGAATATTGTATATTGAATCCAGCAACCAGTAACCAGCATCAAGTATCCAGAAACCAGTATCCAGAAACCAGTATCCAAAAGCATCCAGAATCCAGTATCCAGCAACGAGCAATGTCTAAACAACAGAGCCCCGACTATGCAAAGATGAGTCATGCCACGGCCATCTCCCTCGGTTTGACGAGGGGAAAGATGTATCGAGGCGCGGTCAACCGGTGCGTCAACCTTCTCCTTCATTACCCGGAAGGGTGTTCGGCAAGCTGCGCCTACTGCGGCCTCTCCAAAAAACGCCCTGGAACCTACCAGGAGAAGAGCTTTATCCACGTCGAATGGCCGCTCTTTCCGATGGAGGAGATAATAGGTGCAATCAATCATGCCCCTTCCTATGTCAAACGGACCTGTATTTCAATGATCACCAATGGCAAGTGCAGGGAGCACACCCTTGAGATGACACGCCGTCTCAGGAATGAGACACCGCTTCCCGTATCCGTCCTGGTCAGCCCAACGATCCTTGACCGGGACGACCTGGTTGCCCTGAAAGAGAGCGGGGCGGACAAAATCGGCGTGGCCATTGATCTTGCCACCCCTGAACTCTTTGACAAATTCAGGGGAAAGGGGGTTTCAGGCCCCCACCAGTGGAACAGATACTGGGAGATCATTGAGACCGGGCTTGATCTCTTTGGCGAGGCCAACGTGGGCGCACATCTCATGGTGGGGATGGGAGAGACAGAAAAAGAGATGATATCCTTGATGAACAGGTTGTGGCAGATGGGTGTGGTCAGCCACCTTTTCTCCTTCTTTGCAGAAAACGGCTCCCAACTGGACCACATGCCGCAGCCACCCTGGCCCGCTTACCTGAGGATTCAGCTCGCCCGTTATCTTATTGAAGAGAATCTGGTACGATCCGGTGACATGGGATTTGACGAGGAAGGTCGAATCGCCGACTTCGGTCTTACACCCGATCGGCTCGACGAGATTATCCGTTTAGCTATGCCCTTCATGACCACGGGATGCGTGGGTTCTGACGGGGTAGTGGCCTGTAATCGTCCATTTGGCAACTGCCTGCCGGATGTGAGGCAATGGAACTACCCCTATCTCCCTGACAGGGAAGAGACTGACCTCATAAAAGATAATATTTTCAAGACAACCGCCTGATTTGGTGAAAAACATTTTGACAGGATGAGTAAGAGGTATTAGACTTGAACATTCAGATCGGGCCGTTAGCTCAGTTTGGTAGAGCAGCGGACTTTTAATCCGTTGGTCGTGGGTTCGACTCCCGCACGGCCCACCAACACACAGAAACCCTTTCTGATCTCCACATCTGGCTCTTTAATCAAACGCATGGGCCGGAACTGGATATCGCCATAGATGCCCGGATTTCCAACTGGGTGCTGTTTCGGTCCGGCGGTAGCCTGATCCCTAAAGAACGTTGTGATCGCGGGATAGAGACCTTTGAAAAATGCTCAATTTTGTTCGAGTTCAAGGAAGGCGAATATTTTAACCACAGGAATACACTGAGTATTTCGAGGATTAAAATTTGAGCCTGACGCAGAAATCGGGCAAAAGGGGGCGTTTTGCAAAGGTCTCGGATAGTTAATGGAACAGGGCTTTGTATCCTTCCTGGTAGATATAGAACCAGTGCACGCCCCCTCCCCATACGGCCATTGAGAAGACCGCCACCGGGCAGGCTAAAATGGCCGCCACGGGAAGAGGGGTCCATACCCGCAGGACGATCCCCTTTCTCCTTGCCCGGGCCCGGCAGATAAGCTCGGCGAGTCCCATCATGGCGAAGGCCACAAAAAAAGGTACCCAGAAGGCGGATCCAAATGCATAGTAGATCGTCTCGCCGGGAGAGAACACGCCGCTGGCTGTGTAGAGTTCCCTGAACCACCAGGCGAGACCGGGCATCAGACCGGCGATGACACGTTCCCAAAACACCGCCCCCCGGAAGTAGGCGACCGGCCAGGCGATGAGGGGACCGAAGCCGATAAGCAACAAGGACCCCATCCCGCTGACCCATGCAAGCCGACGGTGCACCTCCGGCGGGACCATCTGCCACAGGCTCTGATGGGCCCCGTACAGGACCAGCCAGATCAGGAGCATCATACCGGCCGGAAACACGAAGCGCCTGACAAACGACTGCTTCTGGATCCGTTTGGTGTCTCTGCCCATAACCTTACTCCTTTTTGAGCCTTTCGAGCATGATCTTCATTTCGGGAAGCAGCACCTTCCCCTCGGGTGTATCGATCAGGTTACGTTTTTCCCTGGGATCACGGGCCAGGTCGAAAAGTTCGTCCTTCCTGCGGCCCTCGTAGTCGATGTATTTGTAACGCCCGGTGCGGACCGCGTTCAGCTGCGGCACACGATATGGAAAGTCCTGGAAGTACTCATAGAGCCAGGCGGTGCGGCCTGTCGACTCTGGATTGCGCAGAATGGGGACCAGGCTCCGGCCTTCCATATTGCCCGGCACCGGAAGCCCGGCCAGCTCCAGCAGGGTGAGCGCCAGATCAATATTCAGGGCCATCTGCGGAGCGGTGCGGCCCGGGTCTTTGATGGTCCTTGGGTCGCGTACGATAAAGGGGATCCGGATCGACTCTTCATAAGGCCATCGCTTATCCAGCAGACGGTGCTCCCCCCAGAAAAAGCCGTTGTCTCCGCAGTAGACCACAATCGTGTTGTCAGCGACCCCCATTTCATCTATGCGTTTCAGCACCCGCCCGATCTGCAGGTCCAGGGCGTGGAGGGCCTCCAGGTAGTTGCGGTAGTGGAGGTCCAAGGGGCCTAACATACCGCAGTAGATCATATCCGGGGTGAGGCTGATCCACGGGTCCGCCTCAGGCGGAAGGTGCAGGTCTTTTCCGTCATACAGATGGTTCAGTTCAGGTGGCGGGAAGAACTGATGGTGTACCGCCTTGTGCGACAGGTACAGGCAGAAAGGGTTGCTCCGCCTGCGTGAGATAAACTCCAGGGCCCTGTCGGTCAGTTCCTCGGTGATGTAGCTTTTGCGGGAGGGTTCGGGTTTGCCATCCACAATGAGGGGGCAGTCAAAGTAACGCCCCTGGCCCGCCTGCACGGTAAAGGTGATAAACTGATCCACCCCGCGCAGCTCAGGGAGCGGCCCCGGCATATGCCACTTGCCGATGAACGAGGTGTCATACCCGGCTTTCTTGAGGATCTCCAAGAAGGTGACGTTCTCGTTACGCCAGGGGGTGAGGTTGTTCTGGACCCCATGGGTGTGGGCATACTGGCCGGTGAGAAAGCTGGCACGGGACGGGCTGCACAGGGAGGTGGTGACAAAGGCGTTCTCGAAGCGGACCCCTTCGTTGCACAGCCTGTCCAGGTTCGGGGTTTTCACCACCGGGTGGTTCATCTTGCCAAGGGCGTCCCAGCGGTGATCATCAGTGAGAATGAAGATAATATTAGGCCGCTTCTGGTCTT
>JACNIU010000191.1 GCA_014382905.1 Desulfobacterales bacterium
TTAAAATTCATGTCCTTCCTTTGAGCCTTTGTGCCTTAGTGGCTGAACTGTTACGAAACCAGTTATTTTTCCGCCCCAGGCCAGAGACAGATTGGGCCGCAAAAGACGGCCGCCACAAGGCTCCTGATGAGTCTCCTGCCGCCAGATCTGGCTCGAAAGATCGGGTTTGAGAATCCGAGCCGTCTGTTCATCGGAAAATCCGTACGGTAACACGTTAGATTTGAAATCCGGATTCCGCTGGCCGATGAGGTTTCAGGTTTCGGGGACCTCCTTTTCTTGAGAAACTTTCATTACAGTAGCCCTACAGAAAAGGCCAAAAGAAACTGCCCGACATAGTAGAGGGGGAGGCCTATGAACCTATTTGCAGGTTCCTTCTTTACAAACCGGTCCCGGGCGACGAACAGATCAGAGACGTAGAAACAGGATGCCCCTGAAAAGACCACCATCCGCCCTTTCCAGGCAAAACTGGAATCACCCAATATCGACCAGGCCCCCGAAAGCATAATGGTGATGACGATGATGTAGGCCAGGACCGGAACTTTCATGGATCCAAGGCGGGGTTTCAGCCAGTAGTATATATACCCGCTAAAGATGAACACAATAAGGGTTCCCACCCAGGTCCATATGTTTATACAGGCTACTCCAAAAAAGCCGATGATGTAAAAAATATGGCCGATCAAAAACGAGACCAGTCCCAGGCGGAACATTTTGTCCTGGGGCAGGGCAAGAAAGACGTCCCCTCCTAAGCAGAACAACAGGCCGATCAGGAGAACGTGGTAATAGAAAGGGATGGGATGGGGCTGGACCAGGAGGGTCATTACAAACAGCGCTGAAAGGGCAGTTTTTGTGGGCAGGAGACCTTTTCGGTTTTCCCTGTACTCATAATAGAGGAGAAAAGGAAGGAGTATCCCACTTAGAACGATGATAATTATGTTCAGCGTCATTCCAGTCTATCACCCCCTTATATAATTGAAGTTCGTGCTCTTGGGTTTTCGTTGGGTGTCATCTCAAATAAGGGTCCTGAAGTTTGAAATTTACATATAAAGTACTATATTAGAAAAATAGTCAAATGGGGCGTTTTTCAAACAAGACAACTCCCCTTCCTTTTTTACCTGTTGATTAGGCCTGTTTGCAAGTGTAATATGTAAACTTGCTGCGTAATCAGCTCAAGGTTTGGGAGACCCTGAAATTTGCATGCAAGGAAATAGATGACATGACCCAGTTAAAAAAAGCAAGATCCGGTGTCATCACGCCGGAGATGAAAAAGGTGGCCGAAAACGAGCAGGTGGATGCAGTCTGGCTCAGAGACCAGGTGGCAAAGGGAAGAGTTGTCATCCCCGCCAACAGAAGACATCATCGACTCGTGCCGTGCGGAATAGGAGAAGGGCTGTTCGTAAAGGTCAATGCCAATATCGGGACTTCTTCTGACAGATCTGTGCTTGAAGATGAGGTAGCGAAGCTGAGGGTATCCATGGAAGCCGGTGCGGACACGGTGATGGACCTGTCAACCGGCAGCCAGATCGATGCGACGAGGGCGAGTATTTTAGCTGAATCGACGATCCCGGTGGGAACAGTTCCGATTTATCAGGCGGTCGTAGAGACCGTGGAAGAAAAGGGCGGACTGATCCATCTGAGTGTGGACAAGATGTTTGAGGTGATTGAAAAGCAGGCCCGGGAAGGCGTTGACTTTATTACGGTTCATTGCGGCCTCACAAGAGCGGCCCTGGAGATGTTGAGAAAACAGGGACGGATTACGGACATTGTAAGCCGTGGGGGTTCATTCCTGACCACCTGGATGTTGCACCATGACAGGGAAAACCCGCTTTACGAAAATTATGACAGACTTCTTGACATCGCCCGGGAATATGATGTGACGCTCAGCCTTGGCGATGCATTAAGACCCGGATGCCTGGCCGATGCAACGGACAGGGCCCAGATTCATGAGCTAATGACCCTTGGACACCTCACGCAATTGGCCTGGGAAAGGGATGTCCAGGTGATGATAGAAGGCCCGGGGCATGTCCCTTTAGATCAGATCGAGGCCAATGTCATACTCCAGAAAAAGCTGTGCCACCACGCCCCTTTTTACGTCCTGGGTCCTTTGGTCACGGACATTGCTGCAGGGTATGATCATGTGGCCTGCGCCATCGGCGGTGCCCTGGCCGGGGCGGCAGGCGCCGATTTTCTCTGCTATGTGACACCTGCAGAGCATCTCTGTCTGCCAAGTGTTGAAGATGTTCGGGAGGGGGTCGTGGTCACAAAGATTGCGGCCCACGCGGCAGATATTGCAAAGGGAAATAAAATCGCCATCGAAAGGGACAGGCAGATGGCGGTTGCAAGAAAAAACCTGGACTGGGAAACCCAGATGAAGCTGGCAATTGACCCCAAAAAAGCCAGGGCGTACCGGGAACAGAACCCCCCTACAGATGATGATGTCTGTACCATGTGCGGGAAGTACTGCGCCATAAAACAGGTTAAGGAATACTTCACTTCCCCAGACAGAACTGACTGAAGATGCTGTTTAATATGTCTTCGCTGGTGGTTTCTCCTGTGATTTCCCCTAAGGCATCGAGCCCGCTTTTAAGCTCCAAGGCGACAATCTCCATCGGTGCCTCTTCTCTGGTTTCTGACACCGCATCTTTGAAAAACTGAAGCGCATCGCTCAAGGCACGCCGGTGCCGCAAGTTGGGTGCCGCGTGAGAGGATGTCACATCGGACCGGCCGCCAAGGATGCAATCTTTCATCGCCTTTTTCAGCGTGTCAAGTCCCTGGCCGGTAAGGGCCGAGATCCTGACAGACGGGAAAAGAGAAAAGGTCTCAGCGTTTGCCTCGTGATCGATCCTGGGGGGCAAATCAATCTTGTTCATCACGATCAGGGCCCTCTTCCCCTGCGATTGAAGGATAATGTCACGGTCGTCCCGGCCCAGAGGACGGCTCTGGTCAATGACAATCAACACGAAGTCGGCCTCGGTCAATTTCCGTTTGGTCAAGTCAACCCCAAGTCTCTCCACCTCATTCTTCACTTTCCGGATCCCCGCCGTATCCATCAACCGAAGCGGTATCCCTTCAATATTTATGGTGGATTCGATGATATCTCTCGTGGTGCCGGGGATGGGGGTCACAATAGCCCGTTGCTCGTTCAGGAGGCGATTTAAGAGGCTTGATTTCCCGGCATTGACCCGGCCGGCAATAACGGTATTGATCCCGTCCACCCAGATCCTGCTTTTATGGGCCTCTATGAATCCCTCAATCGGGGCGATGAGTTCTTTCTCTATTGCCGTTGCACCCTCTTTCCTGAAGACGGTGTCGGTCTCCTCTTCCGGAAAATCGATGGCCACCTCTGCATGTGCAAGGATACCGATAGCCGCCTGTCTCAATCGCTCAATGTCCGCCCTAAACGAACCCTGGACCTGCTGTGACGATAAATAGATACCTCTCTCTGACTGGGAATTGATAAGATCGATAACCGCTTCAGCCTGTGTCAGATCGATCCGCCCGTTTAGAAATGCCCTCAGTGTAAATTCTCCGGGCCTGGCCAACCTTACCCCCTGATCCAGGACGGTCTCGAGGATCTTGGAAAGGAGTGCGTACCCACTGTGGGAGTTGATTTCAACGACGTCTTCTCGGGTATAAGTATGGGGACGCCTCATGAAGGAGAGAAGAACTTCATCGATGGGGTTTCCAGAGGAGGGGTCGTATAATTGCCCCAGATAGAGACGGTGGCTCTTAAATGTCGTTGTGGGGTTCTTCGGCCTGAAGATCTTTCGGACGATTTCAGGACAGAGGGGGCCGCTGATACGGATGATGCCGATTCCTGCCTGGCCAATCGGAGTGGCGATAGCGGCGATGGTATCCTGATCAGGAGACATCTCAATATTCTGCGGTTCGATATTCCTCGGTTCAATATTCTCTTTTTGGTGACCTTGAATCGCTATCTCTTTTAGGGATAATGACCACTTTTTTCAAGATGCCTTCTCCCCTCCCCTTTGTGCCTAACTCATCGTCGTCCTTGAGGGCAAGATGCACAATCCTCCGGTCGTGAGGATTGAGAAGGTTGGTGGCAACCGGTCTCCGGATCCGCTTTGCTTTGTCGCCCATCCTCAAGGCCATTTGAATCAGGAAATCCTGCCTCCTCTGACGATAGTTCTCTGAATCGACAAGGACCCGAGCCCTCATTTCAAGCGATTTGTTCACAATCTTGTTGACGATAAACTGAAGCGCATCCAGGGTCCTCCCTTTCCTGCCTATCAAGAGGCCCGATTTATCACCTTCAATGTTCAGATTGATTGTTCCATCCATCTGTGCCGCTGTGACCATGGTCCCTTCCATCGGGATCAGGGCTAAGATATTCTCCAATGCCTCTTTTGCAATAGCAATCCCGTTTTCCGCCTCAGCTATTCGTTCCGTTTTTGTAACAGTAGTTTCATTTTCCGCTTCGGGGGGCAATACATCTTTTGCAGCAGCGATTTCGATTTCTTCTTCTTGTGATTCGGGCACTGTTTTGATCACCGCAACCCTTATCTTGGCCTTTCTCCCGCCAACTAAACCAAAAATTCCCGCTGATCCCGGTTCAATGATTTCGATATCCATTTCCTCTTTTGTAAGATTGAGTTGAGAGCACGCAATTTCGATAGCGTCTTCTTCTGTTTTTCCTTCAAACTCATAAGTTTCCATGATTGTCCTCCAGATATTATGCCGGTTTTTTGTGGATGCGGTACTGCTGGCCGATAGAAAGGATATTATTGATTAGCCAGTAAAGAACAAGACCGGAAGGAAAATTAATAAACATAAAAGTAAAAATAACTGGCAAAAACATCATAATTTTGGCCTGAGTCGGATCGCCAGGGGTCGGCGTCATTTTTTGCTGAATAAACATTGAGGCACCCATCAGGAGCGTCAGAATGGGTATTCCGTAAGGCGGCGTCATAAACGGGATCTGAAACGGAAAATTAAATAACCGATCGGGCGCCGAGAGATCATTTATCCACAGTGCAAACGGGGCATGCCGCAACTCAATGCAGCCCCCCAGGACCCTGAAGAGCGCAAAAAACACCGGGATCTGAATAATCATAGGGAGACATCCCCCCATAGGGTTCACCTTGTAGGTCTTGTATAAGGCCATCATCTCCTGGTTTAATTTTTGCTTGTCGTTCTTGTACTTTTCCCTGAGCTTGGCCATCCTGGGTTGAAGCTTCTGCATCTCCTTCATGGATTTATAGCTCTTGTGGGTCAGGGGCCAGAACAATATCTTGACTAAAATCGTCAGAAAAATGATAGAGACACCGTAGTTATGGATGTAATCATCAAAGAACCGCAAAACATAGAGAAGGGGTTTTGCGATAATGTCTGTCCATCCGAAATTGATAGCCTGATCGAGGTTCTTTCCGAATTCTTTCAGTATCCCCAAGTCGCGGGGCCCCAGATATAGTTCATATTGAGAAGACTTCAGTTCAGACGGGTTTATAGAAACAGGCGGCAGGAGATATGCCGCTTCCAGGATCCCCGATGATAAATGACGTCCGGTAAAGACCCCCTGCGAAGGGACGTCCGGGACAATGGCCGACATAAAATAATTGTCCTCGTAGGCAACCCAACCTAACTGGCCCTTAATGGTCTTTTCATCGGACGGGTCTTCGAGCTCAACCTCTTCCAGTTTCTTGTCCAGAAGCAAAGCAAAACCGATGTAGGCATAATAGCCCCCATTATTCTGAGGAGGCATGGCTTTCAGGCTTCCTCTAAAGACACCCTCTACAGATTTCGCGGATTGGTTGGTCACATCTACCTTTAGGTCAATCCTGTATCGATCCGGATAAAAACGAAACGTCTGAATGATTGAAAGATCGTCTTCGGTTACAGTCCGGAAAACCAGCTCCCGTGGAGAGGACTCGGGGCCAAGCCGAACGATGTCCTGATCCGGCTGAAAAACCGTTTCCCCCTTCTTACCGGCCGAATGATTGTCAAAGGTAACAAGCAGAAAATCGCCCATCCCTTTCTTAAGGCTCACAAGGTCGATCAGGGGAGAAGCAGGATCCGTGGTTTGACGATATTTTTTTAATTTAAAGCTTGTTATGGTAGGGCCCGCATTGCTGAAGACAGCCTTGTATAAAGGGGTATCGATTTGGATCTCTTTTTCATCTTGCCTGGGGATTAGCCCTACCGGCATTTCTTTCGGGGCGGGAGGTTGCGCCGGACGGCTTACTGCGGGTGCTTCTTGGGCCTTCGAGAGTTCTTTGGGCGCTTCACCAGAGGGCACTTCCTTCACTACCGGCGCCTGTTCCTGCTTCGGCCCGAAAAAGAACGACCACCCAACGAGTATTATAAATGATAAAACAAATGCTATTAATGTTCTCTTATCCATCTTGGGCGCTTGGTCCTGATTATTCTCTTGAAAAGTTCGATTTATGAATCTGTATCCTGAACCCTAAGGGCTCACGCAAAAATGTGAACTTATTTTTGCGCGAACCCTTAGTCACAACCGCATACGAAGGGCCTGACAAAGCGACCGGCCTCATTTCAGCGGATCGTATCCTCCAGGATGAAATGGGTTGCATTTGGAGATCCTGACAAGGGTCAACCACCCTCCTCTCAAGACCCCGTACTTGTCGAAGGCAAAGCGGGCATACGTTGAGCATGTGGGATAAAAACGACAGGAAGGAAACCAAAAAGGCGAAATGAAACGCTGATATATAAATATCAATACGATAGGTATATATCTAAAACTATGCACTAAGCTCTTTTTTGAAAAAGATCTCTCCGAGTTCTTCTTTGGTTTTCCAGAGATCCAAATAGCTGGCATCCTTCTTTGCTGCAACGACAATATCGTATCCTTGGGGGATTTTTGAGTAGTTGAGCCTAAAGAACTCCCGGATTAGTCGTTTGACTCTATTTCTTTTGACCGCGTTCCCCGACTTTTTACTAACAGTAACCCCCAACCTCGTTATGCCTAGCCCGTTCCGTTTGGTAATGACAACAAAGTGTCTCGTATGATGACGCTTACCCGACCGATTTAGATTGACAAAATCCGTTCGATTCAATAATCTTCTTTTCTTTGGAAAAGAAAAAGAAATCATAACATCCGAGGAAAATCGGCCAGACTTGAGGGCATCCTATACGGCTAATCGTTTCCGCCCCTTAGCCCTCCTTCTCTTTAAGACGCTTATTCCGCCATTAGTACGCATCCGCGCTCTGAAACCATGGGTTCTCGCTCTCTTGATGTTGCTGGGTTGATAAGTCCTCTTCATGATGTAATTCCTTTGAGTGAATTTTAGGCAAACGCTAATATAACTACGGGCAACTAACTTTGTCAAGCCAAATTATAGAACCCAAATTATTTCAATCTGTTATCCCCAAAGATGGATGAATCTTGCGTTTTCATCGTTTTATATTGATAATTTGTAACAGTTCGTATATCTAATTGGAAATTTGCGAGTCCAAATCATGACAAACTCGTAAAAAGTCGGAAAGCACCCGTTGTCGTCATTCCCGCGAAAGCGGGAATCCAGTAAAATCAACCAGTTCTGGACTCCCGCTTTCGCGGGAGTGACGGCCTTGGAGACTTTTTACGAGACCATCAAATCATGCTGAAAGGAGAAAGGAATGTTTCTCGATCCTATCTTGGGTTTATTCTCAAATGATTTAGCCATAGATCTCGGCACAGCCAACACCCTTGTGTACATGAAAGGGAAGGGAATCGTCCTGAGCGAACCATCTGTGGTAGCTGTTAGAAAAGATGGGCGGGGCGGCAGCAAAGTATTGGCAGTGGGTAGAGAGGCCAAAATGATGTTAGGCCGTACGCCGGGAAATATCGTGGCCATAAGGCCAATGAAAGATGGTGTGATTGCGGATTTTGAGATTACAGAGGCGATGCTCCGTCATTTCATTAGAAAGGTCCACAACCGGAAGACGCTTGTAAGGCCCCGAATTATTGTCTGCGTCCCGAGCGGTATTACCCAGGTTGAGAAAAGGGCTGTTCGGGAGTCTGCCGAATCCGCAGGAGCGAGGGAAGTTTTTCTAATCGAGGAACCGATGGCCGCAGCGATCGGCGCAGGTCTGCCCATTACTGAGCCCATAAGCAATATGATTGTTGATATTGGGGGAGGAACGACTGAGGTCGCTGTCATATCTCTTGCAGGGATTGTTTACAGTAAATCCGTAAGGGTTGGCGGAGACAAGATGGACGAGGCGATACTGCAGTATATCAAAAGAAAATACAACCTTTTGATCGGGATCACCACCGCAGAGCTTATAAAGACAAGCATTGGCACCGCCTACCCGAGTGAACAGGCTGAGACCATTGATGTTAAAGGACGCGACCTGGTGACAGGGATTCCGAAGATCCTGACGATAGACTCGGACGAAGTGCGGCAAGCGATCAGTGAGCAAATCGAAACAATAGTAGAAACCGTCCGGATCGCCCTGGAACAAACCCCTCCAGAACTCGCGGCGGATATTGTGGATACAGGCATTGTCTTGGCAGGGGGAGGAGCTTTGTTGAAAAACCTGGATGTGCTGCTGAGAGAGGAAACAAAACTTCCCATAACTATCGCCGAAGACCCTCTTTCCACGATTGCTCTCGGTTCCGGGATGGTGCTGGATAACATCCATCTGCTCAAAGAGGTTACCATAAAATAGCAGGGCAAGAGGCTTGGTTTTCCTCTTCCTTTAACTCGTGTCCATCCATAAATGGCTATTTTTCACAATCTCTGTGTCAGATTCGGATTTTAATCCTCGAAATACTTCAATGTATTCCTGTGGTTAAAATCCTCATCTTCCTTGACCTTGTAAAAACTATCTCATTTCTGGATGGACACTAACTCATTGGTGAGATAGTCGACTCCTCAACCACTTAACAAAGTCTGTAGCAGGACAAAGCGGACCAAGGTTTTATCATTGCAAGGTGAAAGACGCTCTCGTAAAATATGGATATCGGTTTTTCTTATCTGTCTTGCACTATTTTTGCTCTCCTCGAATTCAGGCCTGAGACAACCGTGGAATCCAGCAGAGCAATTAATTGTAGAAATTGCAGCTCCCTTCCAAAAGCTCGTCAAGCAAACCATAAACCTCACAAAAGACTTCTGGTCTAACTACTTCTACCTGATCGACGTTCGTCATGAAAACAGGGTTTTGAAGCGTGAGATCAATTCCCTCGGGAGAGAAAACAGCCGATACAGAGAGTTGCTGGCCACCCAAGCAAGACTCCGGCAACTTCTCCAGTTCAAAGAGATCATTCGACGCCCGGTTGTCGCAGCCCAGGTCATAGGCCTGGACCCAACCGGATGGTTCAAATCAGTAATTATCGATAAGGGGAAGAGTGCCGGTCTGAAGTTGGATATGCCGGTAGTAAACGCATCGGGTGTGGTGGGTAGGATCGTTTCTGTTTCGACGGACTACGCCAAAGTCTTGTTAATTATCGATCAGAACAGCGCTGTTGACTGCCTGATGCAACGCTCCCGGGACAGGGGAATGGTAAAAGGGCTGTCGAGCGGGGTTTGTAAAATGGATTACATGGCCAAATCCAGCGATGCTGTTGTTGGAGACATGGTCATTACTTCAGGGATGGGCGGTATTTTCCCTAAAGGACTGTCGGTAGGAAAGATTTCAGGTGTGAAAGAAGGTTCTGGAGAGCTTTTTAAAGAGATCGACGTCACACCATCTGTTGATTTCTCCAAGTTAGAAGAAGTTCTTGTCATACAAACCAAAAGGAGAGATGAGAAAATGAAGTGATGATCACGCAACGGCAAGGAATTTCATGTCAATAGTGCCCGAATGGATATCCAGTAATCTGATCAGAAAGGAGAGCCCATCGTCAAGACACAAGAAAGCAGAAAGCCAAGTTTTTGTATCGCTGCATGGTTTGTGGGGGTTCTATTCACACTCCTGAAAGGCGTCTGGATAAATCCCTGGAGTGTAGGGGTTTTTGATATAGGGCTCTTAACCATATTAATCGCTTATCTATTCTTGTCCTTCGGCGGAACCCAGGCATTGGCCTTTGCGTTGGGACAGGGGTTTTTAATTGATATTTTCTCCGGGGGTTTGCACGGTCTGTTTACAGCACTTTATTTATGCGTTTTTGGAGGAATCTTCTTGGGGTCGCGGTTCTTTAACCTGCAGGCCCCCAAAGGACAAATAGTCATCGTCTCGTTGGCAATTTTTTTAAAAAATAGTATGCTGATCGTAATTCTTGCTCTTTTTTCCCACAGCATTGTTTTGTCAATGCTATTCCTCCGTGCTTCAGCAGTTTCGATAATAGCCACCGGTCTGATCGCCCCGATTCTTTTCAGCCTGTTCAACCGGTTGAGAGACGCTACCGGAGAGGAAGCAACCCCTTCTCCTGAAGAGATCCAGGAGTGACTATTGACTGTTTAACTGATTAAGCCACGTCCTGCGGGCCTCCGGCTCATAGAGAGCCTACGCCTCGGAGAGCGTGGTCAAAATTCATTGGCTATGCCTGGACAGAACCATGGGAATAGTGGGGAACTCTGCTGATCCCCTGTTTCCATCCTTTCATGTCCTATAGTGCGGGCGATCGTTAGCGTCCCGGGGAATAGAGTTAAAGTGTTGAGAACATCAAATTTCGATCCTGTTTCCTCAGAGATTTTCAGCAAACAACTGAAAATTGCGATGCTGTTTGTCCTGGTGATATTCGCCATTTTAGTCCTGAGATTGTGGTTTTTACAGATTGTAAGTGGATCGACTTACCGGATAAAATCAGAACATAACCGTATCCGCCTCCAGGACATTTCTCCTTTCAGGGGAATGATCTTAGACAGGAACGGCAGCGTACTCGTAGACAACCGCCCATCCTATGATCTCTATGTAATTCCAGAAGAAGTCCAACACCGGTCTCAATTGTTGAAAAGGCTCAGCACGCTTGGAGATCTCGATTCGGAATACGCTGAACGGGTATTAGATAAAGCCGCCCGGGGATATCCTTTCAAGCCTGTATGCCTTAAGAGGGACATATCCCGTGATGAGCTTGCAAGGATTGAGACACACCGCTTTGATCTACCTGGTATTATGATCAAGGTCAGACCTCAACGGTATTATTTCTACGGAGGCCTCGCATCCCATGCTCTCGGTTACTTGGGTGAAATCAGCGAGAGCCAGTTGATGAGCGGTCAGTTCCGGGATAACAAATTAGGAGATTTGGTCGGAAAGACGGGTGTGGAGTGGAAGTGGCAGGCATTATTAAATGGCGTTCGCGGGGGAGAGCAGGTAGAAGTAGACGCCGAAGGCCGAATAATAGAGGTAATTTCTCGCAGGGCACCTGTTTCCGGCGCAAACATATGTTTAACCATCGACAAGGATTTGCAGGCCTTGGCTGAAAAATCGCTCCTCGGGAAACATGGAGCGATCGTGGCCATAGATCCCGGAAATGGGGCGGTCCTGGCATTGGCAAGCAGTCCCTCTTATGATCCCAACCTGTTTATCAAAAAGATTGACGAAAAAACCTGGCAAAATATCGTTTCATCCAACGATTTCCCTCTGCAAAACAGGGCACTAACCGGTCAATACCCGCCGGGGTCGGTCTTCAAGATCGTCATTGCTTTAGCAGCGCTCGAGGAGGGCGTCATCACACCGGAAGAGGAGATATTTTGTAACGGCACTTTTTCCTTAGGAAACCAGAGTTATCGTTGCTGGAAGAAGTATGGTCATGGGAAAGCAAACCTTAACAGGGCCCTGGTAGAGTCATGTGATATATATTTTTATAATGTGGGGAGACGGCTGGGTGTTGACAAGATTGCTCGATATGCGACGCGCTTGGGGCTGGGAAAGAAGACCGGTTTAGATCTCAGCCAGGAGAAGGGCGGCCTGATTCCTACAAGCGAATGGAAACTGAGAAGATGGGGGGTCCCCTGGCAGGCTGGCGAGACGGTCTCCACTTCTATCGGGCAGAGCTTCGTGCTTGTAACCCCAGTCCAGATGGCCAACCTTATTTCAGTTGTTTTTAACGGAGGGCGCTCATTCACGCCTCAAGTGACGAAGTGGGTCAGGAAAACAGGGGGTGAGAATGTCTTTGAATTTGCCCCCCAATCCAACGGAAAGGTCGGAATTAAACAGGAGCACCTGGATTTTGTCAAAAAGGCACTCATCGGCGTTGTCAACCAGCCTCGTGGCACCGGTTCGAAGGCCAAGCTAAAAGAAGTCACTGTAGCGGGAAAAACAGGCACAGCCCAGGTGGTGGCCCTCCCCGCGGGAGAAAGGTCAAAACAGGAAACGGCTATCCCCTGGAAATTCAGAGATCATGCCTGGTTTGTCGCGATTGCGCCGGCAGATACCCCCAAGATTGCAGTAGCCGTCCTTGTAGAGCATGGCGGGCATGGAGGAAGCGCTGCCGCGCCAATCGCTAAGGAATTGATAAAGGCATACCTGGATGTCCCGTCGTGATGTAGGATTGATGCTGGATACTGGATGCTTAACCACTAACCCTTTCATTTGAAAAAACATGCTTGACCGAAGATTGATCCAGAATTTCGACTGGGTTTTGCTCCTCCTGTTGCTGTTTCAGGCAGGCATAAGCCTCCTCAATCTCTATAGCGCCACCTATCCGATTCGGGATCTGGGAGGATCCGAAATCTTTCTCAAACAGATTTATTGGTTTTTGATTGGATTTACTGTTTTTCTCCTGATGACCGCCTTTAATTATTATGTATTAGAGCGCCTGGCCTATCCGGTCTATTTTTTTACCATAGTCCTTCTCGTCCTGGTCCTCATTGTGGGAAAGGTGATGTCAGGGTCCCAGCGGTGGTTGAGTTTGGGAGCAATTTCTTTTCAACCGTCGGAGTTGGCAAAGATCGCCATCGTGCTGGTTTTAGCCAAGTTCTTCAGCGAAAGAGGCGATTACAGGGAATATCGACTGCGGGATCTGTGGCAGCCTTTTGTGCTTACTGCGATCCCCTGTTTTCTGATTCTTAAAGAGCCTGATCTTGGCAGTGCCCTTTTCCTGGGGCTGGTATCCTTCTCCGTTATCCTGATTGTCAAGGTATATTGGAAATCGCTGGTCATTTTAGCTGGATCCTCCCTTTTGGCGGCCCCCTTGATTTGGTTTGGGCTCAGGGAATACCAGCAAAAACGAGTCCTTTCATTTCTAAGCCCCGATATGGACCCTTTAGGTGCCGGATACCACATCAATCAATCCAAAATCGCAATAGGTTCAGGACAATTTTGGGGAAAAGGCTTTCTAAAAGGGACACAGACCCGCCTTCACTTCTTGCCCGAACAACACACCGATTTTGCTTTTTCAGTATTAGCCGAGGAGTGGGGTCTGGCAGGATCGATTGCGCTTCTTCTGATTTACCTCTTTTTAATCCTATGGGGCCTCAATATAGCAAAAAGCTCCAAGGATAGATTCGGCTCCATACTCGCTGCAGGGATAGTTGCTATCATTTTCTGGCAGGTCGCAATAAACGTCGGGATGGTTACAGGGCTCCTCCCTGTCGTTGGTATCCCCCTCATACTTCTCAGCTATGGTGGGTCATCTCTGATTACAACCATGGCGGCCATGGGGATCCTCATGAGTATCAGCATGAGACGTTTCATGTTTCAGTAGGTGGCCCTATCGCTTTTTGTTGCACGAAAACAGGGGGCTATGCTATAGGTTCCGTAGGTGTAAGGGCTCGCGGATTGTCGTCCAGATATCAGGAGAAACCCGATAGGATTTTTAGATTGCAGATTGTAAATTGTAGATTGAGGATTTTCATTGGATAAACCTGCCCCCACAGATAATTCTACTGTCACCAGACGGATCAGTTTTCCGGACTATGAATTGATACAAAGCCTGTGTGGCGAACGTAATGCACATCTTGGCCTTTTAGAAAAAGAGGTCGGAGTTTCCTTGAATCTCAGAGGAAATGTCATCCTTCTCAGGGGAAGGGATTGGGAAGTCGATGTGGCGGAAAGGGTCCTGAAACAGCTCTATGGGCTCCTGGAAGCCGATTATCCGCTCTATCCCAGCGATATTCAATACGCCGTCAGAATATTGAGCGGAGACCGGTCCGTTGAACTGAAAACAATTTTCAAAGAAGAGGTTTATATCTCGTCCAAGAAGAAATTAATAACCCCAAAAACAATCAATCAGAAGAAATATATTGATAGCATAAAAAATTTCGATATTGTGTTTGGAATCGGTCCGGCCGGGACGGGTAAGACCTATCTTGCAATGGCTATGGCGGTGTCATCGTTGATCAAAAAGGAGGTAAACAGGGTTGTTTTGGCAAGGCCGGCCGTAGAGGCAGGGGAGCACCTCGGCTTCCTTCCAGGTGACCTGTATGAAAAGGTTAACCCCTACCTCCGGCCATTGTACGATGCCCTTCATGATATGATGCCCTTTGAGAATGCATCCCGTCTGCTTGAACAAGGGGTGATAGAGGTAGCGCCTCTCGCTTTTATGAGGGGGCGGACACTAAACGATTCATTCGTCATTCTGGATGAGGCCCAGAACGCTACTTCTGAACAGATGAAGATGTTTTTAACCCGTCTCGGTTTTAGCTCAAAGGCCGTGATTACCGGAGATGTCACCCAGACAGATCTTCCAAAAGGCAAGACCTCCGGCCTCATTGAAGCCAAAGAGACCTTAAGGGGGATCAAAGGGATACAGTTTATTTATTTTTCAAGAGAAGATGTGGTAAGGCACCGGTTGGTCCAGGAAATCATTGACGCTTATGAAAAAATGGAAAGTCAAAGACAGGCCTGAAGGGATCTGACTTGCTATGACAGTGAACAGATTGGATAAGTCGAGGTTGAAATCCCTTAACACGAGAAAGGCATCAGGAAAAAGGGAAAGGGATGCTTCTCCCGGTGGAAAAAAGGGCTATGCTCGTTCAGGTGTCTGGTTTCGAGAGGAGGCAAAAAGGTGGTATATACTGCTCGGCCTGAGCATAATCATCTCAGTTCTCCTTTTTCCAACCATCTTAACCCCTCCCAAGGCATACAAATTAGGAGACATAGCTGATCGTGATATCAAGGCCTCCCAGACATTTCTTATCGAAAATACTGACCTGACGGAAAAAGACAGACAGGATGTGGTCCGGGCTGTTTTGTCAGTATACGATTTTGACCCGACCGCAACGGATGTTGCCTCCAAGATAAAGGAGGCTTTTGAATCCGGTAGGGTATATCTGGCCAACTCTCTTGAGTTTTCCTACGCCTTCGACAGTAGCGCTGCAACATCTGAAAAGGCACTCGCTGACCATTTGGAAGCAGTGAATGCCTTCAAGAGCCGCTTTTTTGAGATCCTTGATATCCCCTACAACGAAAAGCTTATTGATGTTTTGATTAAAAATGGTTTCTCCCCTGAGGCAGAGGAATCAGTGATTGCATTGGCTACTGATCTCTTCCACAGCGGTGTTGTCGGCAACAAAATGATGCTGATAAGTCAGAGCGGTAAAGGGATTGTCCTGCATGATATCCACAATAGCAAAGAGATCAAAGTCACTGATTTTGAGAGGTTCTATGATCTCAAAAGCGCCGGGGAATTTATAAATGGACAGGGAAAAGTTCTGACCAGGGCAATAAAACCCAAAGAATTGGCAAAAGCCTCTTTGGAACTGGCATCCGCCCTGATCAAACCAAATGTAACATTTAACAAAAGGGAGACCGCACTCAGACAAGAAAATGCGCGTAAGTCGGTGAAGCCCTTTTATTTCAAAGTGAAAAAGGGTGAAATGCTGATCAGGGAAGGTGAAAGAACTTCGCCCGAGCATCTCCTCAAGCTTCATGAACAATATAAACTATCAAAACAAAAAGAGATGTTGGGTAAAGTCCCGGCCATGGCGCTCCTTATCGCCTTCCTTCTCTCGTCCATGTACGTTGTGGGGCTCTTCAGTAGTCGATCATCCCAGACTGAGGTAAGAGACCTGCTCTTTAGTGCGGCCACCCTTTTACTTATTTTCTTAGTCATCATCGCCTTTAACTTCGTGGCCTTTGAAATCGCGCGAGGCTTTAGTTTCTTTTCACCAAAGGCGTTGCTATTCGCCGTACCGGTTGCCAGCGGGGCCATGCTGATATCCATTTTCCATGGAATCGGTGTGGCGGCCAGCTTCTCTCTTATTATTTCTGTTTTGGCCTGTCTTGTTATGGACGGCCGGGTAGAGTTTTTTGTGTATTTCTTCATCAGCTCCTTAGTGGCGGCATCCGGTGTAAGGAAATATAGAGAAGTGGGGGTTTTGATAAAGGCCGGACTCAAAGTAAGTCTGTGCAATATGATCCTGGCCCTTTCCATAGCGGCATTATACGGTTCATTTTTTACTTTAGAGGCCCTGATCGCCTCTGGTTCAGCCCTCATCGGGGGAGTTCTCGTCGGCGTTGTGGCCACAGGAATCCTTCCCCTGATTGAAATGTCCTTTGGCTACACGACAGATATCAAACTCCTTGAATTGGCGAATCTGGACCAACCCCTTTTGCGCGAGCTTATGGTCCAGGCCCCGGGCTCCTATCATCACAGCGTGGTTGTGAGCAACTTGGTAGAAGCGTCGGCACGAGCGGTCAATGCCAATCCGCTTCTTGCGAAAGTGGCCGCCTATTACCATGATATCGGAAAGATAACAAAGCCTCTTTATTTCATCGAAAATCAGGGGGGCCGGGAAAACAAGCATGAGAAGCTGGCCCCTTCCATGAGCAGTCTGGTACTCATTTCTCATGTCAAGGACGGTGTTGAACTGGCAAAGAAGTATAAGCTGGGGAAGGAAATTATTGACATTATCAGGCAGCACCACGGTACATCTCTGATCACGTTTTTTTACGAAAAGGCAAAAGAGCAGGGAGAGAAGAAGGGCGAAAAATATCTTCAGGTAGAGGAAGCGGATTTTCGTTACCCGGGCCCCAAGCCTCAGACCAAGGAGGCCGGGCTTGTGATGCTTGGAGACGTGGTGGAAGCTGCCTCCAAGACGCTTGTTGACCCTACAGCGGCACGGATTCAGGGAATGGTTCAGAAAATGATAAACAAAATTTTTTCTGACGGTCAATTAGATGAATGCGAACTGACCCTGAAGGACCTTCACGAGATCGCAAAAAGCTTTAACAAGACGTTAAGCGGCATTTTTCATCACCGGATTGAATATCCTGAACCTGTGGCAAGGTTCACCCCTTCCCGCGATCGAGACGCGATTGGAAAAGGAAAGGACGTGCCCCATAAAAAGGAAAAAGATGGAGATACAGATCAGCTCGCATCGGGAACTCCCAGGGTTGGAAAAAAACAAGATAAGGGTGAAGTTAGAGAAAGTCTTAAGAGACTTGGGTTATCATGACAAGGAATTGAGTCTTCTCTTTACAGATGACAATCGAATGGCGCAACTCAACCTTCGCTATTTGAGGAGGGAAGGCCCTACAGATGTCCTGGCATTCCCCATGGCCGATCCGGATGCCCCGGCAGATCAAACATCTGCGTTTGAACCGGTCATGTTAGGGGATGTGGTCATTTCAGTGGACACTGCATTGAGTGAAGCAGATAAATTTGGGGAGCCCTTGGAACATGTCATAGACCGGTTGCTTATCCATGGGATCTTGCACCTTTCAGGGTATGACCACGAAGCGTCCGAGGAAGGGGCTTTACTGATGGAAAAAGAGGAAAAAAGGCTCATGGCATTAATTGAAGTGTCTAAAGTTTGAATAAGGGGAGGGATAGAAACATGGCACGCTTAGCCGTTAACGTGGACCATGTTGCCACGTTGCGCCAGGCAAGGGGAATCGATCAACCAGACCCGGTTATTGCGGCCGGCCTTGCCGAATTGGCAGGCGCCGAGGGGATCATCTGTCATCTCAGGGAAGACAGGCGGCATATCAGTGACCGGGACCTTAGACTTTTACGAGAGATTGTGAAGACAAAACTGAATATGGAAATGGCTGCTGTCGATGAAATGGTGGATATCGCTCTTGCCACCAGACCTGACCTGGTCACTCTCGTTCCCGAGAAGAGAGAAGAACTTACTACAGAGGGGGGCCTTGATGTCAAAGCCCGGCCAGACCATTACCGAGGCGTCGTAGACCGTCTCAAGAGAAAGGAGATTCAGGTCAGCTTTTTTGTGGACCCTGACCACGGACAGATCGAGGCCGCCCGGCAGTGCGGCGCAGATATTGTGGAGATTCACACGGGCCATTACTCGGAGGCAAGATCTGAATTTGAGGCCACCGAAAGCTTCGAGCGTATTGCCCTGGCCGTGCAATCTGCCGCCGGCCTGGACCTCGGTATCAGCGCAGGTCATGGGCTCAACTACGTAAACGTCAAAAGGTTTAAGGACCTTCCCCGGATCGAAGAGTACAGCATCGGGCATAGTATCGTGGCGATGGCCGTTCTGGTAGGGTTCGAAGATGCCGTTCGGAAGATGATCGAACTGGTCAAGCATTTTTGAAATGATTTATGGAACCGGCGTAGACCTTGTCAGTATTCGCAGAATTGAAAAGGTAATCCTCAGGTGGGGCGACAGGTTTGTCAAAAAGGTATTTGCGGCCGAAGAGGCCCGAATCTGTTGGAAGAAGCCCTCTCCCTATTCAGCCTTCGCTCTTCGGTTCGCTGCCAAGGAAGCCTTCGCAAAGTCATTGGGCCTGGGAATGAGGAAAGGCATCAGATGGCGGGATATAGAAATTTTCAACGACGCTGCCGGGAAACCGGGGTTGAGGCTTTATGGAGTGGCATCGGAAATCTGTAAACAGAAAGGGATAAATGGCATTCACCTGAGCCTTTCAGATGATGGCGAATATGGTATAGCCATGGTGGTGTTAGAAACTCTTGGAAAGAAGGGATAGAGAATGTTGAATGCCAGCGATATTATGACGACCGATGTTATTACCGTCAAGAAAGACACCTCCCTGAAGGATCTGGCCAAGGTCCTTTACAAGAACCACATAAACGGCGTACCCGTGGTTGACGATGACGGCTCACTCCTTGGGATTATCTGTGAAAGTGATCTTATACGCAAAGACAAGAAACTTCACATCCCAACAGTGGTGACCCTCTTTGATGCGGTAATCTATCTTGAAAACCCGAAAAACATAGAGAAAGAGTTTCAGAGGGTCAGTGCCACTACCGTCGGAGAGCTCTACACCCGGAAGGCTATTACAGTGGATGAAAAGACTCCCATTGATGAAATCGCCACAATTATGACCCAGAAGAAGATTTACACGATTCCGGTCATGGATGGTGACCGGTTGGTGGGGATTATCGGCAAGGCAGACCTTATAAGGACCATTGCAGATTGAAAAAGGGATCTGTCACACGTCGGACATCTTCCGATCAAGAGACCATAAATCTGGGCCTGAGATTAGGCGCGCTCCTGAATGAGGGAGATGTGGTAGCGTTGGCAGGGGACTTGGGGAGTGGAAAGACATGGTTTACCAAAGGCGTGGCCCTGGGATTGGAGATCTCGCCTGACATTCTCATCACCAGCCCCTCTTTTTCCCTCATGAACGCGTACGAGGGAAGGTGTGCGCTTTTTCATATCGATGTCTATCGATTGGAAAACGTCTCTGACTTTCTTGATGCAGGCCTTGATGAATACCTTCACGGGAGCGGGATTACGGTGATGGAGTGGGCGGATCGCTGGCCAGAGATTTTGCCTGAAAGGAGTCTAAAGGTCCAACTTGTAATTTTGAACGAGAACTCCCGGGAAATCACCCTGTCCGGTCACCATCCCAGGGCGTTGACGATCTTGAGACAAATGAAAGAGGAGGTCAGGTAAAAAAATCATGGCATTAATTGTTCAGAAGTATGGCGGCACCTCGGTCGGAAGCATCGAAAAAATAAGGGCGGTTGCCAATAGGGTTATCAAGACCTTCAAGCAGGGCAACCAGATGGTGGTGGTCCTGTCGGCCATGGCGGGTCAGACCGACGGTCTGATTAGATTAGCCAAAGATATGACCGATGACCCGGATCCCAGGGAACTTGACGTCCTTATGTCCACAGGTGAGCAGGTAAGTGTGGCGCTATTTGCGATGGCGGTGAAATCAATGGGCTGCGATGCCCGCTCCTTCCTCGGGTTCCAGGTAAAAATTCACACGGATCATTTATTTGGCAGGGCAAAGATTCATGACATCGAAACCGATCGTATTACCAGGAACCTGGCCAAAGGGAGGATCGTGACTGTCGCGGGCTTTCAGGGCCTCGATGATAACGGGGACATCACTACACTGGGAAGGGGGGGGTCTGACACAACGGCTGTTGCCCTGGCCGCAGCCCTGAAGGCTGATGTTTGTGAGATCTATACCGATGTGGACGGTGTTTATACCACTGATCCCAATATCTGTCCAAAGGCAAAAAAAATGGATTTCATCTCTTACGATGAGATGTTGGAAATGGCCAGCCTGGGCGCCAAGGTTCTGGAAATCCGTTCGGTTGAATTTGCCAAAAAATTTGACGTGCCAATCCATGTAAGATCAACTTTTACGAACGAAAGGGGTACAATGGTGGTTGCTGAAACAAAAGATATGGAAAAGGTTGCAGTGTCTGGGGTCGCTTATAATAAAAACGAGGCCAGGGTGACCATCCGAAAAGTGCCGGATCAGCCAGGGACAGCCTCCCGTATATTTGATCCTGTTTTCAAGGCCGGTATTGTGGTTGATATGATCGTGCAGAACACGAGCCAGGACGGGCTTACCGATCTGACATTCACCGTGCCTAAAACAGACTTCTACAAAACAATGAAGTTAGTCAGCGATGTGGCCGCAGAAATAGGTGCTGAACGGGTCCTGGGCGATGAGGACATTGCCAAGGTATCCATCATTGGTGTGGGGATGAGGACTCACGCTGGCGTCGCCAAAATAATGTTTGAGACCCTTGCCAACGAAAATATAAATATCATGATGATCAGCACCTCTGAAATTAAGATATCCTGCGTGATAGAGGAAAAGTATACTGAGTTGGCGGTGCGTGTCCTTCACCGGGCTTTTGGTTTGGACGATGAAAAAAAGGAAACCCCATGATACCTCTGCACCGGTCGGGATTGGCGTACTTATTTTTTTGTTTTTCCTGATGGCCATAAATTTCCTGAAAGGCTCAAATAACCTGTTCTGCCCGGAAAGGTCTCCTTCGGGCGGCCACGTGTTTGCCCAGATCTCAGGAGATGTCAGATACCCCGGCGTTTACGGGTTCGACAACCCGGCCTCCCTAAGAGAATTGGTGGATCGTGCCGATGGGTCAGCCCTGGCAGAGCATGCGGTTCAGCTCCCGGCAGGGCTTCTGTGTCAATCAGGCGACCACATTGAACTCAAAAACCGCCAGAAAAAGATCTTTTTCCATATCGGTAAAATGTCGGCCTTTTACCGAACAACGCTTGGCATACCGGTTTCTGTCAACAGCGACAGCGCCGAAGGACTCGCCTCTGTTCCGGGAATCGGTTTTAGGACTGCAGAGGCAATTGTACAGGAGAGAATCAAGAGGGGTCGCTTTGAGAAACTGAGCGATATCATATCTGTACGCGGGATCGGCCCGGCACTGTACCGCAAGATAAAACCCTACCTGGCGTTGGATTAAAAACGTTTTCCCGTAACACATTAGCGGTTTGAAAGAAAGCCAGTGACCGTGAGGGTCTCTTTCCCAAAGGCCGTAAATAAGTCCCTCATTTCATAGGAACGGCAGCGAGGCTTTAAATTCGTCACAGGACAGCCCCAGAATAAGGTATCCATTTAAACGGCTATCGCCTCTGCCTGCCCGGAAACTGTATTCAACGTCAAGGGGGCGTTCTATACCCTCTGGAGAATTTTTGTTACGTCCTTTGGGAAAGAGACCCTCACGGTCCGGCCTGCCCGCCAATGCCTTTCGCCGCGCATTGCTGGTTCAACCCTTCAGGACGTGTGGCACCTCCCATCAGCAACACGTCCAAGAGAGGCGATGGCAGGCGGGCAATCTAATCATGACCGTTTTCCCTGTTTACTTATTTTTTTACCAAAACTATGATGATTTTAGGCATAGATACCTCATGTGATGACACATCAGCGGGGGTTGTCGTTGACGGAAGGTCCGTCCTCTCCAACGTGGTCCATTCTCAGGTCGAGATCCACCATCCCCACGGAGGCGTTGTTCCGGAACTTGCCTCCAGGGAACACATCAAGAATATCATGCCGGTGGTCGAGACGTCCCTTTCAAAGGCGGGCGTCCGGATGAACGATCTGGATGGGATTGCCGTAACTGTGGGGCCAGGACTTGTGGGAGCCCTTCTGGTCGGCCTTTATTATGCCAAGGGGTTAGCCTATGTCTGTGACATTCCCTTGGCAGCGGTGAATCACATGGAAGGCCATATCCTTTCAATCTTCCTGGAGGAAGAAATTCCTCAGTTTCCCTTTATTGCCCTGACCGTCTCCGGCGGGCATACGAGCATATACCATGTGGAGGCCTATGGCCAATATGTCCAGATGGGTCAAACCCTTGATGATGCCGCCGGGGAGGCATTCGACAAGGTAGCCAAGATTTCCGGTCTTGGCTATCCGGGAGGTGTTGCCATAGAAAGGATGGCTGTCAACGGCAGTTGTGACAGGATCAAGTTCCCGAGGGCATATCTGGAAAAAGAATCCCTCGACTTCAGCTTCAGCGGCCTTAAGACTGCCGTCGCATTATATATGAAAAAATGGCGTGACAACCAGACGCAACAAGATGAAATAACCCTTGCTGACATTGCGGCATCATTCCAGGAGTCGGTGGTAGACGTACTTGTTGATAAGGTCATGACCGCAAGAAGAAAAACAGGGGTTAAATCGGTTATAATGGCAGGGGGCGTGGCATGCAACAGGAGACTTCGGGAGAGGCTGTCAGAGGCTGCCGGAACTGAAGGTGTAAACGTCTATTACCCCCGGCCGGAATACTGTACCGACAACGGGGCCATGATTGCAGCAGCAGGCTATCATCGGCTGTTGCGGGGTGAAACAGCAGGCATGTCCTCAGATGTGAGATCCAAATTTCCCATCCGGCCAAGCCCCTTACCCTGAACGAGGTTGTGAAATTAAGTAGACTTGAAATTCAAGAGACAGCTCAGATATTATTACCTCAGGTTTATCCGTCTAAGGGGCAATCCCCATGAACTGGCCCTCGGGATGACCTTTGGGATCTTCACCGGCATGATGCCGATCTTGCCCTTTCAGATGGCGCTTTCCGTGGGTTTAGCCATGCTGTTCAAAGGGAGCAAGATAACAGCGGCATTAGGTACCTGGATCAGCAATCCCTTGAACTGGTATTTTCTGTACTATTACAATTACAAATTAGGGGCATTCATATTAGGGATAAAAGGGCATAGCGCCATGTTTTCATCCATCATGACGGCCGTACGATTGGGCGAAGACTCGATGGTTATCGTGGAGAAAATCCTGGCAGCCGGTAGTCTCACGGTTGCGTCCTTTCTTGTGGGCGGCCTGGTCATGGGAACGGTCACTTCAATCCCCTCTTATTTCATTTTCTTGCACATCTTCCGGCGTATAAAGGTCTGGCGCGAATCGAAAAGGGGACACAAGAATTGGAGCGTCACAGATCGTTAAGGCCGGTAGCAGCATTTCGACCAAAAAAAAGGTTGGGACAGCATTTTCTTATTAATGCCGGGATCATTCAAAGAATTATCTCTTTAGCTGGATTCCGGTCCGGAGATGTGATCCTGGAAATCGGACCCGGAGAAGGGGCCATGACCCTCCCCCTTTCCAGAACCGTTTCACACATTGTGGCAGTAGAGAAGGACATCGACCTGGTAAGTTCGCTCCAGAAGAAGCTGTCCGGCTCTAACATCTCCAATGTAACTCTGGTAAATCACGATATCCTTTCATTTGATTTCACCGGTGTCAGACCCCGGCCCCCTGACAAGATCCAGATCATAGGGAATCTCCCTTACAACATATCCTCCCCTGTGCTGGAAAAACTGATAAAACATCGAAGACTGTTGGCAAGGGCAATCCTTATGTTCCAATTGGAGGTCGCCAATAGGCTAACCGCATCTCCCTGCACAAAGGCCTATGGGGCCATGACCCTCCTGGTTCAATACCATGCGAAATCCACCCGCCTGCTAAAGGTGTCCAGGAGCGCCTTTTATCCGGTGCCAAAAGTGGATTCAATGATCGTTGAGCTTGACTTTGAGCACCCATATCCCGCACCGGGAGTCCACGGGGACCACTTCAGAAACGTGGTGAGGGGGGCCTTTGCTCACAGGAGAAAGACAATTATTAATTCCATGAAGGGATTTTTACCCTTCTGGACACACGATGTGCTCATAAACGGGATGGAGGCGAGCGGGATTGACCCTAAAAGACGGGCAGAAACCCTGCATATGGATGAGTTTTTACGCTTGGCTTCTGCCCTTACAATTGACAAGTGATGAACAGGGTGATATTAAGTTAACCTTTGACACGAACAGCCGGGAAAGCCGGCTGAGACCTTTGAAAAATTTGCCATGGAAATCATAGAGACAGTTCAAGAGATGCGGCAGAGATCCGAGGCATTACGATTGGACGGGCAAACCATCGCCTTTGTCCCGACCATGGGGTTTCTCCATGAGGGCCACCTTGAATTGATGCGCGCAGGAAAAAAACACGCTGGCAAACTGATCATCAGCGTCTTTGTGAATCCTACGCAGTTTGGCCCCGGCGAGGATCTTGATCAGTATCCAAGAGACACGGAAGGCGATCTGGAAAAGGCCCATAATGTCGGGGTCGATATCGTCTTTATGCCATCTGCAGCGGAGATGTATCCGGAGGAATCTGAGACCCGGGTGCGGGTGGAAAATCTCCCCCGCCACCTCTGCGGTCTTTCGAGGCCCGGCCACTTTGACGGGGTGGCCACAGTGGTTGCCAAATTGTTCAACATTACGAAGCCACATGTGGCGGTCTTTGGCCAGAAAGACTACCAGCAGTTAGCAGTGATAAGCCGAATGGTCATGGATCTCAACATGGACATCCAGATCTTGGGGGTTCCCACTGTCCGGGAGCCGGACGGCCTCGCCATGAGTTCTCGGAACAGCTATTTAAGGCCGGAAGAGAGAAGGTCCGCCCTCTCACTGAGAAAATCAATCGATTTGGCAGGGGCGTTATTCCGGGGAGGAGAGAAAAAGGCAAAAGCGATAAAAGACGAGATTCAATCTCTTGTTCTGAGCCATCCCTTTACCGAAATCGATTATATCGCCCTCTGTGACCCGGTAACATTAGACGATGTTGAGGTGCTGGGTCATGAGAATCTGCTTGCCCTGGCAGTCAGGGTCGGAAAGACCAGACTGATAGACAACTGCCTGCTCCGCGAGGGCCGGGACTGAAACGCCCCAAGGATCCATTCCCCCCTTGGATCAAGAGGTTTGCTTGAAATTTACATATGAAAAATTATTCGTTACCAGCTGCCGGGTATCGGTGTTTGGAGGGTAGAGTGAACGGTCCCCTGATAACGGATATCCGACAACCGATAAGAACTTAGATACAGGGTAACACTTCAGCAGTTTGAAACAAAGCTGGGGAGCATGAGGGTCTCTTTCCCAAAGGACGTAAATAAGGGGATCGTTTCACAGGAACGGCAGCGAGACCTTAGAATTCGTCACTGGACAGCCCCAGAAAAAGATATTCATTTAAACGGACATCGCCTCTGCCTGCCCGGAACCTGTATTCAACGTCAAGGGGGCGTTCTATACGCTCTGGAAAATTTTGTTACGTCCTTTGGGAAAGAGGCCCTCATGCTCCGGCAATCTAATAAAGACCGTTCTCAAAACGCTAAGCTGATATGAAAGGAGTTTTAGATGAGACCATTAAACTTTCTGTTTACTTCAGAGTCCGTAACCGAAGGGCATCCGGATAAGGTCGCCGATCAGATATCCGACCACATATTAGACAGGATATTAGCCCAAGATCGGACATCAAGGGTGGCGTGCGAGACCTTGGTGACCACCGGTATGGCCATGATTTCAGGAGAAATAACAACCTCGGCGTACGTGGATATGCCGGAAGTGGTCAGAGAGACCATCAGAGACATCGGGTACAAGAATTCCTCCATGGGGTTTGACTGGGAGACATGCGCTGTACTTTCCACCATTGACAAACAATCCCCTGATATTGCGATGGGGGTCGATGGAAAGGGCCTTTTCAAAGAGCAGGGGGCGGGAGATCAGGGCCTCATGTTTGGCTACGCCTGCAAAGATACCGCAACCTTCATGCCGATGCCCATTTACCTGGCCCACGGGCTGACCAAGAGATTGGCCCATGTTCGAAAGTCCGGAGACCTTACCTGGCTCAGACCCGACGGGAAGTCCCAGGTGACCGTAGAATATATCGAAGGGAAGCCTTCAAGGGTTCACTCGGTTGTGATTGCCGCCCAGCACGCCCCGGACGTGGATTACGACACCCTCCACGAGGCCATCATCGAGAAGGTTATCAGGCAGGTGATACCACCGGAGATGCTGGACCCGGAGACACAATACTATATCAACACCACAGGTCGGTTTGTGGTGGGGGGGCCTTTAGGGGATTGCGGTTTAACAGGACGTAAGATCATCATGGACACGTACGGCGGTTTTGGCTATCACGGCGGCGGGGCTTTTTCAGGAAAAGATCCTTCCAAAGTGGACCGAAGTGCCTCATATATGTGTCGCTATATTGCCAAGAATATCGTGGCGGCCGGATTGGCCGAAAAATGCGAAATCCAGGTGGCATATACAATTGGCAGGGCCCACCCGGTTTCGGTGATGGTGGGTGCTTACAGTACGGGGGTTCTTCCCAGCATCGAACTGACCGAAATTGTAAAAAAAGAATTTGACCTGAGGCCTGCTGCAATTATTGAGCGCCTTGATCTTCTTCGACCCATTTACAGAAAGACATGCAACTATGGCCATTTCGGTCGAGAGAGGCCTGAGTTTACCTGGGAAAAGACCGATGCGGTAGCAGCGCTCAAAAAGGCTGTAAAATAGCGTTTCGGCCAGGGCCAGGAGGAGTGCGTGAATCAAATCAATAAGCGAGGTTAAGTAGATGGATTATGATATCAAAGATATTAATCTGGCCGAAAAGGGCCGTTTGAGAATAGAATGGGCCGGGATGAGTATGGCCGTCCTTAAAAGTATTAGTGAACGTTTTTCAAAGGAAAAACCCCTGAAAGGGCTCAGGCTTTCCGCCTGCCTGCATGTCACAACGGAAACGGCGGCCCTTGTCAAGACCCTGAAGGCAGGTGGGGCTGATGTGGTGGTATGTGCGTCCAACCCCCTGTCGACCCAGGACGACGTTGCCGCCTCTTTGGTCGCAGACGACGAGGTCCCTGTTTTTGCCATTAAAGGGGAGAACCACGAGACCTACTACAGCCACATCCTTTCCGCACTCAGGCATGAGCCTCATCTGACAATGGATGACGGCGCTGATTTAGTGAGCTCCCTTCACTTTATCGCCCTGAAGAAATGGGACGACCTGGAACCTACCGTCCGTGAGTGGGCGAGAAATCTGCCTGAAGAAGAAAGAAACCGATTTCTTTCAAACGTTATCGGCGGGACAGAGGAAACAACCACCGGCGTTATCCGGCTCAGGAGCATGGAAAGAGATGGGGTCCTGCAATTTCCCGTCATTTCTGTAAACGATGCCAACACTAAACACCTGTTTGACAACCGGTACGGCACCGGCCAGAGCACGGTGGATGGCATTATCAGGGCCACCAACCGGCTCCTTGCGGGCGCCGCCTTTGTGGTCAGCGGTTACGGCTGGTGCGGAAGGGGGGTGGCCATCAGGGCCAAGGGCCACGGTGCCAACGTGATCGTATGTGAGGTGGACCCGCTGCGTGCGCTTGAAGCGGCCATGGACGGTTTCCAGGTCATGCCGATCGCCCAGGCAGCCCCCTTGGGGGACTTCTTCTGTACCCTGACAGGGGATATCAATGTGATCAGGGCCGAACACTTCCTGGTTATGAAAGATGGGGCTATCATCTCGAACTCAGGCCATTTTGATGTGGAATTGGACCTCAAAGGGCTTTCGGAATCTTCCGCGAACAGACGTCCCATAAGGGAATTTGTGGAGGAATTCACCCTGAAAAACGGCCGAAGTGTCTATCTGTTGGGCGAGGGGAGGCTTATCAACTTAGCGGCTGCAGAGGGCCATCCTTCCAGCGTCATGGATATGAGCTTTGCAAATCAGGCCCTCTCCGCAGAATATATGGCAAGAGAACATGCCACCCTCACGAAAAAGGTTTATCCGGTCCCCTTTGAGATCGATCAGGAGATCGCCCGGGTGAAGTTGAAATCTATGGGGATCGAGATAGATACACTGACCGAAGAGCAGGAGCGATACCTCTCATCGTGGGAAATGGGGACCTGAGGGGTATATGTCAGATGCATCGCGGTCATGACGATCCGATTTTTCAGTTTCATGTTTCCGCTTCCATCTCTTCCTTCATGCGGCGCCTTTTCTTTAGCATTATCCTTATGGACCCGTAAACAGTAATCAATGCGGCAAGGGAGAAAAGGATCTCATAAAGATTGTAACTGAGATAGGTAAACCAGGTCATCTTTCTCCTGAGGGAACTCTGCCATCCCTTTTCCAGATCCTCAAACGACACGGAACATGCTCTCAAAACAGCAGCATGGACGCTTTCACCCTGCTTCATCCCTTCTAAGACCTTGAGTACCCCCTCTCTTCCAAACTTGCCGATGATGTAATCTACAAAGCTCTTGCTCTCCTCATAAGCCAGTATCAGATCCTCCTCACGGCGAGGGAAGCCCCTGGCTAATGAGTCAAGAGAAATAAACCGCCCCCTCAAGGCAACCTTATTCAGTCGTGATCTCTTTTGATCTAAGATGATATCGCCAATGCCGTCGCTCACCCATTGTGCTACGCCTTCATCAAGCCACCTGGGGAGAGGAACGCTTCTGATATGCTGATGAAGGAGAAGATGACACAGTTCATGTTTAAAGATATTTCTGAGGGTGAAGGGGTGGATGTTCATTTTTGAATAATCGATGACAATGAGATCCTTTTCAGGGAGAGCGAAGGCCACTGTGAGAGGATTTTTTATCATCTGTTGAAACTCCTTGCTCTCCTTTATGAGAAGAATGGACGGGGTTAAATTCAGGTCCCATCCGAAGATCCTTTCTAATTCTGCCTTGACCCCGGGATAGATATTCGTCAGTTGTTTTGCAGCCGGCTCAAGAGGTGGTTCGAATAACACCCTGATGCCCGCCTCTTTGAGGAGATAAACCTCTCCCGCACCAAGGGATCTCCAAGAAAAGAGGAGGGAGGCGGCAAGAAATAGGAGAAGGATGTTTCGGATTGCAGATTGCAGATTGCAGATTGCAGATTTCCGGTTTCGGTCTTTCATATTCATGTTTTCTTGAACCGAATCATGATAGGCTCGTAAAAAGTCCGATTTCTCGCAGAGTTCTCAGAGAACGCAGGGGTAACCTGTTCAAATTGTTCATTCCGTCTTGGCGTCCTTTGCGCCTTTGTTTACCCCGTAGCTCCGGGAGATGGTACTGGGGCGCGAGACCAGAGAGTTTTTACACGTGCATCAATCATGCGTCATTTATGAGAAATTCTTGAAAAGGGACGACGTATGCCCTAAGATGTCAGCACCGTCACAGTTTAGGGCTCATCAACCACTTAACCAATTGACCGCTCAACGACTTGACTGTTTAACGAGGTTCGCACTACCGGAGGATCTGTTGAAAATGAACCGTGTCCTTACAGGACTCGACCGCATACGCACGGAACTGTGGAAAAAACTGAAAGGCGACAGGCTGGGTCTCCTTGCCAATCAGGCCTCGGTCGATAGCCATCTCAATACAGCAAAGGAGATTATTTCACGCCTCCTGCCCGGTCAACTGAAGTCCCTTTTCGGCCCGCAGCACGGCTATGGAGGTGAAGACCAGGACAATATGATGGAAACTCCCCATTCATATGAGCAGGCGTTGAGGATTCCTGTCTTCAGCCTTTATGCCGAATCGAGAGATCCGTCTTCAACCATGTTTGACCTGATCGACACCCTGGTCATAGATCTTCAGGATGTGGGTGCAAGGGTCTACACCTTTGCCTCCACCATGCTCAACTGCCTCAGGGCAGCGGCAAGACTCGGGAAAAGGGTGGTTGTCTTAGATCGCCCCAACCCATTGGGCGGAAATGTGGTCGAGGGAAACCTCCTGGAGCCGGAGCTATATTCATTTGTTGGGCCTTATCGTTTACCGATGCGGCATGGTCTGACAATCGGGGAAATGGCACGTGTTTTCAGCCATGTGTTTGATCTTGACTGCGACCTTGAAGTCATACCCATGCAGGGCTGGCATCGGCGCATGTTATGGAATGAAACCGGGTTAAGGTGGGCGATGCCCTCTCCGAACATGCCTTTTCCGGAAACCGCCCATGTCTATCCAGGCCAGGTGCTCTGGGAGGGAACCAATCTTTCCGAAGGAAGAGGAACATGCCGCCCCTTTGAAATCTTCGGGGCGCCTTTTTTTGATGCAACGGCCATCAAACAGATGCTGGACCCGGATGCGAGTACAGGCTGTTATCTCCAGGAATATCTGTTTCGTCCAACGTTCCATAAATGGTCAGGAGAACTGTGCCACGGATTTATGATACACATCCTTGACCCACATGCCTACCAACCCTATTTCACCTCAGTTGCCCTATTGAAGGCCGTTATGGAACTCCACCCGAGAGATTTTGAGTGGAAGCAGCCTCCGTACGAATATGAATACAAAAAAAAGCCCATCGATATCATCATGGGCAATTCATCTTTGCGGCGCGGTCTGGAATCTGGCGACCCCCTTTCTCTGATAAGGGAGAGGTGGCTGCCAGACCTCGAATCCTATGTTAATTGGAGAATGCCCTATCTCTTGTATTCGTGACCAGCTAAAGGTTTAAGGCATCTTCCGTGACAAACAATGATCTTAACTCTTCTGCTCTCCGCTGATCCATCTGTCAATGGCATCCTTGTCGAATCGCCAGACCCTGCCAATCCGGATCGCGGGGATTTTACCTTCTGCTGCATACTTACAGATTGTAATCTCGTGCAATTTCAAATATTTTGCGATTTCTTTTGTGGTCATGATCTTGGGCATAGCAGACTCCTCTATATCTTCTTAACATATTTCGATGGATTTCCAAATATGCGTAACAGTGTCAGGCAACTATCAGATAACAAGTTTAATACCGGAAAACTCTAAAGTCAATAAAAAACCTGTTAATCATCAATACTAAATAAAAAATATCTTAACTTTATAAACTTTATTCGTATTTCGCTTTTCCAAGCTCGCTTCTGACAAATTAAAAATAGAGTAACGCTTTAGCAAATGAAAGAAAGCCGGCAACCGTGAGGATCTCTTTCCCAAAGGACGTAACAAAATTTCTCCTGAGCGTATAGAACGCCCCCTTGACGCTCAATACAGGTTCCGGGCAGGCAGAGGCGATGTCCGCTTAAATGGATACCTTCTCCTGGGGCTGTCCTGTGACGAATTTTAAGGCCGCACTGCCGTTCCTATGAAATGATCCCCTTATTTACGTCCTTTGGGAAAGAGACCCTCACGGTCCGGCAATCTCATCATGACTGTTTTCAAAACGCTGATACAAAATAGAAAACTGCCATATACCGGGTTTGGGCTTGACGATTCTTGGTGTCGTCAGTATATAGGCTCTGGGGGCATGGACTCAGGACTTGCGTCTGCGTTGCACTGAATTTGAAGTGCGTAACCCACTCTTTTTGCAATGGGACTTTTGACGAGAATATGGGATATGGATTCAAGGCTAAGCTCTGGCCTGATCTGAGAACTTTAAAGGTAAGCTCGAGCACGATTACCAGCGCGGGTAAATGGGCCTTTTATTTCGTCCTGATAGGGCTTATTGCAGGCCTGGGAGCTGTTATGTTTCATTTTCTTTGCCAGGCAGGCGCCCATCTGCTTATGGATCAAATAGCCGGTTACCGGCCTCCTTCCCCTGCCGGCGAGGGGCATCTTTTTACGCCCACTCAAACCCCTTTCAATCGCTGGATACTCCTTTTCCTACCTGCATTGGGGGGCATCCTCAGCGGCTGGCTCGTCTACACCTTTGCACCCGAGGCAGAAGGCCATGGTACGGATGCAGCCATCGATGCATACCACAATAAAGGGGGGTTTATCAGGGGAAGGATCCCATTTATAAAGACAATTGCCTCTGCAATTACACTTACTTCGGGCGGGTCGGGCGGACGTGAAGGACCTATTGCCCAGATTGGAGCAGGTTTCGGCTCTTTTTTAGCCACGAAGTTGAGGCTTTCGGACCGGGAGCGCCGGATCATGTTGGCAGCGGGTATGGGGGCCGGCGTGGGTAGCATCTTCAGGGCACCTCTGGCAGGTGCTCTATTTGCGGCAGAGGTGCTCTACCGGGACCCGGAGTTTGAATCCGAGGTAATCATCCCTGCTGGCATCTCATCTGTAGTGGCGTACTGCATCTTCTGTCTCTGCTTAGGGTGGGGATCGCTATTTGAGACGGAAGATTTTCTCTTCCGCAACCCGTTGGAACTTGGGCCGTATACCGTGCTCGCATTTGTGTTGGCAGGAGCGGGATTTGTGTACGTCAAGTCCTTTTACGGGGTACAGCATATGGCAAAGGCGGTAAAAATCCCGAACTATCTCAAGCCTGCTATCGGCGGCCTGTTTACCGGAGCCATTGGTTTTTTCCTTCCCCAGACCCTATCTTTCGGATACGGGTTTGCCCAGCTGGCACTGGATAACCAGCTCCCTACATTGTTCCTTTTTACACTCGCCATTGGAAAAATACTGACCACCTCCTTTTCGATCGGCTCCGGGGGGAGTGGTGGCGTATTCGGCCCTTCAGTTGTCATAGGCGGTGCACTGGGCGGCGTAGTGGGCAGGGTATTCCATCAGATAATGCCGAGCATCGTCACCAGTCCCGGCGCCTTTGTCGTCGTCGGGATGGCGGGTTTTTTTGCGGGTGTTTCAAATACCCCCATATCCACCATCATTTTTGTAAGCGAAATGACCAACTCTTACCATCTGCTCCTGCCCGGCCTCTTGGTCTGCTCCCTGGCCTACCTGCTATCCCGAAGATGGACCATATATGAGAAACAGGTGCCCGCCAAAATAGACTCAAATGCCCACAAGGGAGATTTCTTTGTTGATATTCTTGCGGCTATCAGGGTCAAAGAACTGACCGGGCAACTCAGAAAAGCACGGTTGATTCCGGAAGATATGACCCTGAAGAGTTTCCGGAAGGTCTTCAGATCAAGTCAGCAACACTACTTTCCGGTGGTCGACAGGGAGAATAAGCTGACAGGGATATTCTCAATAAATGATATTCGGGGCGTCATTTTTGACAGGGAGGTGGAGGAGTTAGTACGCATGAAGGATGTGGCGAATTCCGATATAATATTCACAACACCGTCGGAAGATTTGAATGAGGTATTCAAGAAATGCACCATCCGTAATCTCCAGAGGGTACCGGTTGTGCGAGACGATGATCACTCGGTTCTTATAGGGATGTTGGATCGACAAGAAATGATCCAGTTTTACAACCAGCGGGTCCAGGACATCAAGGCGGGTGATGAGATTAGAGCCGCCGCAGCAGATGATCGTGACGTGAGCAGATTAAGGGATATAACCGTTGGAGACGCAATGAATCCAACGCCGGAGCTTGTCGGGGCTGACATGAGAGTCGACCAGCTAAAGGACCTGATTTATGAGAGAGGATTCAACAGTTTTCCCGTGATCAACGCATCGGGGAGGCTCGCGGGGATTCTCTCCCTCTCGGATTGGAAATCGGCTTTCAAAAAAGGCGATAACTCCCTGACGGCAGGTGATATAGCCACCAAAAATGTAATCACTGTAACAGACCGGGATTCGCTCCTGTCGGCCCTCTCCAAGATTACGTCCGGGGACTTCGCCATCCTCCCGGTGGTAGAACAGCATCGTCCTGATAAAATAGTCGGCGTCATCAGCCGCACGGATATCATGCTTGCCTTTAATAATTTTATCATGAGAAGGCGATAAAGACAGAGCGTTAAGGTAGGCGGCAATCATGGGTTCAGAGATTCAGGGAAACCCTGAACCCGATAAACCGATGAACGGTTCTTTTATTTCATGGTCTGGAGCTTAGCCTTGGCGATATTTGCTTCGCTCGATTTGGGATATTTCTGAATAAGCTTTTTTAAAAGAAGCCTTGCACTGGTTTTGTCTTTTATTTCATAGAAAGCCAATGCCTGTCGAAGAATAGCGTTAGGCACTTTGTTTCCATCCGGGTAATTCTTGATCACACGCTGGAAGGCCAAAATCGCCTGCTCATACTGCTTCAGGGCCATACAGGATTCCCCAACCCAGTATTGGGCGTTATCAGCCAGTGTTGATTTGGGGTACTTCTCAAGAAAATTCTTGAAGCCTGCGATCGCCTCCTCATGCTTTTCTTCCCGATAAAATGTGAGGTTTACATCGTATAACCGCTGCTCAGGAGACACTTCCGGTTCTTTCGGAATCTGAGGTTGAGACACGGGTTCCTGAGCCGCTATGGCTTCCTTTATGGGTTCCTTCTTAGGGTCTCGCCCCTGTTGAGCGGCACCCGGGTCGATCCCGAGATATGAGTTTACCCGCTTTACCCTTGTCTCTAACTCGGAGATGTTGCCTTCCAGGCCAGTAACCGTTGCCCTCATATCATCCTGGGCCGTCGTGTCTCTTTCAATCGCACGCTTTACCAACTGGTTGTTCTCATCCAAACGGCCTGAGATCTTTTGCATTTCCTCCCTGATTTTATCGTTCTCAACGTCCGCTTTTGCCTGCCGTTCACGGATCGAGGTCAGTCTCGAATCCAGTTCGCTGGAGAGTTTCTTGTCCGTTGCTTCCTGAAGGCTGTCCATCCTCTTGTTGACGGCTACGATCTGATCGTTGAGATACAAAAAATCCTTCTCGGTAACACAGGAAGAAAAGAACAGGAAAGAACAGGTAATCAACCCGAACTTAACGCCAAAAGATCTTATCGAGTCAGAAATTCCCACGTTCCCTTCTCCTGAATAGAGCATCTGATCCTGAATTACCAAACACCGTCAAACCCTTGATAGGAAGACGGCCGACAGAGGCCACCCCTGGATCTCCCCTCCCGACAAAACCCGTGCAAACTTCTGCGCGGCGGATTGTCGGGTGGGGCCAAACCGATTAAACGAAACCAGTTCCCTTACTATTGGAATAACTTAAAGGTATCTCTTCTGTTAAGTGCCCAGGCAACCTCGTTATTTGCAGGATCTGCCGGTCTCAGCTCTCCATAGCTGATAGTCTTGATCCGATCACCGGATATCCCTAAGGCCATAACGTATTTTTTCGCGGAAGCGGCTCTTCTCTCGCCCAACGCCAGGTTGTATTCCTCAGTACCTCTATTATCACAATTGCCTGCAATAAGGACCGAAAGAGAAGGGTTAAAGCGTAGGAACGCCGCCTTCTTCTTTAAATTCTTCTCGGCCTCAGGTTTCAAATTTGATTTATCAAAATCAAAATAAATATTCTCGGCTTCAAACTCAGCCACCTGGGCGGCAAGCTCAGGGGGCAGTTTCTTTTCTTCTATCTCCACTACAACTTCTTTCTTCGGCCCCTCCTTTACAACGACAACCTCCTCTTTAACGACCTCGGCAGGTGGTTTAACCCCTTCAGAAATGCCAACCTGTTTTTTTGCACACGACGTGATAAAAAACAGGCACGCGCAAACAAAAGCCATGGCAACTAAGCCAGTCATCACTTTTTTTCCCATATGCCCTTTTCCTCCTGATCTTTATGGTTTACGCCAAATAGGATATCAAAACCCCGACCGCCTTAAAGCCCATAACCCACGTAGGTGAGCAAAGGGCCACAGACTTCCATAAAAAGATTGACCCTCTATCCCTGCCCCAAAATGACTGCCAACTGCAAAAGGAACATGCCAATCATTTATCTATTTAACATTTCCTTTTCCTTATTTCAAGGGTTTAGATACATATTTTTGTCTTTTTGAATCGATTATGCAAAATAAGATGGGTTACGCCCCACCTGATCCTTTCAATCAGGATCAACGGGTCGGGTTAGAAATCAATGAAGTTTCAAACTGTAAGGGTGGTTGAGAAGCACGAGCGCCTGTTTGACCCCGATATTGATCTCCTGGCGGTATTTGCGGTCTCGGTGCTGACGTGCCGGAGGTTCTTTCCGATTGTTGATTTTTATGTGGGTGATGGCACAGGCGAAGAGGATTCCATAGGCCAGAGTGAAAAGCAGAAAGTGGCAGGACTTTGACGCGAGGGTCAAATATAGTCACGGGCGTATTTTCTCACGGGATGGCCGTCTAATACGTGAAACTGTTTGATCTTCTTTAGGGTGACAGGAGAAAAGGTCCCGATGGGGAGGTAGATAATCTTTTTGCCTAAGCGTGCGGCCAGGCTCTGGCACCATCCGGACGGGGGGGTTGCGGCCACGTAGACCACATGTTTCTCGAAGCTGTAATCGAGGGCGGCCATAAGGAGTTTTTCAGGCTTGTTTCTGGCAAAGTGAAAAAACGGATCTCTCCAGACGTCGTAGACCCGCAGGGGAGGATAGGTCATCATAAACCCCCCATACTGGCACCTGGAGATCCCAGGTCCGTCCATGACCTCGCCTGCGGGGGTGCTGTAAAAGGCCATATCCGATTCCTGGTTGTGCTCACCGAGCCAGGTCACACGCCAGGGAAATTCCTCCCTGCCGTCCCTGTCCGGGAGGTCCGGGTCAAAGATCACCACCACTGAACCTACCTTTCCCTTTAGGGGTCGGTCTTCCCTCACATATATCGTCCTGCTGGTCCATTTCCGGATGGTCTCCCGGATGTCCAGGCCGTCCAGCATGGAACAGGCAAACGGTTCGATCCGGATGTTCTCTTCGGTCTTGATCTCAAGGGCCTTCTCGCTCAGATAGTGGCCATATCCTTCAACCACCACATCCTCAGGGGGATAAGAACAGATGGAAAACCCCTTGAAATCTTTCTGCCACTCCCCCGGATACTGTTCTCTCTTCTTTTTCTTGACCGGGACAGGCACCAGGCGCCTGCGCAGGGTCTTTAGCTGCCGGTGAAACCGAATCCTTCTGTTGTCCAGGAAGAGGTCCTCTCCTTCCAATCGAAGTACCGGCAGCCCGGGTTCTTCGCTCTGATAGGGGTAATCGCTGCCTTCCTCCCAGACCTCGTAGGCAAAATTATCATCGACCGTTCCCCGGGCCGCGACAATGATCTGGTAGAAACTGGGTACAAGGTTTTCCGTAAGGAAGGCATAGTTTCTGGCAAACTTATTCAGCATACGGATCTGGCTGTGAGGAACCTCTTCCTTGCTCGTTTTCCAGTGCCTCTTCCTCCCGATGTCAATTAATTCATTGTTGATTTTGAGCCTGTCTAACTCCATCGGCCCTGTTCTGCTACGCTCATAGGCCGTTGAAAGGAAAGGCATTTCACCCATGATCTCCCGGCTCGAGTCCCTGTGGAGATGGGCCAGCCCGACCCCTTTCCGCACCCTGCGTCCGATGACCTGGGTCTGGGGTTGGTCGAGCATATCCAGTATGCCCTGAGCATGAGACAACCCCCCTACAAAAAGGATCTTTTCCCCGGTTTTACTCAGTTCCTGCAGGTGATAGGCCATTGTCTTCTCCCTAAGGAGATCCTCGGGAGAAGCATCATGACCCCGGTACGTTTTCATGTGGGCCTGACAATAGAGAAAATGGCCTATCCTTGTGATTGCATACGGGTCCGGCATGGGGGAGAAGTCAGGGGGACATCCTTCCGTATCCCGGTCAACAAAATGGAGAGGGATCCCGTTTGAAAGGGCCAGCCGGATCGCCTCTACCCCCCCGTCAGTCGGTTCCAGCAGGAGGTAGGTAAAGGTCTCGTCCTTTTCCTCATAGTAGACGACCGACAAAAGAGGGAGTCTTTTGACGCCATCGATAATCTTGCCTTTCAGCGTATCCGGGTACTCCACGGCCACGTGGTCCGGCTCGAAATCCTTAAATACCCTTCTTACCTCCAGGGCGAATTCCATCCTGTTGTGCAGGATAGGGACCATCCGGATATTATTCCACCCTATCTCAGTCTTCGTGGTCAATATCATCCACTATCTCCCTGAAATATGCAGAGGCGGTCGTATCCAGGATCATGGACGCTGCCTCCTTTAGATATTGAGCTGTCTCCCTTGCCCGATCCGCCTGGGACCCCGAGCTGTCCCTCCCGGCCAGCCGTTTCAGGGCGTACCGAGCGATATTGATTCCGTCCCTGACCGAATAGCGCTCATCAGCCTCATGAGCGGCCTGAAGAAATTCAACCACATATTCGAGGATCTCATCATCCGCAAAAGGGAGATTACTCTTTAATATCAGAAGTTCCTCGTCCCTTTCCGGGAAGTCTATGTGGATCCTAGGCTGGAGCCTGGAGTGGATATATTCAGGGAGCTCAAAGGTGCTGGCATCATCGTTCATGGTGGTGCAGAACCGAAATTCCGGATGGGCCTTTATCTTGATCCCCGCCACAATGGATTCAACATACCTTCTGCTATCCAGCAGGGGGGCAAGAGAGGCCCAGCTCTTCTCGCTCATCCTGTTCCCTTCGTCAATAACGGCGACACCACCTTTAATCATGGCCGAAACGATGGGACTGGCCGTATATTTGATCTTCCCCTTGTCTGAGATAACAGGTGTGACGATCAGGTCCTCCGGCCGGGTGTCCATGGTGGCCTGAAACAGGTAAACCGGCCGGTTTAAGGATTTCCCGGAATGATAGGCCAAGGTCGTTTTGCCAACGCCCGGCTTGCCCACCAACCTCGGGCTCAGCGGGAGATCATCCTTCCCTATGACCAGCCACGAGGCCAGGACCTGCGTTATCAGTTCTTTCTGGCCGACCCACGACATCGGTACGTCATCCGGCTCACTCAGGTGCAATTCCACCCCGTCAATGGTTACTTTTTCCACGCCTCTTGCGCCTCCTTGTTTTTACGTAGTGGTTCTATTATATTATATTTTTTTTGCAAAGGGGATATATCTGTGATAAAAATATATAGATGAGGCAAAATAGGTGGGAGGACCATTATACCCGCCGGGCCAAAAGCGAGAAGTGGCTTGCCCGGTCAGTCTACAAGCTCCAGGAAATTGACAACCGGTTCAACTTGATAAAAAGGGGCAACAGGCTGCTTGATTTAGGCTGTTTTCCGGGTTCATGGTCTCAATACGCACTCAATAAAGTGGGTCATCAAGGGGAAGTGGTTGGGATCGATCTCAACAGGCCTGACCATCTTTCGGCCAGTGGTTTCAGGTTTATCCAGGCGGATGTGCTGACCCTGGAAACCGAATGGTTGGTCAGAGAGATCTCACCGAGGGATGTGGTTATAAGCGACCTCGCTCCGTCGACCACGGGGATACGATCCACCGATACAAATCGGTCCCTCTCCCTGGCAGAAAAGGCAGTAGAAATCGCCTGTGCACTTCTCAAAGAAAAGGGACACTTTGTGTGCAAAATCTTTGAGGGAGAAGATCTCAAACCGTTTAAGTCAGAGGTGGCCCGGCACTTCAGGCAGATCCGGCTCTTCAGGCCCAAGGCCACGCGCAAGCGGAGCCGTGAGGTCTACCTCGTGGGGGTGTCACTGGATTGATGATTGTCGATGGACGATTGTCGATTGTCAGTCGTCAATCTTCAGTCGTCAATCGTCAGTCGTCAATCTTCAATTTTTTTGGGGGAGCAATAGATGTCAGGTCATTCAAAATGGAGTTCGATAAAGCATAAAAAAGGGGCTGCGGATGCCAGGCGGGGTAAGATATTTACCAAGCACATCAAGGAAATAACCGTAGCCGCGCGTATGGGAGGGGGCGATCCGGACGGAAACCCCCGCCTCAGAGCGGCCATTGCCGCAGCCAAGGCAGAAAATATGCCCAAAGAAAATATCGCAAGGGGCATAAAGAAGGGGACCGGGGAGTTAGAGGGGGTCTCCTATGAAGAGGCCAACTACGAGGGATACGGACCGGGGGGCGTAGCTGTACTTGTGGATTGCCTTACGGATAACAAGAACAGGACCGTAGCAGAGGTCAAGCACCTCTTCGAACGCTTCGGCGGAAATCTCGGAGAGCCGGGGTGCGTCGCCTGGATGTTTGAGACAAAGGGCCTTATCGTGTTCGAAAAAGATAAGGTAGATGAAGAAGAGCTCTTAAACCTGGCCCTCGAGGCTGGTGCTGAAGATATGAATGAAGAAGATACAGAGTTTGAAGTCGTTACGGCACCGTCTTACTTTGAGCCGGTCAGGAAGGCCATCGATGGCGCCGGTCTCTCTTACACCTTTGCGGAAGTATCCATGGTTCCCAAGAATACGGTCAAGGTGGAAGGCAAAAAGGCCCAGCAGATGCTGAACCTGATGGAATCCCTCGAAGACCACGATGATGTGAACCGTGTGTACGCCAACTTCGACATCTCTGACGATGTGATGGAGGCCTTAGGCTGATGCTTGTGCTGGGGGTGGATCCCGGCTCGAGAATTACCGGGTATGGCCTGGTGGAGAAACAGAATAATGATATAATCTACGTTGATTCCGGCCTTATCAGGTCCTCCAACAAGACCCCCTTCTACAAGAGAATCCATAAGATATTTGAAACCATGGTGGAAATCATGGGCCATTACCACCCACAGGAGATGGCCATCGAAGACCTTTTCTATGCAAAAAACATACAGAGTTCTCTCAAGTTAGGGCATGCGAGGGGTGCCGTGTTGATTGCAGCGGTTCAATGCGGCATCCCCATCTTTGAGTATACCCCTTTGGAGATCAAGAAATCGGTCGTGGGATATGGGAGGGCCGACAAAGAGCAGGTTCGGTCCATGGTTCGGGTGATTCTAAGGTTCAAGGGGGACTTGACCCTCGACACCTCTGATGCCTTAGCCACTGCAATATGCCACGTCAACTGGTCAAAATTTGAATCGGTGTAACACTTTAGCCGTTTGAAACAAAGCGTTGGACCATGAGGGTCTCTTTCCCAAAGGACGTAAATACGTGGATCGTTTCATAGGAACGGCAGCGAGGCCTTGAAATTCATCACTGGACAGCCCCAGAAAAAGGTATTTATTTAATCGGACATCGCCTCTGCCTGCCCGGAATCTGTATTGAACGTCAAGGGGGCGTTCTATACGCTCTGGAGAATTTTTGTTACGTCCTTTGGGAAAGAGACCCTCATGGTCCCAGGCAACAAACGAATAATTGTTTCAAAACGCTAAAGTAATTTGAATCGGTGAGACGATGATTGCCCAACTAAACGGTGTCCTGCTTCAGAAAACAACTCAGTCGATCATCATCGATGTGGGTGGCGTCGGTTACGAGGTCTCTGTTCCCCTGTCTACATTTTACGCGCTTCCGGATAGCAGGGAGAGGGTCAGCCTCCAGATCTACACCCATGTCCGGGATGACTCCCTCACCCTGTTCGGCTTTAACACACGGCTGGAAAAAGATCTTTTTCTGATGCTGATCTCCGTATCGGGGATCGGCCCAAAACTTTCGTTAAATGTCCTCTCAGGCATCGGCCCCCAGGACCTGTTGGAGGCCATCGCGAATGGGGATGCGCTGCGGCTTCAGGCGATCCCCGGGGTGGGCAAAAAGACCGCAGAGAGAATCGCCCTGGAACTGAAAGATCGCGCGTCAAAGGTCCTCGGAGAGGCGGGAATTTCCCGCATCCCGGTCCCTCAGGGGGAGGATCGGGTCATTTTGGATGATTCCCTTTCCGCCCTCGTGAACTTAGGGTATTCTGCGAAATCAGCCAGGATGGCTGTTGAAAAGGCGAAATCCCGGGTCGAGGAGATGACCTTAGAGGGCCTGATCAGAGAGGCCTTGAGAATTCTGTCGTGACGGAAAGGCTATGGAAGAAAGAATCATAGACCCCGGACCCCATTTGGAAGAGCTCCCGACTGAGATAAGTCTCAGGCCGAGGACCCTCGACGAATATGTGGGCCAGGAGGAAATGAAAAGAAATCTTCGGGTTTTTATAGAGGCTGCCAAGGGACGGTCCGAGGCCCTGGATCATGTGCTCTTCCACGGAAGCCCGGGCCTGGGGAAAACCTCCCTCGCCCATATCATCGCAAACGAATTAGAGGTGAATATAAAGGGCACCTCCGGCCCGGTCATCGAGAAACCGGGTGACCTTGCGGCCATACTTACCAGTCTTCAACCCAAAGATGTCCTTTTTATCGATGAAATCCATCGCCTTAACCATGTGGTTGAAGAAATCCTGTATCCGGCCATGGAAGATTACGAGCTCGATATCATTATCGGCCAGGGTCCTTCGGCAAGGACCATGAAAATCCCTCTACCCGCTTTTACCTTAGTTGGCGCCACCACGCGGACAGGGTTGTTGACCCCGCCCTTCAGAGACCGTTTCGGGATGATCCTGCGGGTGGACTTCTACTCCCCTGAAGAGCTACATGTGATCGTGATGCGGTCGGCCAGGCTTCTCCAGATCCCGACGAGGGAAGAGGGCGCACTCGAAATCGCCAAGAGGGCCCGGGGAACGCCGAGGGTAGCGAACAGGCTTTTGAGAAGGGTGCGGGACTTTGCTCAAGTTAAGGCCGACGGGGTCATCACGCAGGAAGTGGCCAGTCAGGCCCTGGATATGTTGGAGGTGGATGACCAGGGGCTCGACAAAATGGATCGCTATATTATGAGTACCATTATTGAGAAATTTGACGGAGGTCCCATTGGATTGGGCAGCCTATCTGCGGCTGTGGGCGAGGAAAAAGATACTCTCGAAGACGTCTATGAGCCGTTCCTTATTCAGAGCGGCTATATCAAGCGGACACCGCAGGGCCGGGTCGCCACCAGGAGGGCCTATCTCCATCTGGGATTTGAAAAAAAGGGTCTGGGAGGCGTGGTTCAGAAGAAACTTTTCTAAAATTTCCGAATATGTCATTTTCAAATCGGGGTAACGAACTGCATTGGATAGTTTTATTGCAATTATCATATCAGTGTCTATTTCCCTCCTAATGTATTTTGGTTTTGTGGTTGCCTTAAAAACCGAAAGAGGAAGGGATTATCTATGCAGGCACTGGTATTACCATCCAAACGCAATCTGTGTTTGGCGGGTATTCATCGGCTTGGCAGGCACGATGCTTTACTTTGTGATTGAGCAACACACGTGGGGAATTTTTTTGTTTACCGTTTCGGCGGTCCTGGACGGTGTTGACGGACTCATCGCCAGGAGCTGCGACCTCATAACCCCTTTTGGCGAAGAAATCGATCCTCTATGCGACAAATTAACCTATTTACCTCCCATGGTCTATTTCGCCTATGATGGCCTGCTGAGTATGACGGCGGTATGGACCCTGCTCATCATAGAAGCCTGCGGGCAGTTCCTGGTCAGATATATTATTAAACGTTCCACAAAATTCTCTGTGGCTGCAAACAATTTTGGAAAGATTAAAGCAGTGTTGTGTTTTTCATTGATCATTTACTGTACACTTCTGAGTGATGCCTTACAACTTCCCGATTTCTCGGCGGAAATGCTTAATTTGTGCATCATCTTGTCTATTTCATCGAGTGCTTTCAAAATCATAGCGAACCGTTTCTATGCCGACATTTTGTCTATTTTGAATTTATTATGCGGCGTAACCGGGATATTCTTGGTCTTCCAGGGCCGGTATGTATATACGGCGATTGCTATCTTAGCTGGACAGATCTTTGATCTGTTTGATGGCAGGATGGCTGAAAAGCATGGCGGAACAAAGTTCGGCCCATGGCTTGACGATATCGCGGACATGGTCAGCTTCGGCATTTGCCCGGGCTTATTGATCATTTTGAAAGGTAATTTGGGGCTGCCCTCATTTATCTTCGGGGCTCTTTACTGTGTTTCAGTAGGGTTTCGTTTGTGGCGATATCTGGTCCATGATAAACATGAAAAGACGCTACCTCCTGATGCCTTTAACGGACTGCCCAGCCCTGCCGGCGCGATAGTTGCCGTGGGAGCTTGTTTATTCTGGAAAAATCTGTGGATCATATGGGCCGTCACCCTTTTCATCTCATATCTGCTTGTAAGCCATATCAGGTTTATTCACTTTGGAAAAGTGATGTTACGACGGGTTCCACGGGCCTTGGTTGTCATATTTGGTTTTGTTATCGTGTTTATCATTGCCTATATTATAAAAGTAAAGGATTCTGAAATGCTGGGTGCTTTACTTCTCATGTCATTTTTAATTTATCTAATAACACGCAGTAAAATGATCATCAGAAAAGTCACGTAGCCATAATCCTGACTCCTGAAACCCCTGATATCACGGATGGCGGAGGGAGGGAGATTCGAACTCCCGATGCCTTTCGACATAACGGTTTTCAAGACCGTTGACCTTATCCTTTAAGCTGTTGAAATAGTGTAGTTTTTCAGACTAACCACTTTTTGTGGTGTGACTTTTGGTGTAAAAATTTTTCTAAATTGTAGTTAAAGAAAACCATCTTCGCGCCGCACCCTCTGGTATAATGAACAACTTGACTTATAATTCTACTGACGTCATTTTTTTTCTTGCTTTTTGAATTTGTCCTGTAGTATAGACTTTCAAGCGCCTTGTTTATGCTAATCGCTAATAGGTGTCAAAAAATATGAAAAACGCAAAGCCTATATTGTGGAGAATCCGGGAGGATCATGGTATGGGCTTTTTTTATTTAGTAACCGATTAAGGAGGGTAAAATGGAGACTAAGAAAGCTCAAGACTGGGCTGCGTTTGATGTAATCAAGGGCTTGTTTGCTTTTCTGAACAAAGACACTATATCTTCGGCCTCTCCAGTAATACATAGTGCCTTATATAATTTAACTAAAAAGGATAAGTACAAGAAATTTTTGAAAGAATATGTATTTGATCACCGTAGCTACTTTCCATTTTCCAGAGATCTTCATACTGACCTTCTGAATTTACAGCAATCTGGCCATCTGTCCGCACAAAACCCTGATTTTATTGAATATACTGTTAATTCTAAGCTCAAGACCACTTTTGAGCTATACACAAAAAACCTTTTCTCAGAACAAGAAATTGCCATATTAAAGGAATTGGCAAAGGATTTTACCAGCGAAATGGCCGATGCTTGAGGAAAGCAAAATCCTTTCAGAAGAAGCAAAGGCTTATTATGAGCAACTCACGAAGGAAATTGATGAATTCCTGACTGAATATCTGCCTTCAGAGCCTAACCCACCTGCAAGTTCCCCAAAAGTCGTTCATGATGGCCTTTGGGGAACGACAAAACTCAATCCTACCGAAATTAGATTCCTGGATACGCCGCTTATCCAGAGACTACGACAAATCCACCAGACCGGATGCTCGTATTTTACCTTCCCTTCTACAACGCATACACGTTTCGAACACACTCTTGGCGTTATGCTAAAGGTGGAACAATTGGGGGAAGCGATAATAAAGAACTCCGAAGAAAAAAGGCTCGATCAAAAAGATATAGGGCAAATGCGGCTGGCGGCCCTTTTTCACGATATTGGACACGGTCCTTTCAGTCATACCAGCGAAGAAATCTATGGTATTATGCCGCATATTGAATGCCTCAGAGAAAGATTTCCAGGTGCCAAACCGCATGAAATTCTTGGATATCTGATTTTGACGTCTCCGCGGTTTAAAGCATTTTGTGAGACGGGGGTTGATGCGAACAAAACTGATGTAAACCCTGAGAAATTAGCAAACTATATTGTAGGGCAAAGTAGAGATCTTGAAAACCCATACAAGCGAGAATTGATCAATGGTCCATTTGATGCCGATAAACTTGACTACCTATTCAGAGATAGTCACTTTAGCGGATTACCAATGTCGGTTGACCTGGACAGACTTTTTTATACCGTCCGAATTGGGGAAGCCAAAGACAAGAAGAATAGACTAATGGTGACATTGAGGGGCGCTACAGCTCTTGAACAAATTCTTTTTTCCAAGATGGTCCTTTTCTCCACAGTCTATCAACATCATAAAGTAAGAGCCTGTGACTGTATGTTTGCCGGGATAATTGAATATATGCAAGAACACCGCATAGAAATGCCTTTGAGAGGCAGAACTTTAAAATGGAATTCACCCGTTGATTTTTTGTGGGTTATAGATAACGAGTTTTTGTCATTTGGGTTTGAAACCGATAATGGAGAACTTCATGCTTTGATACATAATCTCTTTTTTCGGCGTTTACTGAAAAGGGCTCTGATTATTTCACGTAGAACTGTTGAGTTGAAAGATAATGATAGATGGGATGAACTTCAAAGACATGCTAAGAAATCATCAAATAGCGCCAAAAAGCGCAGGGAGTTAGCTCGAGAAATATGGAAATTTGCAGGAAAACCATGCCTTCCTCAAGAAGTATGGGTAGACCTTCCGGAATTGCCCTCTATGAAAGCCGCTGATGACACGTTCGTATTACCCTCAGAAGGAGCAGAGCCAATTACTCTTAATAAATTATTTCCAACAGGCCAATGGACAAGTCAATATGGATTAAACAAATGGCGAGGGCACGTCTTTTGTCCACCTCAACATCGTGAAATTATAGGGGCCAGTGCAAAAAAAGTACTTGAAAGCCAATACCGAATTGAAATATTGGACGAAGCGTTTTTGAGATGTAAAGTTAAACCTCCAAGATAATCGATATGATTTGATCAAGCTATAGCATACTCCTCTTTGGGCTGTTCATTCCTTTCTTGACCGTTAATGACCTGAACCTCATAAACCTTCAGCCTTCCCGGTCCGTACCTGAGATTTCAATCCGTCCAAAACTTCCACAACCCGATGAATTGCCGATGGAAATACTTTAGCAGCCTCTTTTTGCAATATATTTAGTGAAAATGGGGGACATTCTGGAAGAGGGACGTGAACCTCCAAGCTATTGAATCGGGGGACTTAATAACACAAGGTAGGGTAAAGTTCCATTTATCTCCTAACCGGGAGAACTCCTTGTTTTATTTATCGCCACTATTTTTTGTGAAGAAGTTCCCCGAATTTTATCTAAACCTTTGACCGCCTCCAGCTTGTGGCTCGGGGAAGGATGCTGATATCTCATGGCTACTTTTGCTGTCTTATGACCCATGATCTCCATGATGGTTTTCAGATCAACTCCGTTCATTCCTAACCGACTTCCAAAAGTATGACGCAGATCATGGAAACGAAACCGGATCTCATTCCCTCCATCCCACCTGATCAGACCTGCCTTTCTCCTTGCACTATAAAAGCCTCCGGATAATTGGCTTAACCTTTCCCCTTTATGATTACAGAATACAAAATCAGATCCCGGTCTTTCCATTCGCCTTTCAAGAATCTCCCTCATGGTCTCGTTTACAGGGACCGGCCTGTCTTGGTGTGTTTTTGTATCTGTGGCTAATAAATAATTCTCCTTCAAATGGACATTAACCCGCCTTATCCCAAATATCTCAGCCTGTCGCATCCCACTATATAAGGCAAATTCTACAAGATCCCTGAGATACCTTTCCGGCTGTCTGATCTTATCACACTCATCCAATAACTTGACCTCTTCCTCTTGACTGAGGACCCACATCTTTTCATTATCCTCATGTAACAGCTTGACCTTGGCGATAGGATTGACCTGGAGATAACTCCAATCAACGGCCTTGTTCATCATATTTTTGAGACAAGCCACATCCCTGTTGACCGTAGCAGGAGACGTGCCTCCCTCTCTCCTGGCCTTCTTATATTGTTCAACCTGAAAGGGATGGATGGACACTGTATGTTATAGAAGGCCTACCAACCTTCTTCTCCTTCATGGCTGTGAGATAGTTCCGTTCCTCCAAGACATCCAGGCATGGCTCTATATCGGCGACTCTTGGAAAAGACCCTTTTAACGCATTGTAACAATCGTTCTTTTTGAATGACTTGAACCTTCCACGCTCGACCCACCGCCACACCGACGGACGCGCAGATCTGGCTGCTGAGTAATTTCAAGTTCGATTACCTGAAATCAGGCAGTTGGACTACCGGGAATGCGACTGCCGGCTCGTATGCGTCGGTCAGCCTGAACGACGTCGACCAGGGCAAGATACGCATCTACCGCACCAGCGGGGGCACCCGCATGTACGCCATCCTGAGCGACACCCAGCCCACAGCCGCGCAGCCAGACCCCTCCACTCCTCACCCCAACAACTATTTCGAGTGGAGTTTCGACGGCTTCGGGAAGCCCGGCACGCTCGACCTCAGCTGGATCGACCGCTTCGACTACCTCACCCGCCTCGAGGTGTCGAACCTCCGTCCTCCGCCCCCACGATGGTCTACGGGGCAAAGCAGGGCCAATCCACCGCCGCCGTCAGCGCCGCGATGGCAACCTACACCTCTCAGCCCGAATACGCCTGGCTGGGCACCGGTGCGGGCGGATTTTCGCAGACGCTCTCGTTTCCGGGTGCGACCAATCCCATCGGCTGGGTAACGCGGAATCAATACTCGGGCTCCGGGTTCGCCTCCGGCATCGGCAGCTTCACCAATGCGCTGGACCAGGCCATCTCCACGGCAGCAGTGTCGCCGACATGGCCGGGATTGACTTCCGGCACGGGACCGAACTGGACCACGGCGGGCTTCTCACCGGCCAAGATATGATCAACCTGCTCGACGATCGGCGACAGGCTAACGCGCTGGTGAATCCATACATGCTGGAACTGCTGCGCACGCAGGAGGTCACGCCCGCCTACCTGTATCCATCCCAGGACATCTGGGCGTTCAATGGAATCGCCGGCGACTCGCCGGTGCTCGGCTTGCAGACCGGCCCACTGAACGGCCAGGCGGCCTTCGGCGACGCCGCGACGTTCGATTGGTACCTCGGTGGCGGCCTGCAATCCCATCATTACGTAACCACCGACGGAGATTGCGGTGTTAAATCCCCCTGCTACAGCTCAATCCAGGCGGCAATTGACGCAGCCAGCACCGGATCAACCATTTTGATAGCGGATGGGACGTACACAGAAGCCATTACCCTGAACGAATCCAAGACGCTGACCCTTCAGGGCGGTTGGGACTCGTCTTTCTCAACTCAAACTTCTAACACAACCTTCATCAAGGCACCCAAAGTCACTCAGGGGTCACTCACACTACAAATGGTAACCATAAAGCCTTGATGGGAACATTACAAAATATGGAGATTATGGGGAGGGACAACCTTAACGTAAGCTGGCGGCAGGGTTGTCCTGTCGGCAGAGAAAAAAAGTGTCACGGTGGCTCCTGATAGGGGGCCACCACCTCCCCACCAATTTTATATAACGGTGCTGTAGGTTACACAAACAGGAAGGGACCGCTGCGTAACCGGGGTGCAAACGGCCCTGGTTGGGTAGGTTTGGGGGTCTGTAGAGGGGTTATTCGTCGAGCCCATGGGTAGGTATGGGTTCAGGTTAAAATGGCAATTTAGGGGCGTGAGGTCCTGGGTTGGGGTCCATATTCGTCTCTGCCCATTTTCACCAATTGGTCTGGTAGCCTTGCATGGATTTTGCTGGTTTGACGTGAAAACAAATGCAAGAAAGCCAGCATTTTGATGACCATCGAATTGAAATGACTTACATATGGATTCTTG
>JACNIU010000309.1 GCA_014382905.1 Desulfobacterales bacterium
CTTGTCAGGGGTGCCCGGAGTTCGTCCAGCTGATGTTGCAATCCTCGGCGCCGGGGTAGTGGGGATGAATGCGGCCCAGATCGCCCTCGGTATGGGCGCCAGCGTGATCGTATTGGATATCGATGCCGATCGCCTCCGCTATCTTGATCAGGTCCTTCATGGTCGGCTCAGTACCATCAGTGCAAACCCCTACAATATCGCCGAGGCGGTAAGGAGGGCCGACCTGTTTATCGGAGCCGTCCTGGTAAAGGGGGCAAAAGCGCCGTGCTTGGTGACCAGAGAGATGATCAGTAAGATGGAGCCGGGGAGCGTAGTTGTGGATGTGGCTGTGGACCAGGGAGGGTGTTGCGAAACCATCCGTCCCACCCGGCATTCGGACCCGGTATACATAATAGACGGGATTCTTCACTACGGCGTCACCAATATGCCGGGCGCTGTTCCCCGTACGAGCACATACGCACTCTCCAACGTCACGCTTCCTTATTTGATGAAACTGGCAGAGGAAGGAATTTCAGAGGCAATAAGAAATGATGCTGCGTTAGCAAAAGGCGTAAATGTCTACAATGGGAAGGTAACCTACAAGGCAGTAGCAGATGCGCTCGGCCTTGAATACACCCCTCTTTCGTCCATAATGTAGCCGGCTGTATCAGTTCAGCGTTTTGAAAACAGTCATGATGAGATTCCCGGACCATGAGGGTCTCTTTCCCAAAGGACGTAAATACGTGGATCATTTCATAGGAACGGCAGCGAGGCCTTAGAATTCGTCACAGGACAGCCCCAGGAGAAGGTATCCATTTAAACGGACATCGCCTCTGCCTGCCCGGAAGCTGTATTGAACGTCAAGGGGGCGTTCTATACGCTCTGGAGAATTTTTGTTACGTCCTTTGGGAAAGAGACCCTCATGGTCCCCGGCTTTGTTTCAAACCGATAAAGTGTTACAGCCTGCCGGCACGGGTTTCAATCTGTAAATCTGGCCGGAGAGATGGGCCGCACGTCCATGAGCCGGGTACGACCGTCCAATATCAGGCCGGAAGCGATCCGCCCGACAGCCGGGCTGGTCTCTATCCCGGCTCCCCCCTGTCCTGATAGCCAGAAAAATCCCTTTACCACCGGATCTTCTCCTACAACCATGGCCTGGTCCGGGGCAAATGTCCTGAGCCCGGCCCACTTGTTTGTGATTGCTTTTGGGACTAATCGGGGCGTGAGCTGATTCAATCGCTCGATCGTCTGTGCGACCGTTAGTTCGTCGGGACGGGCATCGCAGGGCGCCATCGGGTCTTCATCCATCGGACTGGCCATAAGACCCGCTGATTCCGGGGAAAAATAAAGCGCATTGCTTAAATCAGCGACCAGCGGCCAGTTCTTGACATATAGCCCGTCAGGGGCGGCAAAGGTGATAATTGTGCGACGCCGCGGCGTGAGTTGAACCGGGGAAGGGCCCACGAGCCTCCTGATCTTTTCGGCCCAGGCGCCGGCCGCGTTTATCACCCAGCGAGAACGGTATTCCCCGGCGCTGGTAATGACGTTGAAGCAACGTTCCCGGTCCACTCTTATGCTCAGGACCTCCTCTTGGCATCGAAGTTGCGCCCCCCGGTGTCTGGCATGTTTGAGATAACTCCATAAGAGTTCGTTGACGTCTATGTGTCCGTCTTCAGGCAGAAGCACAGCGCCGTCAAAATTTTCAGGAGACACAACCGGAATCATGGATACCGTCTCTTCCTGAGACAGGATATTCACGGCTACGCCTGACTGTTTCAAACCGGGGACCATCTGCCGGGCCTGTTCCCACAGGGGTCCCTGAAACGTGATGAGGATCCCTGACTTCTGCAGCAGCGGGTTGTCTGAAAACCCGGACGGTGGATTGCGGAGAAATTGTCCACCCAAGAGCTTCAATTCAAGGATCGACGGGACGAGATCCAGTTCCACTAACACCGCTGCGGAACGTCCGGTCGCGTGATAACCGGGCTGCTCTTCCCTCTCAAGAATCAAGATATCTGACACGTCTCGCTCGGCAAGAAAATAAGCCAATGAAGCGCCGGCAATACCGCACCCGATAATAATTGTCTCGAAATTGGACGTGTTATCCACAACTCTTGGCTGCTTCCCTTTCACGGAGGGCTCGTTCACGATTTTCCCTGACCATTGCCAAGAAGACGCGGCAAGGACCCGGGGTCCCTCACAGGAATCATAACGCTGCCTTTTCCGAGTCCATAAGGAGGCTAACAACAAGATTGGCCTGATGGTGGGCTGCAATACCAACTCGAGGGGCCATCAGTCCTCTGCCAGGTTCTGCCGGTGTAACCAGATCGCCTACCATAAAGATCTTCTCCCCCAGCCTTATGCTCTGGATATTGTTGCTATCACCATAGCCCGCCAACCCGGATGCCCCGATGATATATGTTTCAGGTAAGAGTTCAAGCACAGTCTGAATAAACATGGCCTTTGCTTCGGCCCGGTCAAGACACTCCACGATCACATCAACATTTTGAAAAATCTGGGGGATATTGTTCCTGTCCAATGATACATCATGGGTGATTACTCGAGTGTACGGGTTAATGTCCAACAGGATCTGGGTCATGGCATCTGTCTTTGGCATACCGATATGTTCAATGGAGTACTGTTGACGATTGAGATTGCTTGGTTCCACCAGATCAAAATCGGCCAAGATCAGTGTCCCGATGCCCATTCGGACCAGAGCTACGGCCACGTTAGAGCCGAGGCCTCCCAGACCCGCAACCCCCACCGCTGACCCCTTCATCCGTGAATGCACACCAGGAGTATGGCGTGCGACCATGAGGCTTTCCAGTTCCTCTTCTTTGGGTGTCTCGCCCCGACGGATAAAAACCACCTGGTCTCCCTCTTTTACCTCGGTATCAGGGCCACAGGGAAAACCGTTGACCACCAGCACATCAGCGCCGGGCCTTTCTTGATCTCTCAGGCTTCCCACTGTAAGGCCATCAGGGACGGATCTGTTTTGTTCATTGATTTGGACGTTAATCATGCTACCAGTCATAAGTCAGCCCCCCATCATTGGCGGAAAGACATGAAAGACATCCCCTTCTTTCAAGACCCTCTCCCTGTCCCCGTGACGGCCATTTATGAGAAGTATCTTTACCTCCTTTTCAGGGAGATTCAACATCTCCAAGACCTGGCCCACGGTTGCTTCTTCCGGTATATTCCACTTATCCCCCTCCAGGTGCTTTTCGGAAGAGGGTACGTAATGGCGGAGAGAGGAAAAGATTTTTATTTCTACGAGCATGGTCTACCCTCCTTTCAGAATGGCGGTGCAGCGAGCGGTTGGGTGAATGCGTAAGTGCTTTTGATTAGCCGCCAATGCTGGACATTTTTCGAACGCATTTTCGAGGACCGTATGTCCCTGACCCATGGTCTTTGGGCTTACTCTTAATGGCATAATTCATCAGTTTGAGGAGATGGTCATCTCCTCTCCCCTCCCTTAAAGGGGTCTTAATATCAATCTCCTGGTCAGAAAAAAGACAACCTCTCAGATTGCCCTCGGCAGTCATTCGCAATCGATTGCATTTCTTACAAAAATGACTGCTCAAGGCTCCGATGAACCCAACCTCACCTTTAGCCCCTTCAAGGAGATACCTCTGGGCAGGACCGTCAAGGGGTTTGGATTTCACTGGCGCGAGGACCCCCAAGGTCCCAATCTGCTCTCGAATATCCTCTGTGGAAATGAATTTGTCAGGGGTCCAGCCGTTGTTGGCACCTACAGGCATAAACTCAATAAAACGAACGTGATAAGGCTTTTCTAAAGTAAGGCGGGCGAAATCGAGGATCTCGTCATCATTAGTGCCTTTCATGGCTACCACATTGATCTTAATGGGGTTGAATTCCAGGCGCTCCGCTTCTTGAATACCCTCCCACACCCGGTCAAAGTAGTCACGACCCGTAATCTGAAAAAACCGGTCTGGTTTAAGGGAATCCAGGCTTATATTGATCCGACAGATGCCGCAGGCTTTGATCTCAGCAGCGAACTCCTTAAGCAAAACCCCGTTTGTGGTCAGTGTAATCTCATTCAGGCCCTCTGTTTTGCATAATCTTCCAAGAAAATTAATGAATCCTTTACGGACCAGCGGTTCGCCGCCGGTCAATCTCACTTTGCGAATTCCACTCTGAACGGAAAGACCGACAAGATGGAGCATCTCTTCATAGGTGAGAATTTCGCTGTGTGGCGCGAAGCGGATTCCTTCCTCCGGCATACAGTAAACGCATCTCAGATTACAACGGTCTGTGATGGAAAGGCGCAGGTAGCTGATGACGCGATTAGTCTTCTCAATGGATTTTTCTGTTAGCATAAATATCCTTAAAAGTCAGTTGAAATATTTATCAAGTCCCATGTGCTGATGTAATTGTAGGAACTCACGCCCGCCCTTTTTTAGTAGCAGGGAGAGATAAGTAAACCCTTCGTAAGGGAGTGCGTAACGTTCCAAGCCCGGCTCTGTGCAGCGTCGGCATTCAGGGAATTTACCAATGTTTTGGCGAAATTGGGAGGCCTTTTTTGAAAAAAGGAGATCTTTAAAAGGAGTCTCTTTTATGTTGCCCATGCTGATGTTGATAAGAGGGCACAAGAAAAACTGACCCGTACTTCGAACAAAAAAATAGTTGAAGCCGCATGAGCAGGGTTTCTTAGTCGCCCCTGTCTTGAAAAATTTTATTAATGTATCACCGTGATAGCTCCAACGAAAGGCATCACTCTCATAAAACCGGATCATCTTTTGAATATCTTCCCGGCTGAAGACCAGTTCATCAGCTCTATCGGGATTCAAGTAACGAGCATCCGTGATTATACACGGGGAAATAATGGTAAACAAGCCGTTTGAATTGGCATACTGGACGATCTCTTCCAATTGTCCCACATTGATGGGTAATATAGTGGTTTTCAAGCCAATTACAAGATTTTCAAATTGTTCTCTCAGTCTTTTCAAGCCCTGTACTGTTTCATTAACCTTGGACCATGCGTTCGGGTAGTTCCTTATATTTTCGTGGATATCTCCTATGGCATCCATGGCGCAGACCATGACCAGATCAATATCCTTATTTCTCAACCTTGGGAGGATCTTCTCAGTATCCTCCAATACACGACCGGTCAAGAGACCGTTGGTTGTAACGGCAATCGATTTGAGTTCCGTGAGATTTTTCTGCTTCAGTTCACAGACGCCTGAAAAGAGGTCCAACAGATCTCTTCTTGTGAAAGGCTCACCCCCGGTTATGTCTAACTCCCTCAGGTCCGAAAAAAGGTCAGATGAAAGGAAACCGATCCAATCCTCCATGGAGAGGTTGGGAACTTCAGAAGGGATCTTCCAGATATTACACATGATGCATTTGGCAATGCAGTCATGAGTAATTTCCAGACTGACTGCCTGGGTCCTTCCCGCTTTTCCGCTCCATTTCAGATATTGAAAGCGAAGACCGTTTATCAGGAGCCTGGCCGCTAATTTGAGTGTCGAATCGGTCATCACGTCCTTGTCGGAGAGGATGGGTCGTTCTCTTTGTGAATCGGGGTTGACGAAACCTTCCATGAATATACCGATTTTCTAAGGACGCACCGGTCTTCCACGTTCATGGGGTCACCGGTAGCAGCATAGGCCCTCCCCATGCAACCTCCGGCACAGTGCAACCTGCCCGGACACTTTTTGCACGGCGCCAATTCAACAGAACGGCGGCGATTCAGTGCAGGCAGTTCGGCCCAGAAGGACACCGCCTCCATAAGAACCTCGTCCAGGGGACGGTTGTGGACACCATCGGCAGCGTATTTCTCTATTGGCAGCATTAAACAGGGATACATCTTACCATCAGCACTAATGTACGGAGTTTCAATGCAGATACAACACTCGGACGCAGGATATGACCTCCCTCTTAACCATTCCAAGGCGGCGATGTTTCCGAGTTTCTTGTATCGCGACCTGAACTGTGGATCAGAATGATAGAGATCCAATAGCTCCCTATATTGTGAGGGCGTTGGAGGGCCCAGTTGATCGGTTCGTGCGGCCCGCCCCCCCAGAACTAATGTCCCGCTCACAAGGCTGCCAATCCCTAACTTGTCCAAGAGCTCGAGCAAACGAGGAAGCTCCATGAAATTGTGCTCCATCTCCGTGAATTCCACCTGGGTCTGCTTTCCCAATCCGGCCTCAGCCAAGAGTTTTAGCCCCTGAAATGCACGCTCAAAATTCCCCGGCCCCCTCACCCGATCATGGGTCTCGGGTGTAGCACCTTCGAGGCTCGCCTGGATAGAAAGGCCCATGAAACTGACTGAACGCAACGCCCGTACCTCAACCTCGGTGAGCAAGGTGGCGTTTGTCTGCAAACGGACTCTCTTTAGACCGGGCTGTCTGCAGGCAAAAGAAAGGATTTCAAACCAGTCCGGATGGGTCAGCGGTTCCCCCCCGGTGAGGCAGACCTCTTCTACCCCCAGGAGGGCGCATTCCCCGATCACTCTTTTAAGTGTGTCTGTGGGGACCGGAAGGGTGGTGTCACAAGGACGGCTCTCTGGCCAGCAATGAAGGCAGGAGAGGTTGCAGCCGTTTGTGATCATGAGCGTAACGATCTTAGGAGATCTTAGGCCGGCACGGGCAATGGAATCGAGCGCTTCTGTCACTTTTCTTTCCATACCAATAGCAATCCACAGGCTAATCCGCTTGGGCGTATAGCCTCACCCGTCAACTCCATGCAGAAGAAATTCTCAATGCAAGCCGTGGGTTCACCGCCCTAAAGGACAGATGTTTGAGGCATCCCCACCATACACCCAACTGATAGGACAATTGCTCCAAAGAGAAGTACAAGAAATAGGAAGCAGGATTCAGACGCGGCTTCTTGGTAAAATACTCCACCAACCCTGTCAAGAGGTGCATGCCTAAAAGTATGGCGGAGACGAATGGAAATAAGGGGATAATTGCGATAGACCAAATCAGATAATAACGGGAGACAAAGGCGGAGCAGTGATAAAAGAAAGCAAAATAACTGCGTAAAACGGATAGAAACAAGGGAGGAAATTTAATGGAGATACCTCTCTGCTTAATACCCGATAATTTGCTCTGAGCATCTAATAAAACAGTGATACCGCACAAAACAAACAACGGCGCATATTTCAGAAGGATCGCAAGAACCGCAATACTCCAAAACAAAGATGCTCCGGGTGGAAAGATCAGTTGTTTGCTTTTTTTAGAGTGCATCTGCTGCAGCAAGGGCTCTGAAGTTCCATAATCAAAACGTCTGGAGCAGAAAGGCCATATCCTGTTGCGATGCCTGTGAGACACCCTGCCCTGCGGTCTGAATTCAACATAGTGCCCGGCGTCCTGTAATCTCCAGCAGAAATCCACATCCTCTCCCACGTGCATCTCCTCCCTGAATCCTCCCAGCCTCAAGAAAAGATCTCGTCTCACTAAGAGGTTACAGGAGGGGACATAAAAAAACGGATCGTTTTCCCCTGACCGTCTGAACCAGGTGCAAACATTTAGAGAAGACTTAACTGCCTCATAACGGTCGAGCCCCTTCTTGCCAAAATAAGAGTCGACCATGCCCCCTACGGCCCCAATGGATCTGTCCTTGAAGGCAGGGACCAGTTCTCTCAACCAGAGGGGATCTGCCAGGCAGTCCGAATCGATAAACGCGAGGATATCGCCTTTTGCCCCCTCTGCGGCCAGGTTCCGGCAATAAGAGGCCTGTTTATGCTCCTTGAGATAGATGACGTTAACCTCAAACTCAGAGGCGACATCAGGTGTATTATCATCGGAGGCATCATCAACAACGATTATTTCCATCCTGTCCCGGGGATAATGGATCTGGCCCAGAGATCCAAGGCAGATCTCAATTTCTTCAGGTCTATTCCTTACAGGGATGATGATTGAAACGAATGGATGTTCAGGAAGCACGGACAGGCCATCACGCTCCAGAAAGCCTTTGCGCACCAGATCATCCAGGAAAACCTCCACCTTCTTTGGATCTGGAGGCTCGACCAAGGGCACAATAGTTTCTACCGGAACAAAACCCCCTTTTGACAGCACGTCGAAAACGGCTCTCCAGGATGGATGAAGGAGCATGGCCTTTAATGGAAATTCAAGAACTAATTGAAAAGAACCGCCACTCTCGTGATAAGCAACCCTTTTGGGGAGGCGATAGGTCAGCATTTTTAACTCTTGATGCATTTCATTTGTCAAACCTGTTATCCCTCTTTGCCCGTCCTTTCGACTCCAAGAAGCCGTGCCTGTCCAAGAAGGAGATAATCCCCTCCACCTGGGATTCCGGACTCCCTCTCAGCATTTCACCCTTCTTTTCAACCTGGCTACCCGTCAGAAGCTGTTGTATACGATCATAGGAACCAATCATGGCCAATGGCTTATATCCTAACCAGACCCCTTTGGATTAAATGCATCAAAAAATATATTAGACGTTCAGAGGGTGTCTTTTTAATCTTTATAAGAATCGATTTGAGCTTTCGTTTGCCGTCGATTCTCCCCAAGAGTTTACATTCATATTCACCGATCCGAACGGGCATATTTATTGGGTCAACAAGATAATCCCAACCGGCTCCCTGAAAAACCTGATGCTGATTAGGAGGTGACTGGGGGTCAATCTGCATTTGTTGAAACGGAAAGGGTGAACGATAAATAACAAAGGGGAAAGCGATGCGAGGTACTACAGACTTGATTTGTTTTGTATGTTTATGCTTATGATCAATCCCTAAAATGCGGTGCAATTCCAGATGACGCTTTTTCTCGTCCATTCGCAGCCGCTTGAGGATATCAGGCCCCTGTTCAAAATATAGAAAGCTGTGGTTGGTGGACAGCGCACCGACATATGGATAGTCGTTAATGGCATAAATATCTTCCAGCTGGCTCAACCGGTTATACAGGCGACTGACTGCCCTGGTCGACATCCTGATCTCCGATCTCCATATAGGTTCCGGCGCCATCATAGGATTCCCATCGTAACTGATCGATGTCGCACCATACTTTCGAGGGTTATCATACATTCTGGATCCCGGCAGTACCAATAGTAGACCCATGACGTAGTAGGAAATCCTATCGACATTTTCCTCGAGGAAGCGCACCGTCCTCTCTCCGTCCTTTTCGGTTTCTCCCGGAAACCCGAAAAAGCCCATGGCCTGCGTGGCAACCCCCGCGTCGTACAGATTTTTCATGACCCGACGTGAGGTTTCTACACGATTCCCTTTCTGCATGACGTCGAGAATTCTTTGACAGCCGCTCTCAAACCCGATGGCGACGCAATTTAAACCGGCACGTGCCATGAGCTGACTGAGACCAACGGTAAAGTCCTTCTCTGCACGCAAATCCGTATTCCAGACAAACTTCTTCCCAGAGGCTATTGCGACCTCGCTGAACTTTCTCAGGTATGTGGGATCAATAACGTCATTGCTGAAATTAAAATGATTGGTATTATATTGCTCTGCCAGTTGAGACATCTCCACTATGGCTTTCTCAACCGGCACCGACTGGTATCTGCGCATATGATAGTCCCCGTAACGGTTTTGGCAAAAAACGCACTTTCCCCAATAACATCCTCTGCTGATGCAGTAAGGGATGATCGGTTCGGGAATAAGATAAGCGGATAGGTCGAGGTCTGAGAAGTCAGGAGGAGGCTGTTTGGTGATATCTGTGTATTCTAGTTCCACGAATCGGTGGAACTCGCCTGTCGAGGGATTGCGATAGATCACGTTGGGTAAATTATCCAAAGGCAGATTATTCACAACATGTGCCAGCAGGTCAGAGAATGGCTTCTCCCCTTCCCCGCATATAACGGAATCTGTGCAGGCAAAGAGTTCTGAGAGTTCTGGCTCACGCATGAGTATCACCCACTGAGAGAAATATGCTCCTCCTATTGTTACATGTATCTCGGGGAATCGCTCCTTTAGGAGACTTCCGAGGACTAATGCCTGTACAGACTGGGATGCAAATACCATGGAAATGCCGATGACCGATGGGGAATCAGCAGCCACCTGGGGGAAGAGGATCTTTTCGTAATAATCAATATATGGATTTACTGTTCGGTCCCTGTGAGCGAGTACCTCCCTCATCGTTTTGAGCATCCGCACGGTCGGGTATTCGGAGTGGGTGACCATAGTAGGATAATGAACTGCTCTCAGCAACCCGTAAAATCCATCGAGAAAGTGGCATGATTCCTTGTAGCGGCGGTAGTCGTAAAACCTTTTGCTATCCTTAAAAAGGCTTAATGCTTTGCTAATAAGGTTCGGCTTCAACCCAAGCCCCATGGCCATGAGTAGCAGACCATAGTGGTTCTGTTCTGATGGATCTAAGGATCTCTTTGTCTCCAGTTGCCCTCTCATGGCCTCCGCTCGATCCAACAGGTCCCGTATCTGATGCTCATTCACGAGAAAGTGAAGGGCCTCGATGCCAAGATCACGGAGCCGAACCTTGTAACCATTTTGTTGGGCGAAGGATTTTAGATAAGGAAGGGCAGGGTACGGACCTGTTAGATCTCCCGGTGGGGGCTCCAAGAGTAAGGCGTGGGTTATTCCGTTATTCTCTTTGATAGAACTCATCCTATTGTTGTTGAAGTATCGAGGCCAGAGGTGAACCCTTCAGCACGACACGGTCCACCACGCGATAGGTTGGGGCATTGAATTGCCGATAGACCGGCGAATGACTTAAGACAGGGATGGTTCCCAAACGCCTTGTGAGATACATGATTTCCCTGAGAAAATGGTCCACCATTCCATGAGGAAAAACATAAATTATTCCGCCAACTTCCAGTTCGCCCCTGTTGTTCATCTGCTTGAACTCTGCCAGGGTCGCAAAAAACCGCTTTCTGTCTCCATTCTCGATCTTGGCAGAGTCAAGGCAAACCTGCAGCAGAAAACTACAGGCCTTAATTTCATCGTCTTTAAAAAGGTTTTTATAAGGACGTAAATTGAGTCTCAATACAGAGCCATCTGGCGCAATATTTTCAAGGGTTGGTTCAGTGGCCGTTGGCTTGGCCCGGGAAAACTCGCGGGCTAACTGGTCTTTAAAATTTGCAGGGTTGTCGATGCTGTGGCCTAACCCGAATTCTCCCTGATGGAGACACTTGTAAATATCCATAAGGGTATGAGCCCGTGGAACTACTTTTTTGGGTTTGGCTTCCTGACTCGTAGAGGGGGGGTGGTGTTCAAACTCGTGCAGAAAGTATTGTTGAATAATTATTTCCCGAATCCCCTCTTTATTGACACTCACCTTTTTAACCCCAGTTTTTGACGAAACGCTCCACCTTTTTTAGAACGGATAAATTCTCCGCCTGGAAGGGATCTTCCAATTTGATTCGCAAAGCATTGACCATCCGGCGGTGCCTGTCGAAGGGGTGTATACATCCTGTATGTTTTCCCCGGGCTCTAATGTTAATTTTTTCCCAGTCCTCGATGTGAACTTCGACATTCTTATTTATCGTGTTGCGGATAATCATCCCTCGCGTCCAGGCCCTGGTACCTGTTGGAGGATTAATCTGGGCACGGCAGACCTTTTCTTCCTCAAGCATACGATCCACAAGATCGAGCACTTGGCATCGCTCGAAAAGGCTGGTCTCGGGATCAAGATCGTGATACCTCAAATCGAGCAATTTTAGCCGCGGGTCATGCCAATCAAGTCTATGCCTCTTCCTGAAACGATTCAGAAGCCAGAGTTTGAGGATCCAATCGATCTTTCGCTTGAGATTTTCAGGATCTTTTTCCAGTTCCCCGGTCTTGCTGGATAACTTCAACTTTTTTAAACCCACAAGGGTATTGGCCCATAGTTTCAGGATATCCTCCTCTTCCTGGCTCGGCTTATGGGAGGCGAAAAACTGCAGGGCCTTTTCCAGGTATATGGATTGGATGTCCAGGGCCGTATATCTTTGTTTCCGGCCCTCAATCATGAGAGTGCTGTTAAAAGAACGGGAGATCCTTTTGAGATCCTGAATCGGGGAAGAGACTCTGGGGATGCCATCCAGTGCCCCCTCCTCCAAAAGCCTCAAGACCAGTCCTGTGGTTCCGATCTTGAGCCCGATGGCATACTCGGACATGTTGCAATCGCCAAGGATGATATGAAATCGTATGTTTTGACCCTCGCGAGGGATTTCTCTCTTTCGAGTA
>JACNIU010000254.1:0-8929 GCA_014382905.1 Desulfobacterales bacterium
AATATATTCCTGCGGTTGAAATTCTCGCCTTTCTTGATCTTGAACAAAACTGAACATTTTGCAGAGGTCTCATAGGTGCCTTGTTATGGGCGTTTATTACCTGAAAATATCCCCGATGATATCATCAGTTTATTTTATCACGAAGAACGCCGGATGTCTTAAAAACAACGACTCTCCTCGCCCTCAACTGTAGGTCTTCAGTGGTTTGAGGATTTCTACCCCTTCTTGCAGACTTCTTCTTGACTACAAGCTTGCCGAAACCGCTGATCAGGAGGTCTTCCCCTTTTTCCAAGGTTCCTTTGATGATCTCAAGAAGTCCTTCAGCGACTGTTCGGGATTGATTTTTGCTGAGTCCGACCTGATGATAAATGTTATCAATGATTTTTTCTTTGGTCAGGGCCACTGTTGATCCTCCTCATCCTCATACCGTAGGGTGAAAACCTCGTAAGTCTCAAATTTTCAGGGAGAAATATGGCTTATGCTGACTGCGGTGTCAAGCATTTTTTGCCTGTGAGAATTTTTCTTTCAGTTTATTGTTAACAAATCCCGGGACCAGTCCGCTGACGTCACCCCCAAACCTTGCCGCTTCCTTGATGATGGTGGAACTGATGTAAAACCACTTGTAGTCGGTCATCAGAAAAACAGATTGGACATGCCGGTTCAATTTACGGTTCATGAGTGCCATCTGGAATTCATATTCAAAGTCAGAGAGGGCCCGGAGCCCCCTCAGGATGATGTTTGATTCTTTTTGGATCACATAATCGACCAGCAATCCGTCAAAGGTGTCCACCTCGACGTTTGGCTTTCCTTTTACCGCCTCTTTTATCATCGATATCCTTTCATCAATGGTAAAAAGAGGGGCCTTTTGCGGATTATTTAAAATTGCGATGATCAGGTGATCAAATATATGCAAACCACGGGCGACAATACTCAGATGCCCGTTGGTTATAGGGTCAAAAAAGCCGGGGTAAATGGCACTTTTCTTACACATTCTGATGCTTCATTCTTGGGGCTGTCCGAGAAAACCTATTTTCTGGCAGCCGCCGGGTCTTATCAACTGGTTGAAGAGAGTAACGTCCTGAATTCATATATGCTTATCCTGGTGTCTCCGTATACCCGGGCATCCACCATCTCAAGTTGTGGAAAAGCGGCGGGCATGCTTTCCGTCTTGCCCGACTCGACAACTACCCGAGCACCGTCTGAAAGTCTTTGCTCGGCTGAAATCTCAGCAAGCAAAGGGGGTGCCAGGTTTTTCGAATAAGGTGGATCAAGGAGGACAAGGTCAAATCTTTCTCTGAGAAGAGAATACCCCCAGGGTATTCCTCTTGTCAAATCTCTTTTCAGGATCATACCTGAACGGCGATAGCCGCACAAGTCAATATTTTTGTTAATTAACTCAATCGATTTCCGGTGATTATCAATAAAAACGACGTGCCTTGCGCCTCTGCTCAGCGCTTCCAGGCCAAGGCTCCCGGTGCCGGAAAAAAGATCGAGCACATTAAATCCTGTCAGGTCCTGACCCAGAATGTTGAAAATGGCCTCTCGCACGCGATCAGAAGTCGGCCGGATCAGAAGACCCTTAGGGGTAGACAAAATCCGGCCTTTTATCCGTCCGCCGGTGATTCTCATCTTACTCCTCTTCAACTGAAGGCGTCTCTTTTAAGAACGTATCCTCCGTGGCCTGATCTTTCCGAAGGCGATACAGGGTAATGGCAGGGCCCCACAAGACGTAAATGGTCAGGATGAAAAAAAGCATGATTCTGGGCTTATAAGCCACAACCATGGACGCCAGAATGATGGCCACCAATACATTGAACGGCTTTTGCTTTTTCAGTTCAAATTCTTTGAAACTGGGATAACGGATGGAACTTACCATCAAAAAAGATAAAACGTAGACCAATACAATGCTTACGATATGCCTTGACTCTGAGTATCCCCCAACGGCTGTGGCAAATAGGACCAGAGAGGCTATAAAACACGCTGCTGCAGGAATCGGCAACCCTTTGAAGAATTTGGCATCCGCATGGTTTTTTTGTACGTTGAATCGAGCGAGCCTCAAAGCCCCACATATCACAAACATAAAGCAGGCTAACCACCCCAATCGTCCAAAGGGCTCCAGTGCCCATTGAAAGGCCAATATTCCCGGCGCTACCCCGAAAGAGACCAAATCCGATAAGGAATCGTATTCCGCCCCGAATGAGCTGGTCGAATGGGTGAGCCGCGCTATTTTCCCGTCGAGGCCGTCAAAGACGCACGAGATAAGAATCGCAACCGCAGCGGTTTCATACCGCCCTTGTATGGCGGCTATTATGGCAAAGAAGCCACCAAACAGGCTGGCGGACGTAAACAGGTTGGGGAGGATATAAATTCCCCTCTTTCCGGTTCGCTTAGCTCTCTTTTTTCGCTGCGGTCTCATGACAGGCCTCGTTCAGCGGTTAACAACGCAACTATTTGACTGTCTCTGTCATGACAGATACCCTATGATGGTCTTACCTGCTTTGACCTTTTGACGCACCTGGATGATAACCCTGCTGTCTCCGGGAAGATAGACCTCTAATCTGGAGCCAAATCTGATGAGCCCGAATCTCTGACCGGCGGTGACACGATCTCCTTCTTCGACCCAGCATGCGATTCGCCTGGCGATAAGACCTGCGATCTGCACGAAAGCGATTTTTCTGGAATCGCGGGCCTGTAAGGTTATTTCGTTCCTTTCGTTCTCTTTTGAGGCCTTATCCAAGTCTGCGGAAAAGAACCTGCCGGGATGATAGGAGATCATTTCTATGGTTCCCCCCATCGGGATCCGGTTCACATGGACGTTAAAGACCGACATGAAGATGCTGATCTTGACTGCCGCCTGCCCCAACGGGTTGTCGTTCCCGTTGAGATGGAGGACCTCCAATACCCTGCCGTCAGCAGGTGTCAGCACCGCGTCATCATTATCGGAGGCATGTCTGCGTTCAGGGTCCCTGAAAAAGAAGATGATAAAAAATGTGACAATCCCTGCAAATATCGAGATGTAAAAGAGACCGAAACAGAGAAAAAGGAGGGTCAAGCCACCACTGATGACTACAAAAGGGACCCCTTCCTTTGCCAGCATCCATGTATTATTGATACGTGAATTGTCCAATTTGCAAGCTGATGATGTTTTCCCCGAGGCGATAGATGATAACCTGTTTTGGCAAAGCGAAGCGAGACTTTTGAAAAACACCCCCTTTTGCCCAATTTCTGCGTTGCGTTCGGATTTTAATCCTCGAAATATTCAATATATTCCTGTGGTTAAAATCCTCACGCGCCTTGATCTTGACCAAAATTGGGCATTTTTCAAAGGTCTCGAAGCGACGCTCAGTTGTTTGCGACTCTATATTATCTTGAGTCGTTTTGTCAATCCCCTTCCTCATCTCTTAAGTTCCCTTTTCCCCGGGCCGGGTGTCTCTTGCTCAGTAAAGACGTCTCAAGAGGGACTATTCGATTTGGACAGGAGGGAAAATGGGTTGGGTGCGATGTCAGGGGGACGGAGATAGATAGGACTGAGCAGATACGGGTCATCAATATCGTTAAGAAGGAATCTCTCAAGGGCCAATGATCCTATTGAAGATGCCTTCAAGTTCCAGTGGTCAGCCGGTGCCAGCAGGGCGCGGGATCCAAGGAGTTTCTTTAGGAGAGGCGCCTGGCTACCATAATCATTTCCCACGAATAAGGTGGGTCTCCGAAAGAGGGAAGGAAAATCTTCAAATCTAACCCAGATATCCTCCCCCTCTCTTGTCAGACGCCTGTCATCGTTCCAGGAGAACAGGGCGGTAAAGACCTCCTCTTTCCTGGAGGTGAGGATCGGGGCGAGGGGTAACCCCGCGTATGGCATCTGACCTGCCATGGCTTCAAGGCTCGATATGCCGATAACAGGGACCCGAAGTGCATGACACAACCCTTTTGCAAGGGAGAGTCCTACCCTCAGGCCGGTAAAGCTGCCTGGGCCGATCGCAATCGAAATACATTTCACATCCCTGATCTCCGATTTTGAGGAGTTGAGCATGAAATTCAGGGCCGGCATAAGGTTTCCGAAATGCCCTTTTCCTTCAGACATCAAATGCTCTGTCAGGATAGTCCCGTCCTCAGCCAGGAAGGCTATGGCAAACTGAAGGGTAGATGTGTTTATGGCTAAGAGCATATGCGGGTTGTGGGTTACGAGTTAGGAGTTACAATTATCCATCTCTTATTCAAAGAGCCTTTTTATATCATTATAAATTACGAAAACCATGAGCAGGGCAAGGAGGAAGATCCCCATCTTCTGGACGAACTCACGTTTCTTGATATGCAGGGGTCTCCCGATAACAAGCTCTATGAGGAGCAGGACGATGAAACCGCCATCAAGGACCGGCACGGGCAACAGGTTCAAGATACCCAGGTTGATACTGATTACTGCCATGAAAGGGATCAGATACGCCCAGTTTTCCTGCGCCAACTGGCCGGTCATCTGGCCAATGAGGATCGGCCCGCCAACGGTCTCAATCGGAATGACTCTCTGGATAAGCTTCACAACTGTCAGGCAGGTCAGTTCTATTATTTCCCAGGTTTTTCGGAACCCCTCTTTCAGGGCGCCCAGGGGACCAACATCGATTTTCTCGAATTTGCCGGCAGCCACAATCCCGATCAGGGGCGATCGGATCTCCTCGCCAAAGATATTCTTGGTCACGGAGATTTCCGGGACGACCGTGAGCGTAACAACATCGTCCCCTCTTTTTACTGTGACATCCAGTGGCTGCCCGGTGTTGCCCTGGATGATTTCTTTGATCTGAAGCCAGTTTTCTGTTTTTTTGCCTGCAACAGCTAATATAATATCCCCCTTCAGGAACCCTGCCGTGATGGCTGGGGACCCTTCTCTTACCTGACCGATTTCCGGGGTCATGACATGAATTCCTGCGATAAGGTAAAAGGTGCAGAAGATGAACAGGGCCAAAAAGAGGTTAAATAGGGGGCCTGCAGCCACGATAACGATTCGCTTGACAGCATGTTTGTTACTGAATGATTTTTCTTCATCCTCAGGAGAGAGGGGTTTATCCTCGTCATCGATGTTTTCGCCTAACATTTTTACATAGCCGCCCAAGGGGAAGACAGAAATGAGATATTCTGTTTCCCCCACCTTTTTCCCCACCAACTTTGGACCGAAGCCCAATGAGAATTTGAGGACGCTCACGCCAAAATATTTGGCCGCAAGAAAATGGCCTAACTCATGAAAAAATATCAGGACGCCAAGGACGACCAGGAAAGGGAGGATATAATAGATAAAAAAATGCATGATTAAGTCCGAATCCCCTGGAAAGCTAAAATGTTAAATTGACCGCCTAACTGATTTCTTAACTCTTAATTCCGAATTCCGAATTCCGAATTCCGAATTCCGAATTCCGACGGCCGTATCTCTTGCCCACCTGTCTGCCTCCATGACCGCTTCAATGGCATCAACAGGGTGATGATTATGGGCCTCCATGGTTTTTTCTATGAGTTCAGGGATGTCTAAAAAACCGATATCCCCTCTCAGAAAGGCGTCAACGGCCACTTCATTGGCCCCGTTCAGAACAGCAGGGACGCTCCCACCCTCTGCGGCTGCCTTGAGGGCCAGACCCAGGCACCTGAATCGCTTCATGTCGGGCCTTTCAAAGCTGAGGTTCCCCACTTTTTCGAGGTCTAAGGGGGAAAGGCCATTACTCACGTGTCGCGGATAGGAGAGGGCATAGGAAATCGGAATCGTCATATCAGGAATCCCTAATTGGCCTATGATAGATCCGTCCTTATATTCTACCATGGAATGTAAAATGCTTTGGGGATGAATGAGGATATCTATCTGGGCTATCTCCAGGCCAAACAACCATTTGGCCTCAATAACCTCGAGGCCCTTATTCATCATGGTTGCCGAATCTATCGTGATCTTGGGGCCCATGCTCCAGTTGGGATGCCTGAGCGCCTGGGCAGCGGTTACCTCGCGCATCTCATCAAGGGGCATGTCCCTGAAGGGTCCACCGGAGGCAGTAAGGATCACGCGCTTTAAATCTTCCCTCGAATGGCCTTTGAGAGATTGGAGTATGGCACTGTGTTCGCTATCGATCGGGAGGATAGAAACACCCCTTTTCTTGGCTTCAGCCATAACAAGCGGTCCGGCCATAACGATAGTTTCCTTGTTGGCCAAGGCGATATCCTTTCCAGCCTTGATGGCCTCATACGTGGGCACCAGACCTGCTGCGCCGGTCATGGCAGAAACAACGGTATCCACGCTTTCCAAGGTTGCAATGCGTACGAATCCCTCTACGCCGAAGAGGACCTCGGGAGCGTTGCTTGCGGGCAAGCAGTTCTTCACCTCTATCGCAAGGGATTCCTCCGAGACGGCAACGGCTGCGGGTCTGAAGGCCTCTATCTGGCTCAAGAGAAGGTCTTTGTTCTTGCCGGCAGAAAGGGCTACGATTTTAAAGTTTTCAGGGTTGGATCCTGCCACCTTGAGGGCCCTGACCCCAATTGATCCGGTAGAACCCAATATGGTGATCTTTTTCATCCAAACGCTCCAACAAAGTTGATGTAATCGTAAAAACTATATTCTCTCGCAAAGACGCCAAGAACGCCAAGAAAATATCATTTAATATTAATAAGTTAACTTTGCGCCTTTTGCGGCTTTGCGCGAGACCAGAGGCTTTTTACAGGTTCATCAATATTCAATTGCCATCATCCCAAGTCAAGAGAAAGATAAACAAAAAGAACGGGGATGGCAAAGAGAAGGCCATCTATCCTGTCAAGGATGCCCCCGTGTCCTGGGAGAATATGCCCCGAGTCCTTTACGCCATGGTTCCGCTTTAACATCGATTCGCACAGGTCGCCTATCTGACCTGCTATGGACAGCATCAGCACAAGGATGACGATTTTTAGATCAAAAGGTCGGGGGCCGATCAGGCGGAGGAAAAGGAATCCGGCCATCATACTGGCGACCAGTCCTCCGATGGCGCCTTCCCAGGTTTTCTTAGGGCTGACCGCCTCATAAAGCTTGTGCTTTCCAAAAAACTTTCCAAAATAAAAAGCGCCGGTATCGCTTGCAAAGATGACAGTTAGGAGGAAAAATATCCAAATTTGCCCAACTGGACGCAAGTCGATAAGTACGAGTAGCACAAGCGGCAGTGCTACGTAAATGGGGCCAAAGACGGCGTTGCCAAGATCTGGTGTCAATCTTCGTTGGGGATGGGTCAACATGAATGACGTCATTGGGATAAGCGCCCATAACAGGATGATGACCGGCACTAACAGAATCTGTCTCATGTATACGGCGACAAACAAAAAGAATGTCAAAAATAAATTGGACCAGCGGACAAACCGAGTAAGGTGAGATGAGGTTAAGCCATAATACTCTATGACGCCTATCAGGGAAGCGGCACAGACCACGGAATAAAACAACCATCTGGGTCCGGGACCTACAAGAAAGACCAATATGGGTATGGCGATTATGGCTGTGAGCCATCGTTTCAGATGCATTGTCATGTCTGCCAGAGCTATTTTCTTGCCCCGTACTTCCTTCCTGCCTCTTCCTGCATATTGCCGCCAACTGCCCTACTTCTTCCTGTTACCTCCCGTAGCCCCGAACCTCCTGTCCCGCGTCTGGTAGTCCCGAAGCGCCGCCAAATACTCGTTCTTCCCGAAATCGGGCCACATGGTCGGCGTGATATAGATCTCGCTGTATGAAAGCTGCCACAGAAGGAAGTTGCTGATACGGTATTCCCCGCTGGTTCTTATCAGCAGATCAGGGTCCGGCATTCCTGCGGTATAAAGGGCGTCTGATACGAATTGCTCGGTTATTTCGCTGATGGTGATTTCGTTTTTTTGTATCTGAGCCGCAATCTTCTGAATGGCATCTAAAATCTCCTGCCTGCCGCCGTAACTGAGGGCTAACGTCAGTATCATGCTGTTGTTGGAAGAGGTCTTCTCGATTGTGTCGAAAAGGATTTGTCTTGTGCTTTTTGGCAGTTTTTCAGTCCTGCCGATGGTCTTGAGTCCGATTCCGTTTTCCTGCATCTCTCTCAATTCGCTTTTCAAAAAGCGATTCAGGAGTTTCATAAGCGCTTGCACTTCGTGAGCCGGTCTTTCCCAGTTTTCTTCGGAAAAGGCGTACAGGGTAAGCCAGCGGATACCGATTTCCCGGCTGAATGTCACAATTTCTCTGACAGCTTCTGCCCCCTTCTGATGTCCGCGGACGCGGTTAAGGCCTTTCATTTTTGCCCACCTGCCGTTGCCGTCCATGATAATGGCAACATGTTCAGGTAATTGTTTGGTTTCGATGGGTGTCATTACTATTTATTTAAGAATGTTGCTTTGGAGAACTTGTAAAGAATTGATGGGTGGAGGATTAGAATTCTATGATCTCCTTTTCTTTCCGGGCGGTTATCTCGTCGATTTCCTGAATAAACTCATCTGTTATCTTTTGCACGTCGTCCTGCGACTTGTAAAGCTCATCTTCTGAAATCTCTTTTTCGTTTTTCAGCTCCTTGAACATTTCATTGGCTTCTCGTCTGAGGTTTCGAATCGAGATTTTATTCTCCTCGGCCATCTTCCTTGCTAATTTTGCTAACTCTTTCCGCCTTTCCTCTGTCAACGGGGGAATCGAGATCCTGATGATTTTGCCGTCATTTATTGGGGTCAGGCCCAATTCGGATTTCAAGATCCCTTTTTCGATATCGCCGATAATCGATTGGTCCCACGGTTGAATGGTAATGAGGCGGCTCTCCGGGACAGAGATAGAGGCGACCTGTTCAATAGGCATATGGGTGTCATAACATTCCACCTTGATACCTTCTAAGAGTGCCGTTGAGGCCCTCCCTGTCCTGATTCTCTTGAATTCCTTTTCAAGGGCTCCGGCAGTCTTCTTCATTTTCTGGCGCAGATCAGAGAGTATGTCGTCTTTCAT
>JACNIU010000254.1:9161-12077 GCA_014382905.1 Desulfobacterales bacterium
TTCTCCTAACTGAAACCTGACAAATCGTCTGACTACAATATTTTCTCCTGTCTTGGCTATCAAAGCATTCAACAGATCCTGGACCGTTATGTCGGGGTTTTTCACAAAAGGCTGTTCTAAGAGACATGCCTCAGAAAAGAACTTGCTCAGTTTTCCTTCAACGATTTTTTCAAGTACCTTTTCAGGCTTTCCCGATGCCTTGGCCTGTGATGCATAGATCTCCTTCTCCTTTTCTAAGACATCTTCAGGAACCCTTTCTCGATCAATGGCTACCGGATTCGTTGCTGCGACCTGAATTGCAATATCTCTTACAAAGTTCGTGAAATCTTCAGTCTTACCGGTGAAGTCAGTTTCACAGTTGGCTTCTACCAATACGCCGATTTTCCCTCCTGCATGGATATAAGATTGCACCTGCCCTTGGGAAGTTGCGCGACTCCCCCGTTTCTTGGCCGTCGCGATCCCTTTCTTTCTCAGATGATCAATTGCTTTATCAATGTTTCCGTTGCATTCCGCGAGCGCGACCTTGCAGTCCATAATGCCAACGCCTGTTTTTTCCCTCAGTTCCTTAATTAACGAAGCAGATATTGTCAATTTATACCCCCTACTGGATTATTTATTTATGATTGTCGATGGGTGATTGGCAGACCTGAATACGGGTAGATGGCTCAGGTCTTTGCGATGTTTTATTGCTCTGCAATCGCCAATTCCTGGTCGTTTGTTTCTTCCTTTATCGCAGGCTTCTCTGTTTTTCGAAGGACGATAATCTCAGGCCCTCCATCTTTCCCTTCAGCAGATTCAAATGTTTCAACCGCCTCAGCTGCAGCGGCACCCTGCTCTTTTCTGAGCTCGCCTTCTTCTCTCAACCGCTGCTCTGCCAGGTTATGTCCTTCGATACAGGCATCAGCAATTTTGGAGCATATGAGCCGTATGGCCCGTATGGCATCGTCATTTCCTGGGATGATGAAGTCTATTTCGTCTGGATCACAGTTGGAGTCGGCAATAGCAACCACGGGGATACCGAGTTTTCTGGCTTCTTTAACTGCGATTTTTTCTCTCTTGGGGTCTACAACGAAAAGCGCCCCCGGGAGTTCATCCATGTTCTTAATCCCCCCGAGGTTTTTTTCCAATTTGAACAGTTCCTTATCCATCTTCAGAATTTCTTTTTTTGTGTAACGCTTGATGGAACCATCTTCTTTCATCCGTTCTAATTCTTTGAGGCGTGAGATACTTTTTTTGATAGTCTGAAAGTTGGTCATGGTGCCTCCAAGCCATCGGTTCACCACATAGAACATCCCGCACCGTTCACTCTCCTCTACAACTGATTCGTGCCCCTGTTTTTTTGTCCCGACAAAAAGTACGGGGTACCCCTCGGATACGGTCCTGACAATAAAGTCATATGCGATTTTAATGAGCCTGACCGTTTTTTGAAGGTCAATGATGTGGATACCGTTCCGCGCTCCGAAAATGTACGGTTTCATCTTGGGGTTCCAGCGCCTTGTCTGGTGTCCGAAATGCACGCCTGATTCCAAAAGTTGCTTCATGTTGATAACTGCCATTTAATCCTCCTTGTGGTGAGATCATTTCAGATCTCAATGCCGGTTTTTCTTCGGTTCAGAGTGTCTCGCACCCAGGGGGCTGCTGGGCACCTGGCAAAATTCCGAACCTGTGTTTTTTGGGGGTCGATTCACCCTTGAGCTATTTCTCCTGATTTGGTATCATCGGACGAATCCCTGAGAGCACACAGTTCCGAATGTGTGAATGAGTACGCCCGGGCCCCAAAACCTCATATTTTTGCCCCAGTTAGGGGCAAAAATCATAAGCCAAATAATATAACATTGCAGATTTTAATTTGCAAGAAAAAAATTGGCGGAGAGCAGTCCTCAGATTTGCCTGAGGGGCCGGAGTTGAGAACGCTAAGGTGTTACAGCAAGGAAGGGTTTATCATGGATGAAAAGATTAAAAAAGGAATTAAGAGGCTTGCTGAGGATGCTGAAATAGGTGTCGCCCGGTCTATCTTGCGCTGGAAGTACAAAAAAGAAAAAGGAATACAACCATCTGATGATGACCTCGAAAACCAGTCTCGAAGGGTGGCTGGCAAGGCCCATGAGGTTATTGTGGAGAGAGGAAGGAATATCTGGGATGAGGTCAAAAAGATATACGCAAAAACCGGAGTCAAGGAGGATCCAGACGAGTGATATATAACAAACTCCTATCTAAAATTAAAAGCGATCTGGATCAAAAGGAGAAGGAAAGACTTTCTCCATGGGCTTGTCTCAGCAGTGAGGCGGTGAGGAGGGAGCGTGACAATGACATTGATCGCGGGCACAGACAGAATTTTTCTGTAGACACGGACCGGATACTTCATTCTTTGGCCTATTCCCGGTATATTGACAAGACGCAGGTTTTTTACCTCATAAAACATGATCACATCACCCATCGGGTTTTACACGTACAACTGGTGTCGAAAATCGCGAGGACCATTGGGCGTCTGCTCAGGCTGAACGAAGACCTGATAGAGGCTATAGCCCTTGGGCACGATATCGGGCATACACCGTTCGGTCACGATGGGGAGAGATTTCTCTCCGATCTGTGTGAAACCCATGGGATAGGCCGGTTTCTCCATAATATACAGGGCGTCCGTTTTTTGCAGGAGATAGAGAGGAAGGGGAAGGGATGGAACCTGACTTTGCAGGTACTGGATGGGATTCTCTCTCACGACGGGGAGATCCATTCTCAATCTCTCGAGCCAAAGAAGGACAAATGTTTTGAGACCCTAACGGATGAAATGATAAAAAAAAGGGAAGCCCCATCAATCGATATCTGGCCCATGACACTGGAGGGGTGCGTGGTCAGGATGGCCGATACCATAAGCTACATCGGCCGGGATATAGAAGATGCTATCAGACTCGGTTTGAT
>JACNIU010000398.1 GCA_014382905.1 Desulfobacterales bacterium
CCAAAGACTTCGCTCCCTATATCAGCGCCATCATGGCATCCGGTGCTGAAGTGGTCTTGTCTGGCAACTGGGGAACTGACCTCAGGCTTTTGATTAAACACGGGGCTTCCATGGGTTGGAAGGCCAAATTAGGCAACTACTTCTTGAACGATCCCCTCATTTTGCGAGATCTCGGAAAAGAGGCCATGGGCTTTGTAGGGGCAGACGCCTATATGATCACCATTGACACGCCGAAGAACAAGGAGTTCCTCGCGAAGTGGTCTGAGAAATATAAAGATGCCCCCCTGGAATACAGGTATCCGACTCTCAGCATGGGAAGGGCCTATTGGGCCGTTCGTTTCTTAGCCGAGGCCATAAAGAAGGCCGGGACTACAGATGTGGAGGCCGTTATCAAGGCATGGGAAGGTATGACCTATGAAACGGCCTGGGGCGAGGTGACCATGCGTGCCTGTGACCATCAGATGATCACGCCCGGGGTAGCTGGAGAAGTCGTGGCCAAGAGCGAGTTCTTCGATTTCCCCTATGTGGGTCCGGCAACGGTCATCCCTGCTGCGGATATCACGACACCACCGGCCGAGACAGGAAATCCCCGATGCAAGTAGGCCATATGGCGTCACCTTAAGAGTAAAAACATGGGGGGAATTTAGCCCCCCATGTTTTTTCTATGATCCGACAATAAAGGCGTTTTTAAAAAGGTTCAGTCAGTATGCGAAGAAAGGAAAAAGAGCATGACCAGAAAGGTGATCATAACTGCAGCAATTACCGGTTCCATCCATACCCCGACCATGTCACCCTATCTCCCGATTACCCCGGAAGAGATCGCGGGCCAGGCGGTTGAGGCCGCCCGAGCCGGGGCGGCGGCCGTACATATCCACGCGCGGAACCCGGAGAACGGGATGCCCAGCCCCGATCTGAACCTCTTTCGTGAGATCATCGAGAAGATCCGGTCGGAAGTGGACGTCATCATCTGTATCACCACCGGTGGGGGTGCCGGCATGACCGTGGATCAGCGGGCGGCCCCGGTCCAGGAGTTCATGCCGGAATTAGCATCCTTTAACATGGGGTCCATCAATTTTGCCCTTTTTCCGGTAATCACCAGGTACACGGAGTGGAAGTATGACTGGGAAAAGCCTTTTTTGGAGGCCAGCAAGGCGAACATTTTCCAGAATACATTCGCCGATTTAGAGAAGATCTGCGGTATCATGCGGGATAACGGGACCAAACCGGAATTGGAGATTTATGACGTCGGGCATCTCTACAACGCGAAGTTTCTCCTCTCTCAAGGGTTTTTAGACCCGCCGCTATTTCTGCAGTTTGTTATGGGGATTTTAGGGGGGATTCAGCCCACCTTTTACGATCTGCTCCATTTGAAGGAAACGGCGGATCGGCTCTTCGGGGAGAACCAGTATCAGTGGTCTGCCTTTGGTGCCGGACGGATGGAGTTCCCCATCTGCACAGTGGCGGCGCTGATGGGTGGAAATTGCCGCGTGGGGATGGAGGACAATTTGTATTTGGGTGAAGGAGAGCTGGCCCGCTCCAACGCGGAGTTGGTCGAAAAGATGGTCCGGATTATCCGCGAGTTCTCTTTGGTGCCGGCAACGCCCAATGAAGCCCGGGAGATACTGAAGATTGGGAGATAGATGATGGATCACAATGACGTCAAGCGTGCGGTGGTGGTTGGGGCCGGTGTCATGGGGCATTCCATGGCCCATGTGTTTGCCCAGGCCGGGATCGAGGTGAATCTCGTGGACCTGGATGAGACGGTCCTTGAACACGCTATGGATCTGATGAAGGCCAATCTTGAGACATTGGCCGAGTTTGAACGCGTTAGAGGTGACGACATACCGGAAATTCTTGCCCGTATTCATCCATCCACTGATCTTGCCGGCGGGGCGCAAGGGGTCGATTTTGCTGTAGAGGCGGTGTCGGAGGTGCCTGATATAAAAAGGGAGGTCTTTTCGCAATTGGATCAATTCTCCCCTCGAGATACGGTGATTGCAAGCAACACGTCTTCGCTCGATATTTTTAGCCTTGCGCAGATCACAAGACCTGAGCGCTTAGTGGTGGCCCACTGGTTCGCACCGCCCCACATCATACCTTTGGTGGAGGTTGTTCCGGGCCCGGAGACCTCACAGGAGGTCGTTGAATTAACCGCAAACCTGATGAAAAGGCTTGGTAAGAAGACGGTGATCATGAAAGAATTCGTCCCTGCCTTTATTGTCAACCGGATTCAGCATAGCATTGCAGGGGCGGTATGGGAGATGTTGGAAAAGGGGTGGGCAACACCCGCGGAGATAGATCTGGCCATAAAATTGAGCCTTGGGATTCGACTCCCTGTCGTGGGGGTAGTCCAGACGACCGATTTTACAGGACTTGATCTTATTTACGACATCATGAAGGGCAGGGGATCCGTCAGCCCCCTTGTTAAAGAAATGGTAGATATGGGGCATCTGGGCGTCAAGACATCGAAAGGCCTGTATGATTATGGGGGCCGAAGCGA
>JACNIU010000103.1 GCA_014382905.1 Desulfobacterales bacterium
GCCCTGGGTACCATCCCGCAGGGTGGTGTCGTAGAGAGTAATTTGGCTTTTCATCTCTTTTTCTCCAAATAATTCCTGGCAAAAAAAATCCGTTACCAGGCCTGCCTGATAACGGATTTTAAAGAATTTTTGTTAGATCATGTCATTATCAGGCGTGGACATTTGAGTCTGACGACCCAAAGGAGGAGCAACAAGGGCAGGACTATCCCTGTTGCTCTGATAATGCCGATGATGTTGTGCAGATAACTGAACATAATTGGAAACCAGATTTATCAAATTTGCTTTTTTTTATATCTATAATCCCTTTATCTTCACGTGTCAAGTTTTTTACTCCCTGTTTGATCTGTCTTCAATCGGCCAGACTCATTGTTATTTTACCACATATACACCACTGGAGCAATGCTGGTAACAATACTCTTTCACACATCCCGGCAAAATCGGGAGGAATTTCGGATGCGGTGTCTTCTTAAATCAATCCTACTCCTGCTTTATTCTGACAGTAGGACCTTCTTCCGCATGAAACCCGCTCTGTATCTTCACTGTAGGTGCTTTGAAGATGACGTTAGCCCCGCTCTTGATTGTCATTCCACTACCGATGGTGATGGACGTGGCGGTCCTGCATTCGCAATTCGTGTCACAGAAACTCATGCGATCCCCAACTTCTGGAGAATGTAGGCAACCTTCTCATAGGCATCCCGTTCCCGAAGCTCCCTTTCTTCAGGGTCTGTTATCTCTTCAAAGTCGGCCACGAATTTCGGTCCCACATGTTTCTCAGATGCGAAATGTTTCGCGATCTTTTCTAAGCCTTCTCTGACCAGACCGTGCTTCATATGTGGCCTGAACTCCCCTATCAAATGGTCCAGACCGCCAGGGTAATTCTGAATGCAAAAACAGATATCCCAGGCATCCTTTTCTTTCAAGCGGTCATCAAGGGCCATGCCCTTCATAACAAGAAAAGGAACAATAGCGGCCACTCGGACCTTTACAGTGTCCATTGTCCCACCTGGCAATTCACCCGCAACGGTTGCGACCACAGGGTTGTCGAAAACCAGGTCGCAGCCCTTTGTCTTACGCGCAAGACCACCATGTATCCTCTGGTGCCTATGGTGTTTCGTTGTTCCCTGGTACTCTCCTGAAAGAAAATCAACTTGAACGCTGATCTCATTTCCCCCGACCACCAGCTTTCGTTTGAAGATGAAAGGCTGTTTCCCCTGGATATATCCCCTCTCAAGCAACAAAGACTGGATCGATTTGTAACCTTCATCCCTAAGCTTCAGATGGTTTAGTGCCAGGTCTACGTCGATGCTCCCTATGTGATGACTTTCCTTGCTGCTCAACAAAAGCTCCGGGACCCAGCCACCGACAAGGACAATATCCTCCCAATATTCCCCAAGGAGGTGAACGAGTTCAACGAGCACCGATCGAGCCGCCCTGACCAACTCCGCGGAATAGTCCCTTTGCGTTACCATGCCGGTCTAATCACCTGTTCAAGAAGGACTTGAGCCGCTTCCTCCCCCCGCCCACGGAAATTGCGAACATCCAAATAAATTTGAACAGGAGAGGCAACTTGACCCCTGTTTACTTCACGGGCGCCATAAAAGACCCCATCATCATAGGGAATGAAGAGACTCACATTCGCTCCGCTATCGACTTTCTTCAGGCCCAATTCCGAAACCACCTCTTCATCCAGTCCTTCCAGGTATGTCATGACCCTCTGATAGCGAACAGCGGGCGCCAATCTTGCCACACCTGAAAAACCTGTGAAGGCATACTTTAGCTTCTTGCGATTACAGTATTCAACCAGAGCTGTCTCCGCTTCTGTTATGCCTTTCAAAGAGTAGAAATCCACAATCTCGTTTCGTCGAAAAGAGTAATTTTCCTCCCATTCCTTGAGAAGCTGCTCGGGCTCATTCAGGAAGAAACCGCTCTTATTAACCTGAATCCATTCCCGATTCAGGAGCTGTTTTTTCACGTTGAAGACCTGCCCTACGCTTACCTTGGCCTCTTCGGCCAGTTCTTGGACTTTCCGGACTTTGCCGGGACTGTTGAGAAGGACCCGAAGTATCCGTTCTGCCTTTGGCGAATAGAGGGAACGCAAGTCTCTTTTTTCTTTGAATGGGTTCGGCCTACCTTCCTGTTCGATATAAATTCCGTCAAAACAGAGATAACAGTTTCCTGCAAGATCGAGATACCCTATCCCATCCTGCCTGCAGATTTCGCCCGCCGTTGGAGAGATATAGGGGGCAAGAAAGACCCCATAGGAATGAGGAAAGAGCGCTCGATAACGCAGGATCCGATTGACCGCCTCTCGGGCCAGGCGCGGTTGGCCATTTTCCTTGATCTCCACTACTAAATACTTCTCACCCCCGGGCAAAGCGATGTTGATCAGGAAATCAGGCATAGCCCCATCCCTCGAAGGTTTGGCTCTTATGTCTTCAATTTTCGTCAGGAAAGGCACCCTGGAAAGGCAGGAATCCAGGGCTTTCCTGGCTAGCTTTTCCAGCTCATCACCTAATCTTTTCATCCAAATCCCCCTTTCAGCGTTTGCTGAAAAAGTATTTTAAAGTGAAACCAAGCGTTTGTCAATATTTTTCATCCGATTTACTGTTTTCAACAAATGCTGAAAATACTAAATGCAGTTTTGGCTTGCGATATCTGCTGCAAATTGGCAGTGGATATCCCCAAAGCCAAAGTTCAAAACTGGTGGGGTGGTGGTGGCCCCCTATCAGGAGCCACCATGACACTTTATTTTTCCGACCACAGGCCGATCCTGCCGCCAGCTTACGTTAAGAGGTCCCTTCCCATGGTTTGCCTGTTTTTCATTAGATGTCTGAAAAATCATATTTGGCTTACTGCTGTTTTATGCTAACCACAGCACCGTTTTCCGCATGAAACCCGCTCTGGAGCTTTACTGTGGGCGCTTTGAAAGTAACGTTGCCTCCGCTCTTGATTGTCACGCCTGTGCCGATGGTGATCGAGGTTGCGGCAGTGCATTCGCATGCGGTCCCTGAGGCAAATGTCACGTTTGTGAGCACCATCGGGTCTCCGGTACACTCATCGCAAGCGGGCAAGGAGGAACTAACATTGACCGTGGTCTGAACGGGCAGTGACAGCACTCCTTTTCTGTCCATGGCAAATATGGCGATGTTGTAGGTTCCGGCAGTAGTAAAGTTACTGTAAGTGCCTTCATACCGGTTATTCCCCACCGATATCAGATCCATTGTCGGTAGGTCGGTCACCGGATTATCAGAAGAACCGCCGGAGTACCCAGGTGGAGTGATAACCGCCCACACACGGCTGATCCCATTCGCGTCAATTACATTTTCCGCATAAATCAGAGCAGATGTTTCACCCGTTAGCGTCTGGGCCGGAGATACGCTTCCTATGACCGGGATATCTCCCCCTGTCTTTGTCTCATTGCCAATCTTGATCAATTTGGCCAACTCCTTGTCTTGCTTCTCATTACCGATCCCATTCCCGTTGACATCAATCTGTGGGGCCTGGGAATAGGTGGCACCCACGCTGCCATTGGCATTGACAAAGGAATCATAAAAGCTGTCTCCATTGAACATATGTCCCCAGAAAAAGAAAGAAAACGAAATCGTGCCATTGGCAACGAATATGGACTCCTGGTCGGACGCAGTGCTCGTCACCAGGACCCTTTGTTTTCCCTCGGGCGGGAGAAGAAGCGGGAGGAAACTGCCTGATTCACAGGCATCATAAACCACTGTAACGGTACCCGATATGTTCTGCTGAAGGGCATCCAGCCAGGTATCCAGATCCGTCGCCTGGAGTATTTCGGTTGCGCCCATACGGAATGTCCCATCCCCTCCATGGTCAATCATGCAGATAAAAAGGTTATCCGCGTCTTTGGCCCAGGTTTGGATAGCGGACTGAAGGTTGGCGTTGGTGGCATCCGCGTCCACATCGTCAAGTTTCCCGTTTCCGTCTAAATCAAGATCCGTATCAGAGGAAAGATAGTAAATAGTGTCTTTGGTATAGCCCTGATAGGTGAGAACCCGGTAGGCAAAATTGGCGCACATCTCGGTGGCATCCCATATATTGTTCCCGGCATATGGACCGCCTCCGGCTACAATGATGGCTTTTGTGATACCTGATACAGGAGAGTCCTCTTTACTGAATACCTGTATTCGATGGTTCCCGGTATCTCCGACATATACTCTCCCGTCGGATGCAACACTCAGGCCCTTCGGATAACTCAACTGGCCCGGATTGGACCCCGGTTCCCCAAATTGCGCTACAAAACGCCAGTCAGGCGTGAACTTCAAGATTTGACCACCAGAGTTGGCTACATACAGATTTCCCTCAAGATCAACACTCACATCTGAAGGCCGATCAAACTCCCACTGAGCGAAACCCGGAGTCAGCAATCGCACAAACTGTCCATCTGGTGTGAACTTCTGGACGCGGTTATTATCTCTATCAGCCACATAAACGTTACCGGTTCCGTCTACCGCTACTCCGGACGGATACGAAAACTCTCCATCACCTGAGCCCTGTGTGCCCCACTTGGTTATGAATTGCCCGTCAGCCGCGAACTTCTGGATCCGGTTGTTATTTGAATCAGCCACATAAACATTTTCACTTTTGTCGACGGCTATTGCCGTGGGGTCTTGGAATTGACTATCAGCGGAACCCTGTATGCCCCACTTGGTAACAAATCGCCCGTCTGAATCGAATTTTTGTATCCGATCATTACCATGATCTGCCACATAGAAATTCCCGCTTGCGCTTACAGCTATCCCAGAGGGCTCGCAAAATTCGCCATCGCCTGAGCCGAACCTCCCGATCTTGGCAATGAAGTCACCATCTGCTGAAAAGTTCTTTATCTGATGATTACCGGTATCGCTTACAAGGATTCGCCCGGCTTTGTCCACGGCTGTACCGCGGGGTCTTTTCAGGTCACCGTCACCAGGTCCCCAGGCTCCAATTGACTGGCCTTTTGATGTGTATATCAAAATACGATCGCCCGTAATGTCAGTCACGTATACGTTGCCGCTACTGTCCACGGCTACGTCTGTAGTATACTTTCCTGTTTCCCACTTCTCGATAAACTAACCATCTACGGTGAATTTCTGGATACGATTGTTGTAAGAATCCGCCACATAGATGTTGCCATTGTTGTCTGCGCATATCCCGCAAGGCTCATTAAACTCCCCGGCTCCTGCCCCTTCACTTCCCCACTTGGCAATAAATTGGCCGTCTGATGTAAATTTCTGAATCCGATGATTACCATAATCTGCCACATAGATATTCCCATTCCCATCTGTGCATATCCCAGAGGGATACTTGAACTGCCCGTCAGCATTTCCTTCGGTTCCCCACTTGGCGACAAACTGACCGCTGGAGGTGAACTTCTGAATCCTGTGGTTACCATTATCTGCCACATAGACATAGCTGCTTGCGTCTACGGCTATGCCTGATAGAAGAGGTAGTTCCTGGGGAATATGATAAAACTGGAATTGGCCGTCGCCAGCCCCCTCGCTTCCCCATTTGCTTATTAGTTGTCCGCCTGACGTGAGTTTCTGGACGGAGTTGTTATTGTCCTCGGTTACATAGACGTTTCCGTTATTGTCCACGGCTATTCCCTGCGGACCGTAGAAATACCAGGGTTGCTGGAGAGTAGGCCACATCCGCTCGAACGTGTAGATTTCTTCAGATGAGGCAGGGGAGGGAAATGAGGTCACAACTGAAAAACAAACAAACAGAAGGACGACTATTCGCCGACAATTTAAGCCCTTGATGTGCATTGCCTTCATCATGTATGTTTCCCGGAGTCTTTTCTGCTGCCTTATTTTCTGTTCCACTATGTTCCAGCACGATTGTATATGAAAACTGGCGGGGAGGTGGTGGCCCCCTATCAGGAGCCACCGTGACACTTTTTTTCTCTGCCGACAGGCCGATCCTGCCGCCAGTTACGTTAAGGTTGTCCCCCCCCATGATTCAGTATGAAAATACGTTTTCAACCACGAATTACACCAATTGCACGAATAGGCAAAAAGCCATCTACTTTTTTGGACTGCGCTCATCACGGTATGATGTTCACATTCTGCAGCGTCAGCGAGCCCTGTGTGGCCCTGGGTGCTTTGATGATGGTCGTATCTCCTGTCTGCTCACTGCATCCGAGCCGCGTTCCCCGCATCCGTGGTCGATGTTGTCGATCCATAGCTGCCGAATCTACCGTGCTGGAAATAATAATTGGTGCTGATCCCATAGGGGTTCAACGGTCCGTTCAGTGTCCCCGTAGTGGATGACACTGAGGTAGCATAGCCGGTGGTGGCACCGGGTACGATAGATGAAAGAGTAACGGTTGTCTGAACAAGGAGGAAGCATTGCCATCCCGGTCCATGGCATAAACAGCTGCCTCATGCGCTCCCTCTGAAGAAAACTGTTGTCTTCCCCCTCGTAGCGCCCTCCTTCGAGATGGGTCAAGGTCCGAGTGGGCGGGTCTGCTACAGGATTACCGATCAATCAGATGCAGACAGGGATCATGACGGCCGACCCGATGGCTTTGTATACATGCCCTGAAGCAGACTCATGAAGCTTGATCCGGAATCGGTTCTCTTACCGGATAATGTTGCCGCTCCATAAAGCCTGGAGGAACTCCCGGTACGGAACAATTCGCATTTTTCCGACGACGCGTTCTGCCCTCTCGTTGCAAACGACGAACGCGCTTTTTGGCGAATATGTCTCCACGAAGGTCTTCAAGGGCCGAAGGTCCCTCTTGTCTACACGACTTGAGCCTTTCACCTCAATGGCAACCTCTCCCCTTCCCAGAACGAAATCTACCTCAAGACCCGACTTTGTCCTCCAGTAATTGATATCAAAATCGAGTTCCCTGTAGGAATTATAGGCGGCTATTTCCATAAAAAGGAAATGCTCAAATGCCTTTCCGAATAACTCTCCCCGCTCTTCTTTTAGATGTCGCTTTGTGATGGCGCCTGCAACCCCCACATCAAAAAGATAGAATTTCGCGGCCCGGCTGATCACGCCTCTGTCCTGCCGCTTCTTAAAGGGCTCAACCATTCTCCCCAGGAGGGTGTCGACAAGGATCTGGTAATACTCTTTGACTGTTTTGGAATCCACGCCGCATTCACGGGCAATGTTGGTGTAGTTGGTCAATTCCCCGTGAGAGTATCCCATGCCATCAAAGAACCTGGAGAAGGCAGGGATATTGCGCGTCAACCCCTCATCAAAGACCTCCTCCTTCAGGTAATCCTGCACATAGGCCTTCAGCGCCTTCCTATAGTTGTCCTGCAGATAATGGCTCGGTATCATGCCGTGATTCAACATTCTCAGCAAATTTATGTCCCCCAGCTCAGCCGTGACAAGTGGGAACATCTCGTAGCGCCATGCCCGGCCTCCCAACAGATTGGCTTTACCCCTCTTCAGTTTCCGAGCACTAGATCCGCACAGGATGAAACAAAGCCCCCTGTCCTCAATCAACCCATGCACTTCATCTAAGATCTGGGGGATCTTCTGCACCTCGTCCAGAATAACCGGATGGTCCAGAACATTACTATCCTGTGCCAACAGCTGCTCGCGCAACAGCGAGGGGTTCTTGGAGAACTCAATGAACAGATCGGTACGGAGAAAGTCATAAACGAGGCTGTTGGGAAATGCCTTTCTCAGGTAACTTGTCTTTCCTGTTTTTCTCGGCCCCCACAAAAACGCGGACTGCCGCGGCGGAAGCTCCAGATTTAGGATTCTCTTAATATCTTTCATTTATGGATATCGCTCCGATTTGGTCGACTTTTTTCGGAGTTTAGTTCGATACGGAGAAAAAAACAAGAACAAAAGTCCATAGAAAAACCCCCGTTCTCAGGCTCCAGCTTCCTTCCCACAGACAGCGTAAATCACCACCACGGGATACTCAAAACAATGGCTCAAACAAGTCGCACCTGAACCCGCAACCCGAGATGCGTGAAAAATACGCAGAAACCCTTATCTGATGCTCCACTACTGATCTGCCAGAAATTTTTCTTGCCCTTTTCGAAGAACACCTTATGACGACGAAATGCCGAGATACGATACATAACTCCTGTTTACTGCTGTTTTATGCTAACCACAGCACCGTTTGGGTTGACAATACCGTTCAGCTTGACCGAGGTATCGGTGACCGAAGTGGCCGCATTGGTGCTGACCGCGGGATTGATGCTGGCATTCAGCGTGGCAGAGGTGTTGGTCACTGAGGTAGCGGAGTTGGTAATGACTGTGGTAGTGTTGTTGTAGTTGAGGATCGTGCCATTATCACCAACAGCGAATACATTTTTCTCGGAGCTACCCCAAACCCCACGAAGATTCGCGTAAATTGCGCTGGTCATTTGGCTCCAACTGTTCCCATCATAGTGGACGATACTGCCACCATCCCCAACAGCAAAAACATTATTCTCGGAGCTACCCCACACATCTCGAAAGAATGACGTACTCCCGCTGGTCATAGGACTCCAACCGCTGCCGTCAAAATGGATGATGGTGCCATTGTATCCAACCGCAAAGACTCATTCCCCGAACTGCCCCATACACCGCAGAGCATCTCCCCTGGGGTGCCACTGACACTGACCATGGAACTCCATGAGGACCCGTCATAGTGGAGGATAATCTGCCCATTGACTCCGCCGACGGCAAAGACGTCTGATGCGGAACTGCCCCACACACCGCAGAGTTCATTGGTAGTCCCGCTGGTCATAAGCTTCCAATTGCTGCCATTATAGTGAAGTATAGTTCCATTAGCCCCTACTGCGAAGACATCATTTGCCGAGCTGCCCCATACACCACTCAGGGAATTGTCAGTTAGCTTCTCCATTGGGCTCCAATTGCTTCCGCTATAATGAAGGACACTTCCCTCAGGCCCCACTGCAAATACATCACTTCCGGAGCTGCCCCAGATGGCATTGGCGCTAGCAGTTATCGGGTACTGTTGCTCCCACCCGGCATCCGCCACATTCCTCAGGACGCTCAAGAGAAGAAAGAAACTCAGGACCAACATCATCAAAGGCTTCAGATTTTTCATTTCAGGACCTCCGTAGTTGTAGAGCGGGGGCGTAAAAAAATCAGGATTGTGTTAATTGAATTTCCCAATGGGAACCTATTCGACGGTGCAGCTCGGCTGTCTTTTTGAGGCGGAAAGCTGACTAACGAGTTAATATAGGAAGGAAAATTCAAAGACCCGTGGCTTTCCGTCCCCGGATCACTCGCTGATAACCTTATCCAGGGGTTTGACCGAGGCGGGTTTGCCATCCAAGAGCTCCGCCTTTGACATCCCGGGCATGACCTGGACCACGCGGGCCCGTCCCAGGATTTCATTATCCGAACCAAGGAGTTTTCCGGTCACCGGGTGTTTTATCGGTTCCTCATGATACACGATCAATCTTCCCTGGAGGCCGATCTTGTCCTCCCCAAGGTCGGTAAAAATCCATTTTCCTTTCTGCTTGAGGACTGTTCCGCTCAGCAAGGGGAATTTTCTGTGAATCTTGATGGCCATGCCTTCAGCCAGGGTCCTCAGGCCCTGAAGATCCTTGACTTCATCGTAAACATCCTCGGCAGCTAAGATCTCTGATGTCTCGGTATCAATCACGCGGCCTACAATCTCAACGCCGATGCCGGTTTCGATGATATTTCCGGTTATGATTGTCTGGGCCGCCATCAGTCTGCCTAACTGAAGGGCCGTTTCCTTATCAATCAACTTGGACCAGCTGAGCTTTTGTTCCTGAAGAATCAGGTCGAGTTTTTCCCTTTCAATGAGCCGAAACCGATTTCGATTGACCAGCGCATCCACAAGGTTATCCTGAAAGGAAAGGCTTGCGTCTGAAACCGCCCCTTTTTGCCCGAAGGGAAGGACCGTCATGCTGAGACGTTCCGCTAACTGCATGGCCTTTGGGACAAGTCTTGTGACGATCAGCTCTTTGGTGGCCACATTCCCGGATTCATCCCTGGCCTCGATAGTTATTTTGTTTTTTCCTTCCTTGAGCCTGACAACCTGATTAAAGAAAATTCGTTTCCCCTTCCGCCGCATAATCGGATTTTGATTCAGCGTCAGACTTTCAATCTTGTTTTCATCTGTAGCATACCCGTCGAAGTACACCTTATCTATATATACGGCCTGAGAATCGGCCCAGCCCTTGAGGGAAATCCTTGGGGGTTGCGTGTCTTTGGGACCAAAAAGCCCGGCCATTAGAAGTCCGCTTATATCTCTTCTGCTTATATCTGTGCCTGCACAAGCGAGCATCAAAGGTTTCTGTTTGATCGAAGAGATGCTTACGTCGAGAGAAGCGGAAGTTCTGTTCCCGAGGCTGTCAACGGCCACCAACTCAACTGTACGGGACTTGGCCGGTAATTTCTCTGAAAAGGCAACTTCCAGGCCTTTCTCAATGGGGACAGGTCTGCCATTTACGGTCAGATCGGACACTCCTGCCTCGTCATATATGAACCCCCGGATCGTAGAAGGCTGTCCTGGTGAGTTAGAATCAACGGTCAGATCTTCAACCGTAATGACCGGTCCATCCCGATCCACGTGAATGACAACGGTGCGCTTGCTGGTCTTGCCCATAAGATTTTTAGCTTCCACCTCAATCGTATGTCGTCCCTGGGCAAGCTGCATGGACTCCCTGAATGAAACCTGCTTTTGCGCGCCCTCCATAAAAAGCGGCACCCCACTGATCTTAACGCTCGATATAAAATGTTCATCTTCGGCAGTTCCGGAAACCAAAACCGGATCTTCCCGTGTCCATACTTCATCCTTTGAAAAACCGATTGTGAGATTTGGAGGCGCAACTTCGCCCCCTTTCTTTTCCATCAGGCCTTTTCTGACTCGATCCAGGTAAAACCGGGTCTTTGACGTGGGATACTGGCTGAGAGAGAGAGACAATTCGTTTTTCGCCCCCTCCAGATTACCCATCTGATAATACACGATGCCCAATTCCCTGTGGGGAAAATAGTCGATGAAGTGCATCCCATAGGTCCTGGCCATGCGCTGGTCGTTTTCCCTTTTCGTGATGGCACTATTAAAGTCCCTGACTGCTTCTTCAAAAAACCGCCCATCAGCAAAAGAGAGACCTCGCTCATAATAGTTCCACCATTTATATCGAAAAGCGCCCCGAACCTCACCATACACCTTTCCGTCTTTTGTGTAAGTAGAACTGTCAGGCGGATGGGCGCAACCGAAAAGGATGGAGGCAGCAAGCAGAAGCGGCAGACAAAAGAGATAAAAACTTGATTTACTCATCCTGACCCCCTGAGCATTTTTTGGCGTTTATCCCTAAGCTGGAAATGTACGTTCTCAAAAAGAGATGAAGATGAAGAGTTTGTTTTTCTGGGAAAAAGTTTAGGAAATGTAGTTTCGTTTGCCAATCGTTGACTTATATCATTAGCCATCAGTAAAATTAAGAATGCCTGAAGTAAGCCCCCACGGCCAAGAACAACATCTACATATGATAATTATGTAATTCTTCTCAGTTTGCCTGTCAATTCTTTTCAAACTGCTCTGATCTCTTTTCTTCGAAAGGCCGTATTGAGTGCATCGATTACCCTGTTTTCAATCTGGTCCCAGGAAACGGCAGGCTCTTTCTTGATCCGAAGCTCTCTCGGTTTGATCTCCACTTCCCGGACACCCGGAATCGCCAGGGTTTCCCGTACAACATACTCCCCTATTATTCCCAATCCCCTTAATTGGGCCTCAAATGCCTCTCCGGAAGTGTTCGTAAATCTTTCCATTCGGTAATTCGTGATCTCGGTTAAGGTCAAAAACGACCTTATTTCCGGATTTGGGTGACGGTAGATCGAAATCTGGGGCCTTCTCTCACTCATTTTCCAACGGCCTTTTCCGTTCTTTAATTCTGATGGTCTCGTAAAAAGTCAAATTTTGGACGGCTTTGAAAAAAGCTCCAGATACAAGGCGCGCGAATTTTTAGGAATGAGGCCTACTTATCAGTAGGTCGC
>JACNIU010000249.1:0-5799 GCA_014382905.1 Desulfobacterales bacterium
GGTGACGCAAAAACCGTTTTGTTATCGGTTTGAGAGAATATTTTAAACATTACTTCACCCGCCTTTACGAATTGTCCGCATCCAAAAAAAATATCCAGATGACCACCCTGAAAAGCGCCGTCAACAATTCGAGCGATCTCTTCGTCGGATGCTCTTATGACTTTCCTGCCGATACGTTCTACAGAAAGGATTCAAAACTTGAGACGATAATAACTTATAGCAGAATCATTTTCAACTATAACCTACTTGCGTTCAACGAAAGACTCAACGGCGACTGCCCGCGGTTGATGATAGCCGTTCTCAACTTGACAATGAAACATCCTTTCTCTATGATTATTGTTGTCAAAGGTGTTTCAGGCACCGCTTGATGGAACTTGACGGTTGTAGCCGCAGGATTGAAGAACCCCGCTGCAAGCAGCGGGGAATGCGCTCGCTGTGAATTTTCAAGGGGGGATATCACGGCGGCAACGTCAAACTGGCGCTAAACTTAAATTTGAAAGGAGAATGAGTAATGAACAAAAATTATTTGAAAGCGATTTTGTTTGTAGCAGCCGGTTTATTGCTGATCGGGTGCGCCACTCCGAAAGCCGTTTCAACGTTCAACGCCGTTGATCTCAACCCGATGTTGCAAGGGGGTGAATACGTACCCAAGGTCGATAATTTCATTGTCATTCTCGATAAGTCGGGATCCATGGGTGAACCCTACAAAGGGCAGAAAAAGCTGGATTATGCGAAAGATATGGTCAGCCGGATGAACCAGACAATTCCCGACCTCAAATTAACCGGCTCTCTACGTATTTTCGGCAGGTTAGCCGTTTTCTGCGATCAGTTCACCAAGCTCTTGTGGGGCCCCGCGGCCTATTCGAGGGCAGGGCTTGACGGTGGTCTGAACAAGGTCGGGTTTAGTGTCGGGGACAGCCCCTTAAATATCGCTTTTGATGCAGCAGGCCAGGATTTGAAATCGGCAGGGGGTGACATAGCGGTTATCATCTTCAGTGATGCGAACAAAGAATATATGGACTATGGCGCCGTCCGAAAGGCTGCCACAGCCCTGAAAAGCCAGTACGGGAACAGGCTCTGTATCTATACGGTGCAAATAGGGAACGACTCTGAAGGTAAAGAGCTTCTTCAGCAGGTTGCACAAGAGGGTCAATGCGGATTCTATACAAATGCTGACCAAATCGCATCCAGCCAGGGCATGGCGGATTTTGTAGCAAACATATTTCTAAAAAAGGCCCCGCCAAAACCCGAACCGGTCAAGGAAGTGGTTAAAGAGGTCATTGTGGAAAAAGTCGTCGTCCTCGATTCCGACGGCGACGGAGTGCCTGACAATTTAGACAAGTGTCCGGGAACCCCCAAGGGCGCCAGGGTAGACAAGTTCGGGTGCTGGGTCCTCGAAGACGTGCTGTTTGATTTTGACAAATATGACATCAAACCACAATTCTACGGATTGTTAGACGAAGCCGCAGCGGTATTTGAGAAGAACCCGTCCATCAGGGTGGTAATCGAGGGAAATACGGACAACATCGGGACAGCAGCCTACAACATGAAGCTGTCTTTAAAGAGAGCAGAAGCTGTTATGAACTATCTTAGCAACAAGGGCGTTGCCAAAGACAAGCTTTCGGCCAAGGGATATGGTTTCACAAGACCAATAGCCACCAACTCCACAAAAAAGGGTCGAGCCCTCAACCGGCGGGTCCAGTTGACACCCGTCCCATAGGGATGTAGCAGAAACTGCGCTGAAGGGCAGCATGTGACAGGGGTCGGGCCAAACAGGGCTCGGCCCTGCCACTTCCGAACAGTTCCCTGTTGGGGTGGTTGCCAGTTCCAGACAGGTGGGAACCGCTCTTGTTCGAGGAATATTTCCTGACTACACAAATCTTACCTCAACTCCAACCAGGGTTGCCCAGGCGGATAGCGTGCATGCCATTTTGGGCAGCCATATGGGTCTTTATCTACCGTGATCGGCGCCTGGCCTCTCAAAGATATTTGAAATTTCCAGTCTCTCAACGACCTTATCAGCGGGCATAGGATGTAAAACCATTCTGAGAGATCGTCTCTATTAGACTAAAAGTGTAAGGATATACAGATACTCTCATGTTAGAGATCGGAACGTTGAAACTGAAAAACTGGCTGATCATGGCCCCAATGTCAGGGATCACGAACTTCCCGTTTCGGCTTATTGCAAAAAGGGCAGGGGCGGGCCTGGTCACCACCGAGATGGTGAGCGCCATGGGTCTCACAAGGAATCATGAAAGGACCTTCAGGTATTTGAGCAGCTCTCCGGAGGAAAGGCCCCTTTCCGTACAGATATTCGGTTCTGACCCCCATGTGATGGCCATGGCCACCGAGATCGTTGTGGAAGCTGGCGCCGACATCGTGGACATCAATATGGGCTGTCCCGCAAGAAAGGTGGTCAAGACAGGCGCCGGAGGTGCCCTTCTCCGAGCCCCTGATAAGGTAAAGGGTATTATCTCCGCGGTCCGCAAGGCCTGTCCCGTTCCTTTGACCGTAAAGATCAGGTCCGGATGGTCGCCGGGGCAGACGGTCGCGTGTGAGACCGCCAGGATTATTGAAGGCTGCGGTGCAGATGCCGTTACCATCCACCCAAGATTCGTGACCCAGGGGTTTTCAGGCAACGCCGACTGGGAAATTATCTCAAAGATCAAGGCGCAGAGCAGGATTCCGGTTATCGGCAATGGAGATGTCTCTGATCCTCCGCGTGCCCTCGCTATGAAAAGAGAGACCGGATGCGATGGCGTCATGATCGGCCGGGGCGCCATCGGCAACCCCTGGATCTTCAAACAGATCCTGGATCTGGAAAAGGGGTTGGAACCGACCACACCGGAATTGTCCGAGCGGAAGGCCATCATCTTAGAGCATTTCAGGCTGTTGTCCGATCTCATGGGCGAAAAGAGGGCCTCCAAGGTTATGCGGGGGTTCCTCCTGTGGTATACAAAAGGTCTCCCTCACAGCAGCCGGTTCCGCGGGTCCTTTACAGGCATTAAGGATTTCAATACAATGATCACCGCCATGGACAGCTACTTTATCACATTAACGGGATCATCCGAAATTCCGATATCGAAAACTAATTCAATGGACTACCAGATTTTTCAACACGAAACTCGGGCGGGCAGAGAGAGATGAAGGTAATATTGGCCAAGACAGCGGGATTCTGCATGGGGGTCCGCCGCGCCATGGAGATCGTGATGGCAGAGGCCAACAAGAAGGAGGGCCCTCTCTTTACCTTCGGTCCGCTGATTCACAACCAGCAGGTCCTTGATCTCCTTGGAGAAAAGGGGGTAAAGGTTACTGAAGACCTCAAAGATCTTAAAGCCGGTCGGATAGTGATAAGGGCCCATGGCATTCCGCCACAAGAACGTGAGTCGCTTGAAAAAACAGGCCTCAAGGTGATCGACGCCACCTGCCCAAAGGTAACCCGGGTTCAGGGAATTATCCGGCACTATACCAGTAAAGGCCATTCGGCCATAATTGTGGGAGATCAGGATCACGCCGAAGTGATCGGGCTTATGGGGTATAGCAAGCCCCCGGCCCATGTCATTCAGGAAGAAGCGGGTGTGGCCAACCTGCCCCAATTGGAACGACCCTTTGTGGTTGCTCAGACGACTCAGAATGAGGAGAAGTTCAACAGGGTGGTAGATGCCCTGAAAGGACGATTTCCGGAGGTCCTGGTCTTTGATACCATCTGTGATGCAACACATGAAAGGCAACAGGAAGTAAGGACCTTTAAGGGCCAGGTGGACGCTGTTGTCGTGGTGGGAGGATATCATAGCGGCAATACCCAGCGACTCACCCAGATATCTGAAGAGGAATCCATTACCACCTTTCATGTTGAAACTGAAAAAGACCTGGATAAGGGTAAACTTTCCGGGATGAATGTCATTGGGCTGACAGCGGGGGCATCCACTCCGCACTGGATGATAAAAACCGTGTTGCAGGAGATAGAAGAGATTCGTGACCGGCGGAAAACTTTCCTGACCCGTTGGTCGAAACAGGCCTTCAGATTTCTGGTACTCAGCAATCTGCTCGTGGCGTTGGGAGCCCTTTCCCTCTCTTATGCCTCGGCAATATTAACAGGAAGAGAGCCGATTTCAGCCTTTCCCCTTCTGACATTTCTCTACATCTATGCCATGCATGTCTTCAATCGCTTCCTGGATAAAGAGGCCAGTGCCTACAATGATCCGGACCGGGCGGATTTCCTTAAGACACATAAGGGTCTGCTGAACATAACGGGGATTACCGCCCTTGCAATGGCCCTGGCGCTCTCCTATATGATTGGGGCCGTGACCTTCTTAGCGCTGGCCGGACTGAGCCTCATTGGAATCATATACAGCATCCCTCTTCTTCCTGAACGACTTCGAAACAGGTACCGTTACGGCAAAATCAAGGATATTCCCGGATCAAGAAGCCTGTCCGAAGCCCTTGCATGGGTAGCTGTTATCACTCTCTTGCCTGTGCTTGAATCCGGAAGGGAAAATCTGCCGGCCACGATCATGAGCGGTTTGATCGTATTTACGTTGAGTTATGCCAGGGCAATCTTCTTCAGTCTCTTGCAGGTCCAGGGAGATCTGATGGTGGGAACAGAAACGCTGCCGATTACCCTGGGCGAAAGACGCACTCTGCTCCTTCTCAGGATCATCCTCTTAATGACCGCGTTCATCCTGCTTGTCAGCCCGGCCATCGGTATCTCAAACTTTTTCTGTTATTTGATGCTTATCCCGCTTTTCACCCTGTCGGTTTCTCTTCTGGCCTATGAAAAACAGTGGTTCCATCCCGGGATCACCCTCGAAGCACTGGTCGAAAGCAACTTCTTCCTGACAGGGCTTTTGGCCTTGATCTGGCACACGCTTCCATGGCAACTGTAAGCGTCATCATACCCACATTCAACAGGGCCAAAAAAGCAGCGCGGGCAATTTCATCCGTCCTCTACCAGGGCTTTACCGATTACGAAATCATCGTGGTGGATGACGGATCAACAGACGAAACAAAAAATGCCATGCGCCAGTTCGGCGAGAAGATCCGCTACATAGACCACCCATCAAATTGTGGCGTCTCCGCAGCAAGGAACACAGGGATCAGGAAATCCGGTTCTCCATTTATTGCCTTCCTCGATTCCGATGACTACTGGCTCCCGGGAAAATTAGAAGCGCAAACCGCCTTTTTCAGAACCCACCCTGAAGCCATGATATGCCAGACCGAGGAGCTCTGGATCAGGAACGGGCGCTATGCCAACCCGAAAAGAAAGCACCTGAAACCTTCGGGAGACGTTTTTGAGCCATCCTTGAGACTCTGCCTCATCAGCCCTTCGGCAGTCATGTTGAGACGCGGGCTCTTAGAAGAAGTGGGGCTGTTTGACGAGGGTTTGCCTGCATGTGAAGACTACGACCTCTGGCTCAGGATTGCCTGCCGCCATCCGGTCCACCTGATCAGGGAGAGCCTGATCGTGAAAGAGGGTGGCCATCCTGATCAACTATCCTCCCTGTACAAAGGGATGGACCGGTTCAGAATACAGGCCCTTGTGAAGCTCGTAGAGGGTGGAATGCTCAGCGATAAACAGTTGAGGGCAACTTTGGGTGAACTTTTCTTAAAATGCCACATCTACGGGAAAGGTTGCATCAAACGGGGAAAGAAAGATGAGGGGGACTTTTACCTCCGGCTCCCTGAGAGGTTTGAAGGAGGTCCGAGGTCCGAGGTCCGAAGTCGGAGGTCAACGCCCAATAACGAATGACGAGTAACCAGCAACCAGTAACCAGTAACCAGCAACGAGTAACCAGCAAC
>JACNIU010000249.1:5841-11932 GCA_014382905.1 Desulfobacterales bacterium
AGTAACCAGCAACGAGTAACCAGCAACCAGCATGACCTTGACATACTTAGCCGTAATCGGGGCCTGCATATGGACGGCCATACTCCTGCTTCCCTGGCGTCCATGGGCCACATCTGAGGTTTTAGATGCCTCCACGGATTTGACGGGGGATGACTTGGGCGACATTACGGTTCTCATCCCTGCGAGAAATGAGGCCGGGACAATCGAGACCACCCTGGCAGGGATCAAGGACCAGGGGGAAGGCCTCCATGTGATCCTTGTGGATGACCGGTCTTCTGACGGGACAGCCCGTAAAGCCAGGGCTATTGTAGGCGATAACCTTCACATCATTCCGGGGAAGCCCCTTCCCGATGGCTGGAGCGGTAAACTCTGGGCACTTGAACAGGGACTCGGACATGTTGATTCGAAGTTACTTCTCCTCCTGGATGCAGACATCGCGCTCAAGCCGGGGATACTACAAGCCCTTCGGAGAAAACTGGAGCAAGATGGGCTCCAGCTTATATCCTTGATGGCAGCCCTCCGTATGGAAATTTTTTGGGAGCGGCTGTTGATGCCGGCCTTTATTTACTTCTTCAAGATGCTTTATCCCTTCCGCCTCTCCAATTCCAGGTTTCCATGGGTTGCTGCGGCTGCCGGGGGGTGTATCCTGTTGAAAACGGACACGCTGAGGGAAATCGGGGGGTTTGGGGCACTGCGAAACGAACTGATCGATGACTGCGCCTTGGCAAGACGGTTTAAAACCTCGGGTTTCAGGACCTGGATCGGCCTCTCTCATGCAGCGTGCAGCCTTCGGCCTTACGAACATCTCAAGACCATCTGGGATATGGTGGCACGCACCGCCTTCAACCAACTCAGGTATTCGGCGCTGCTCCTTTTTCTTTGCACCATCATTATGATGATTCTATTCTGGTTTCCGTTTACAGGCCTGTTCCTTTCCTCGACTCTATCAAAAATCATTTCCGCCTGGGCCATAGGAACCATGGTCCTTACCTACCTGCCAACGCTGCGCTTCTACGGACTGTCGATGGGATGGGCGATTTTCCTTCCTCTGATCGGAACGCTTTACCTTGCCATGACCTGGACATCGGCTATCCGTTTCTGGCAGGGAAAAGGCTCGGTGTGGAAAGGTAGATCATACAGATCCTGAGAAGGCCCGGGTATGTGCTGACCCAAAGACCCCTGCCCAAAAGACCCGGTTATGCTTTTGCGCAACTAAAAGGGAACTTTTGAAAAACGACTCTGCAATTTAACGTGCTTGTACTTGACACAGTGCCCCTGTTTTCTTAAACTCCCTCAGCAACAAACAAGACATCTCGGGCTGATTGACCATGGATATTATATCGCTTATAAAACAACGCCTTACTGAGACCTACGATCTGCACCGCCGGTATGTGAACCCGCAGTTTGTCCGCGTATTGGAGGTCATCGGCTTCAATCGCAACTATACCTCAGCAAAAGGGGCATACCTGATAGATGAGGAGGGCCGGGAGGTCCTTGATTTCCTGGCCGGGTTTGGCGTTTTCAATATAGGCCGAAATCATCCTCTCGTGGCCCAGGTCCTGCGCAGCATGCTGGAAAGCGGGATGCCCAGCCTGGTCCAGATGGATGCAGGGGCCGTTTCCGGGCTTCTGGCAGAGGCGTTGGCCGGTCTCGCCCCGGGGAACCTGGATGCGGTATTTTTTACCAACTCAGGGACCGAAGGGGTTGAAGGAGCGCTTAAATTCGCACGACAGGCCACGGGAAAAAGTAAGGTGGTCTACTGTGAAAGAGGCTTTCATGGACTGACATTGGGCGCCCTTTCTGTTAATGGAAACGAGGAATTCAGGGGGCGCAATGAACCGCTCCTCCCGGGATGCATCCCGGTTCCGTTCAATGACCTGGAGGCCTTAGCATCAGCCCTCTCCGGCAGGGACGTGGCTGCTTTCATCGTGGAGCCGATTCAGGGGAAGGGGGTGTTCATCCCTGACGACGACTACCTGCCCGGTGTACGGCGCTTGTGTGATGAATACGGCGCCCTTCTTATCGCCGACGAGGTCCAGACCGGTTTCGGTCGCACGGGCAGGATGTTTGCACTAAATCACTGGAATGTTGTTCCGGATCTCTTGGTGGTCTCCAAGGCCCTGTCAGGGGGGTATATTCCGATAGGTGCCATCATCATGAAGCGGGAGATCCATTCCAAGGTCTTTGACAGCATGGACCGGTGCTTCGCCCATTCAAACACATTTGGCCAGAACGATCTGGCCATGGCCGCCGGACTTGCCACGCTTCATGTGCTTGAGCACGAAAACCTGATCGAGCGCTCTGCCCGTGTGGGGGAATATCTCGTAAATGGCCTGAAAGACTTAGCCAGCCGCTACGAATTGCTCCACGAAATCCGCGGAAAAGGCCTCATGATCGGAATACAGTTCGGCGCGCCCGGGACCTTTACCCTTAAGACCGCATGGAAACTCCTGCACAAGATGAATGAAGACCTTTTTTGTCAGATGATTACCATCCCCCTCCTGGAAAAGCATAATATATTGACACAGGTTGCAGGGCACGGATTAGACACTCTGAAGATACTCCCGCCGCTGATTATTGATAATGCCGAGGCCGACTGTTTCCTTGATGCCATGGACAAAGTACTGAAAGATGCGCACAAATTCCCCGGATCTGCCTGGACAACGGTCAAGAACTTAGGCCTTCGCACCGCAAAAACCGTATGAACGTTAGAAAACTATTACAGGAAGGCCTCTTAACCCCGCTCTGGAGCCTCGTATCCATCCATCCCGGCGCGGTCATAGCAACCGGCCTGATATTAGCTATCATGTCGGCCGCAGCCGCCTTTCTCTTCCTGGGCCTGAACAGCGATCAGGACAAACTTGTCTCGCCTGAGGTCCCCTTTCACAAGAGATACTTAGCGCATGTAAAAAACTTCGGGGACCAGGAGTACCTCTACGTTGTCATCAAAACCGGCGCAACCGAAGAAGGAAAAAAGAGGGCCATTGAATTCGCAGAAAACCTGAACGGTCGCCTCCGTCAACATCAAAAACTTATTCAGGCAGTCTACTATCGTATCTCAGCGGAAGACCTGGGCAATGGTGCGCTCCTTTTTGCTTCCCCCCAAGAGGCGGAAGCCCTCTCCAAGACCATTCTCTTCCTTGCGCCTTTTTTAGACACCTGGCTCAGGGATAGTTCCTTAGCCGGTTTCCTTGACATGCTGGCCCAACTCATGGGGGGACCTGCCCGCCATCGCGAGCCGGGTCGCTCAAGCGAGGCGGTCGGAGAGAAAGGGGATATCGCTGATGTGGATCCGTCCATTATGAGAGACGTACTTGATACGTTAGGAGGGTTTCTCACAAACATCGATGAAGTCGTATCGGGGAAAGCGTCATACAGATCCGTATTTGATCTGTCCCAGGCCGGGAGACGCTATTTCTTTGCCTCATCGGGCAAACTATTGATCATGCGGCTTTTGCCGGACAAAGATTTCGGGACCATGGACGTCATACGGGAACCGCTCCAGGCGGTGCGACAGGCACTTGAAGCCACGCGCGCGGAGTTTCCGGATATGGAGGCGGGTCTCACCGGAAGGCCGGTGCTCCAGGCCGATGAGATGGAAACCTCAAATAGGGACATGACCAAGGCGTCCCTGATTGCGGTCGCCCTTGTCGGCCTCCTGTTCATGGCCATCCTCCATGGATGGCTGAGGCCTTTTCTGATCCTGGCCTCTCTCTTAATGGCCATGGCCTGGAGCTTTGGGTTTGCCACGGTGACAGTGGGCGAGCTGAATCTCCTATCCATCGTTTTTGCCCTCGTCCTGGTGGGCATCGGCGTCGATTTCGGCGTTCACATGGTCATGCGCTACGTTGAGGCCAACAAGGGCGGGTTAAGCGTGGAGGATTCGGTTCACACCGCTATTTTCATGACCGGACCAGGGATCATGTTAGGCGCAATCACGTCGGTCTGCGCCTTTTACTCGGTCCTCGGGTCCGATTTTGTGGGATTAGCTGAATTAGGACTCATCGGTGGAACAGGGGTCCTTCTCTCCCTTCTGTCCATGATGACCGTGCTTCCTGCCATGTTGTTGATCGCCGGGAGGAAAAATCTCTTCCCTTCCTCTTTGCCCAAGGTAACCGAGCTTCCTTTCCTCGAACGCCTCTCGAAAAGGCCTGCGTGGACCCTCTTAATCCTCTTTGCCGTAACCCTTGCCGGGCTTCCGGGTCTTTTTAAGGTGCGCTTCAACTACAACCTGATAGAGCTCCAGGCCAAGGGCCTTGAATCTGTTGAATATGAAATGGCACTTATTGAGGCATCAGACGAATCCACATGGTATGCGATTCTTACGGCTGACAATCTGAAAGATGTCGACCGCCTGACCAAGACCCTGGAGGCGATCCCCTCCGTGGGGAAGGTAGAAACCATCCTTGATTTCATTCCGGAAAAGCAGGCCCAGAAGTCGGCGATATATAAAAAGGCAGCCGAGACACTGGAACATATCCCGCTCACCCCCATTCCATCCCCGGCCCCTGATCCGGGCCGGCTGATCACGGCCTTGTCTCGTCTCGCTAACGCACTGGAGTCGTTGGAAGAAAAATTATTCGCGGCCGGAGCCGGGGCAGAACTTGCCCTGATTGAACAGGATCTGAAGTACATCCGGTCGGTGTCCGGACTTCTCGAACAGGACAGTAAGCGGGCAAAGCTGCTGAAAGGCCTTCAGACAGAATTAGGAAAGGATATAGAAAGATCAGTCAGGCAATTGAAACTCTGGTTAGCTGCCGGATCGGTGACACCTGACGACCTCCCCGCCTCACTCAGAGATATCTATGTGGGCAAAGACGGTTCCTATCAAATAAAGGTTATTCCAAAGGGAGATGTCTGGGATTTTGACACGCTGGATCATTTTGTGTCAGACCTGCGTCGCGTAGACCCAGAGGTAAGCGGTGTTGCTGTAGGCGTATTCGAATCGGCCCGGCTGATGCACAGGACGTTTCTTTTCGCTGCAGGCCTGACCATCGTTCTGGTCGCCCTTATTTTATGGCTCTACTCACGCTCCCTGCGCTATGTGTTTCTTACTATTTTACCTCTGGGCGTAAGTATACTATGGCTTCTGGAGCTTATGGGCTGGTTCGGCCTGCACTTTAATCTGGCCAACTTCTTTGCCATTCCGATTCTTATCGCCATCGGCGTGGACGGCGGTGTCCATTTCTTGGCACGCTGGCGGGAACTTAATGAGAAACAGTCAGGCCAGGGAGGGCTCTTTCATACAAGCACGCCAACGGCCGTGGCCCTCAGTTTTGCCACTACCATGATCGGATTCGGCGGCCTCCTCTTTGCTCACCACCGCGGATTAGCAAGCTTAGGAGGAGTTATGGTCCTTGGATCGCTTATGGGGATGTTGGCGTGCCTGTTGGTGCTCCCCCCGGCGCTGAAACTAATGGGGAATTTTAATGCAAGAGATAGTTGAATCGATGAACGGGACTGCCTTTCCTTTGCTTCTTTCTTTTGCCTTGCTTTTTCCTGTTTTCCTTCTCCACTGAAGTTTTTGAGTTTTATATGGCAGCCGGTTAGCTTTCCGTTCCAACCAGCGGGCGGATAAGTCGCAAAAGCCCATCAGCAGAAAAAAGCATTATGGTGATTTATTGGAAAATCCCTAATGGCATGGAGATGGATTGTGCAAACTAGCGTTTTCACAACCACTCATGCCCGACGTTCGCCCCTGAAGATATTGAGTGGGCAAAGGAAGATGCTCTGAAGATTGGATGAAAATAGTCGTTTGGGAGGATTAGAGACATGATGGCCGAACAGGATAGGCGAATCTTGGCAGAATTTACCAGTAAGGTTTGTGAGCGTTTAAAAAAACAGAGAATTGTCAGCCGCATCGGACCGGCTAAAGGGGGATATTGGGAAGTTGTAAAGGGATAAATAATAATGAATTGGTGCCCATTTTGGGGTCAAAAAGGGCGATATAGGGCCTAAAAACACCTGTTTTAGGACGTTAACCTATAATATTCAATAAGTTAGCGTGGCCCGACCCCAACGAAAAATGGTTTTGTTTGGGGACCGCCTTCTTCCGCAGATGATCCTCGAATTGGGCCTGTAATGGGGGAGG
>JACNIU010000172.1 GCA_014382905.1 Desulfobacterales bacterium
TTAAGGCGGTGCTCAGCATCGTGCCGATGACGCCAAGGGTGCTGATCCATGCAGACGTCTTCATGCCCCGGAGGTTGGCAAAGGTCCCCGCCCAGTATATCACGAGAATCGTTGCGAGCATGTAGACCTTGTTGTTTGCCAGGCTGGGCATAAAGATGTAGGTGATGGTCGCGCCAATGAAGGAAAGGACAGTGGGAAACCAGATGACATTTTCGCTCCACTGCATCCACACGGCTACGAATCCCCAGCGTTCGCCTAAGGCTTCACGTACCCACACGTAAATTCCACCCGGACCTTTCGGAGGCCAGCCGGTCGCCAGCTCCGCCGAAATAAAGGCGACCGGGATGAGAAAAAAAACAGCGGATGCGAGGAGGTAAAATGCGGCAGACGTACCTTCCTCGGCCAGCAGGGGGAGTCCGCGAATGCTGTAGATGATCGCGAGATTGATCATCGCGATGGAAAATACGCCGAGGACTTTAACACCCCCGCGAGATGTTTCTTTCATCACTGTAAATCCCGCTTCTTGCTTTCGCTACGCTAAACTTCTTAAGGCGCTTCCAGCTCAGACCTTAACTTCCGTGCCATCATGCGCTCGTAAAAGACCGGGGATATCCGGCTGATCCAGTAACTGATCTTGCCGACCGCGGTCAGCACCAGGAGGTGCTTCCGTTTCAGTGCCCCTGCATAGATAGCTTCCGCCACGTCTTCCGGCGTAGCCTGTCTGCCAACCCTCGACTGGGGATGGGAGGTGATGCCCCCGTTGCAGCCCAATGCCCTGGCCTGAAGATGGGTTTCCACAAAACCGGGGCAAACGATCATGACATGGGTACCGGTTTTCCTGATCTCGGTCCTGAGCGACGTAAAAAGGCCGTTTAAGGCATGTTTACTTGCGCTGTATCCGGTCCTTCCCAGGAGCGGCGCAAGGCCGGCCACGCTTTCGTTGACAATGATCAGCCCTTTTCTCTTGATCAGGCTCTGTATAGCCGCTTTGGTGCAGTAAAGCGATCCGAAGAAATTGACCGCCATGACCTTCTCAAACACAGATATCTCGGTATCCACAAAGGCCCCCCGCTGGGTAATCCCCGCATTATTGACAAGCACATCAATTCCGCCGTATTGATCGATGATCTGCCGGATGGCGGTTGTGCACGCTTCTTCCAGGGAAACATCACATCTCACGCACAGGCAATCGGCGCCTCTCCCGGCCAATTCGCTTCCTGCCCTGTCAAGGGCCTGTGCATCCATATCCAGCATCCCGATCTTCGCTCCATCCAACGAAAATCTTCTGCAGATGGCCAGGCCGATGCCGCTGGCAGCGCCGGTTACCACCACAACTTTGTCTTTAAACGGTCCTTTTAACATGGGAATCCCTCTGTTTCCGGGCTTTTCAGCCCTCCTGGCCGGCCGGGAGGGGGATGCGGGTAAAGATGAATGCGGTGATCATACCGGCAATGATATGCCAGATCCCCCACCAGGCCACTAAGATCGCCATCCCCCCTAATCCCTGAAAAAAATTGAAGACCAATACCAGGCCGAGGGCTGAATTCTGTATCCCCACCTCGATACAAACCGCCCTGGAGTCCCTCTCTTCTAATCGAGAAAGGCGGCCCGACCAGTAGCCGAGATTGAGTGCCAGTGCATTATGGATCAAAACCACAAACATCACCAGACCTACTACCTTTAGAAAAATGTTCCAGTTGGCAGCTAAGGCACCGCCGACAATCACGACGAAGAAAATCAGAGAAAAGATCTTAAAGGGCTTGCGGACCCTGTCTGCTAAGGAGGGAAAAATGCGGGACAGTGTCAGTCCCAGTACCAGAGGGATGCCCAGGATGATAAAGATGGTGGCAAACACGTCCATGGGACTGAGGCTTACCCGTCTGAGGATCTCAGCGGTGTCGGGATTAAGACTCCCCCACACGGCTAAATTGAGCGGTGTCATGACGATGGCCGCTGCCGTAGAAACGGCGGTCATGCTGATGGATACGGCGCAGTTCCCCTTTGCCAGATAGGTGATGATGTTGGAGAGATTTCCTCCGGGGCATGCAGCGACTAAAATCATGCCCAGGGCGATGGAGGGCTGGGGTCTCAGGATCAGGGTAAGGAGGAACGTAAAGGCAGGCAGCAGGATGAACTGTGCACCCAAGCCGATTCCCGGGGCCTTCGGCGAGACAACGATCCTCTTGAAATCTTCTAATTTGAGATCCAGGGCCACCCCGAACATCATGAGCCCGATCGCAGCGTTTATGATGAGCAATCCCTGGGGATTGAAATTGAGCCGGATCTGGTCTATCGCTGCTGCATCCATATGACCTCCTCAAATCTGACGGCCGTGAAAGATGTTTGAAGTCCGAAGTCCAAGGTCCGATGTCGGAAGTCCGAAGTCAGAAGTCCAAGGTCCAGAGGATAGTGGGCAGTAAGCAGTGGGCGGTGGCCTTCTGCCGTCATTCATTGTCATTCAATTGTCATTCGCTTCGCTGTCAATCGGTTGCTTTTCCAATAGTCAATAGTCATTAGTCAATTCCAATCGGCATTTTTCCTTTTATAACTTTAGGCACTCCAAACTCGTAACTCCAAACTTGGAAAAACCAGCATCCAGTATCCAGTATCCAGCATCGAGCATCAAGCCATATAAGCCCCCACATTGGCCAGGGCCATACTGGCCGGGCTTATGGTCGTGGGATCCGCCATGACATTGATGCATGTTGTTATGCCGGACGAAAAAGCCTCTTCGAGGGCAGGTCGAATCTCTTCCGGTTTTTCCACGAAGAACCCTTTTCCGCCCAGGGCCTCTACCATTTTGTGATAATCCACCCTACCGATATGCGTCCCTTCCCTGACCGCATGACCCATCCGTATCTCCTGGCTGTGGCGGATCATACCCCAGCCCAAATCATTGCAGATCACCACAACAATAGGCAATTTTTTTCTGAGGGCCGTTTCAAATTCCATAAAATTGAATCCAACAGAGCCGTCTCCCGTGATCAGGCAGACCCGCTTTTCAGGGTAGAGGAGCTTGGCCGCATTGGCATAAGGAAGCCCCACGGCAAGGGAGCCATAAATCCCGTAGTCCAGATAATGCCCGGGTCTGCGGATGGTACGTGTCATCCCCATCCAGGTAGCCGTATCCCCTCCGTCAGCAACTACGATATCATCGTCCCGGTCCATGAAGGCATTGATCTCTTTAGCCAATCGCATCGGATGAATCGGCACATTATCGCTCTGCCAATCGTTCGTCGCCATGGTCTTTCCTTGCTGATCCGCTATTTCAAGGGTAGAGATCCATGGGGCAAAACGGGTTTTGAGCCTTTGGCCCATACCCTTTTCCCGGATGATGGTGTTGCACTGTCTGAGCAGGGCCCCCACATCACTGACCACCGGAAGATCAACGCTCCGATTCCTGCCGATCTCTTCCGGCTGGATGTCCACCTGGATCATCCCGGCTTCCCGGTTGAAGATGTTGCCAAACATGTAATAAAGACCGATCCGTGTACCTAAAACGATTACCAGGTCGGTCTGCATATAGGCAGAGAACCCCCCGCCCGGCCGGATGGCAAGGGCCCCTTCGAAGCACAGGGGATGGCTGTCCGGGATGGTCCCCCTTCCGGAGAGGGAGGTAAATACAGGCATACCGGTATGTTCGATGAATTCGATCAGGTCCTTTTCGGCCTTAGACTGCCATACCCCTGTCCCGGCAATCACCACCGGTTTTTCGGCCTTTTGGATTCTATCAAGTATCTGTTCTGCCTTTTCAAGGTCAACCGGGTGGGATGTCACATGGGTTTCCATCTCGCTTAGGGATGATTGACTCACGCTTGCATTCAAGACATCCACAGGGAATTCGAGATACACAGGTCCGGGACGGCCGCTACAGGCGGTCCTGAAGGCGATATCTATGAATTCCGGCACCCTCCCGGCCTTGTGACAGACCAGGGTCTTCTTCACCATCGGTGCAATCACCGGTTCCTGGCGCATATCCTGTAGATCGAGCTTTTCTTTGTGATCCAGGCCCACACATCCGGCAATGAGGACCAGCGGCGTATTGGAAAAAAATGCGCTCGCAATCCCCGTCAGGGAGTTGGTAAACCCCGGGCCTGCCGTCACCATGGCCACTCCGGGGTTCCGGGTAAGCTTACCCCATGCCTCGGCCATAAAAACTGCGGCCTGTTCATGCCGCGTGTCAAACAGCTTTACGGCGCTGTTCTCGATGTACTGGTAGATCGGCGTAATATGCCCTCCGCTGAGGGTAAAAATATATTTCACATCTCGCTTGATGAGCGATTCGGCCACCAACTGTCCGCCCGTAACTGTCTCCATTGGTAATATCTCCCCTGTTAGATTTCAGATTTCAGATTGTAGATTGGTCGCCGAAGGCGCACCATAACTTTAGGCACTTTAAACTTTAGGCATTTTAGGCATTTCCAATTTTAGCCGCTTCTACAACTCCATCAACTGTCCACCGGTAACATTTATGGCCTGGCCGGTACAGTAAGAAGATGCTTCCGAGGCCAGGAATGCCACCAGGTTGCCCACCTCTTGAGGCGTGCCTATCCGGCCAAGGGGGATCGTCTTGCACATCTCCCTTTCCCGCTCCTCGACAGTGGTGTTGAAAAACCTGGCTTCCAGGCCGAAACGCCATTTTTCAAGGTCGGTCATAATCTGCCCCGGACAGATAGCGTTCACCCGTATCCCGGCGCCGGCCAGTTCCTTGGCCATCACCTTTGTAAGCATGATTACACCGGCCTTTGCCACGGCGTATGCCCCGTTGAACAGTGGCGGCACCTTTCCGGCCCGGGAAGCGGTATTGATAATGCTTCCCATTCTCCCCATCATCATGGGGAGCACCGCCCTGGAGACCCTGAAGACACTGTGCAGGTTCACATCGATGGTCTTCATCCAGGCGGACTCATCATAGGTGTGCACTGCGTTCGGCACACCAAAAGAGGCCCCGGCGTTGTTGCAGAGGATATCGATGTGATCAAAACGTCCCTTTACTTCTTCCACCATCTGACCGATCGCCTCGCCATCGGTTACATCAACGCTCACGGCCAGGGCCGAGACGGAGAATTCCTCTTCGATTTCTTTAACAATATCGTCCATCTCGCCCCGGGTGCCTGTCTTGACTAAATCTTTCTCCCCGCTACCCTGACCCAGATCGGACACAACCACATCGGTCCCGGAGGCCGCTAAGGCCCGGACGATCGCATAGCCGATTCCGGTCCGTTTCCCGGCACCTGTCACCAGGGCCGTCTTTCCCTTAAGGTCTTCGTACATTCGCCCCTCCCCGTTCTCTCTGTAATCGGTTTCCTGCCCTTAACAAGTTCAACGCCATATTCGATCATTGTCCAATTCGGTAAGTGATGGATACCTTATTTTCCAAAATAGGTCAAAGGGAAATGGCCAAGCCCCACGGTGCGGTAATCTACGAGTGTGGCAGGCGTAAGGCTCAAGGTGTAAAAATTTCAATGAGCATCCAGCATCCAGCAACCAGCATCAGAATTCTTCAATCAACAATCGACAATCTATCTGCTGGCCTCAGCCGGTTTAGCCTGAAATAGATTCCCCGCAAAGCCATGAGTTCTTCATGTGTGCCCGCTTCTCTGATCCGGCCTTGATGCATCACCAGGATCCGGTCTGCATTTCTGATTGTAGAGAGTCTGTGGGCAACTATCAGGGTCGTTCTCCTGTCGGCCATTTTGGAGATCGCCTCCTGGATGAGCCGCTCTGTTTCAGGGTCCACACTTGATGTGGCCTCATCTAAGATCAACAGCCGGGGATCGGTTGCCAGTGCCCTGGCGAAGGACAGAAGCTGGCGCTCGCCCCCTGAAAGGGATGCACCCCCTTCATCCAGCTCCTGGCCGAAACCCTCAGGGAGTCTTTCTATAAAAGGACGGGCATTGGCCATTTCGGCTGCATATGCAATCGTCCTGGCACTTAGTTCTTCTCTGCCCAGGGAAATATTGTCCTCGAGTTTTCCGGCAAAGATAAAGACATCCTGCATGCATAGACTGACCACGCTCCGAAGTTCCCTGTTGGACCATTCTTTCAGATCAATCCCGTCCAAGATTATCGAACCCTCATCCGGATCATAAAACCGTTCTAACAGATTTACCACGGTGGTTTTTCCGGAGCCGGTGGCTCCTACGACTGCGGCTGTTTCTCCCGGCTTTACCTCGAAAGAGATATTATGAAGGACCGGACGGCCTTCCTCATACCCGAAAGAGACCTTGTCAAAGACGAGGTGCCCCCTCACATGGGAGGGGATTTTGGGCGATTCCGGCTCCGGGATTACTTCCCGGTTGTCCATGAATTCGAATATGCGTTCGGTGGAGGCCATGGCCAACTGCATGATATTGTACTTCTCGGAGATATCCCTGATCGGTTTAAAAAACATCTGGATATAACCGATAAATGCTACCAGGGTTCCTAATGTCAGCTCTTCCTGTATGACCTTTCCCCCTCCGTGCCAGATAAGAAAGGCAACGGCCAGGGAAGAAAACAGCTCCATAACCGGCATGAACAGGGCGAACACACGGATCTGTTTCATCCCTGCCAAGTAGTTTTCGTGATTGATCCGGGCAAAGAGTTCCATCTGAAATCTTTCTCTTACAAACAACTGAATAACCCGCATCCCGCTGATCCTCTCCTGGAGAAAACCATTGATCTTCGAGATGGTAGCCCGGAGTTCCCTGAAGGCTTCTCTTGCCATCGCGCTGAAAATAAATGTCAGGCAAAAGATGACCGGGAGGAGCGTGAAACATATGAGTGCCAGCCTCCAGTTAAGATACAGGAGAACGATCAATATGCCGGTCAGGATGAACAGGTCTTTAAACACGGTTATGAAGACCGACTTGAACATCTCGTTGAGATTCTCGATGTCATTGGTTGCCCGGGTCACCAGACGGCCTACCGGATGCCGATCAAAAAAGCGTATTGCCTGGATCTGCATGTTTCCGAAGAGACCTAACCGGATATCCTGCATGATCCGCTGGCCCGTGAATTCAAGAACGTAGTACTCCACATAACCGACACCCAATGACAAAAGGAGTAGGAAAAAAAATATGGCAGCTACGACGGTGACGCCTTTCACATCTCTGGCCCTGATCTCCAGGATTTCTTTTTGAGGAAGGTGCTCCATCAGTGTAAAGGGAATCAGAGAGGAGCCGTCGGCCATCTGATCAACTCTCTTTCGGTCTTTTGTTAAGAATCTCTCTATCTTTACTTCAGGCCCGCCCCGGTAGAACCGCTCGGACGACAGGATCCCCTGGGTCCTGAGTCGATGCAGATCAACGGGATCAACCTTTCTCATGTTCAGATTAGAAATGTAATATAGGGATTCAGGACCGTTTTTTTCCAACAGGTGACCGTACCGCTCGCTAAGATCACGGAACACCGGATCTGTTGACCTGCCCGGATCAATGCGATACCACGAAGCCACGATATACCGGTCAATGACGATCTTGGTCAGATAGGGAACAGTCAGGTCAAAAAGGGCGATCAGAATGGAGAGCAGGAGCCCTGCGGCAATGGCCTTCCGGTAGGGGAAGGCATAACGGGCCAACCGCTTCAGGAGTCTGAAGTTGTAAGGCTTGCCTAACTGTCCTTCTTCAGTATATCCGTAATCCTTCAACATGGGCTGAACCGGAAATCAAAGAAAATCTTCCCTGGCATTCGAAAATCTTCAATCCGAAATCACGTCTCCTTTTCCAATGCCTCTTCCTGGATCTGCTCTTCATACAGGGTCGCATAGACCCCTCCCAGAGCTATGAGGCTGTCATGGGTCCCTTCCTCTACCCGTTCACCCCGGTCAAGCACCACAATCCGGTCTGCCCTCCTGATAGTTGAAACCCTGTGCGAAACAATCAGATTTGTCTTGTTGGATCGTCGATCCAGAATCTGATTCAGGATCCCCTCCTCAGTACGGGTATCCACCATGGATAATGCGTCATCTAATATGAGGAATGGAAAAGACCCGACAAGGGCGCGCGCAATGGTCAGACGCTGCCGTTGCCCCCCCGAAAGGGTTGTCCCGCGCTCCCCCAACATGGTGTCCAGTCCGTTTTCGAGACCCTGAATTTCTTCAAGAATGCCCGCGGCGCGCAATGCATCTTTTAGGTCCTGATCACTGATCCCATCCCTCCCGAACACCACATTGTTGCGGATGGTATCTGAAAAAAGAAACGCCTCCTGGGAGACAAAGCCGATCTTTTCCCTCAATGTCTTAAGAGGGATCTTCCGGATATCTGATCCATCCACAAAGACCGTATCCTCCTGAACATCCAAAAGACGTGGGATTACCTGTAGCAGTGTGCTCTTGCCTGACCCCACCCTGCCTACGACTGCCACTGTTTCTGACGTATTTATTTTCAGGCAAATATTCTTTAGGGCGTCATCGCCCTGACCGGGGTATTTCAGGCTGAGGCCCCTTATCTCAATGGCTCCCTCCACCGGCTTTAAATTACTCTCTTCCGGAAGTGTACCATCAGACACGCCTTGCGACGGGACCGGATCCGTGATGTCGGGGACCTCTTCAAGGATGCGGTTGATGCGGCGCATGGAGGCAGATCCCCTCTGGAGCAGGTTGGTAACCCAGCCCATGGCCATCATTGGCCACGTCAACAGATTAAGGTAGCTGATGAAGGCAACAAAATCGCCCGGGGTAATGCTGCCTGAAATTGCATAACGCCCACCTAACAGGATCACAATGGCGAGACCCGCGTTGGTGAAGATCGTCATCACAGGGAAAAAGACGGCAAGGGTCTTTGCTAATTTCATGTTTTCAGCAATATATCTCTCCCCTTCCGTCTTTACCCGCGTGTACTCCCATGCCTCCCGGTTATGGGCCTTGATCACCCTAATCCCTGCAAATGCCTCCCTGACCCGCTCGGTCAGATCGGAAAACGTACTCTGGACCGTTTCGAACCCCTTAGACATCCGCCGAGTGAGGATCTTGGTCAGGATAACGACGACCGGCGCCGGGATCAGAGCAATAAGAGTGAGTTTCAGATCGATGGACATCATGAATCCGATAGCGGCAATGCCCAGAACAGAACCGTCCACCAGGGCCACCAACCCCATACCGCTGGCCATTCGGACGGCATTGATATCATTTATGGCCCTGGCCATGAGGTCCCCGGTCTTGGTCTTTTGAAAGAATGAAAGAGGGAGCGTCTGGAGATGCCCGTACATACGGTTCCTCAGGCCCTGCTCCACCTTCCTCGAATGGCCGAGGATCAGGCGTCTCCACACATAACGAAACATCGCGATCGTCAAGGCGATGGCGACGATGATCCCCCCCTGTCTAAACAGGAGAGATCCCGTTTCCGGTGTTTGTGTGACCAGGAGGTCTATCGCCTTTTTGATTACCAGAGGGATAATGACCTGGAGTAAGTCGACCAAGAGGAGGCTCAGGAGCCCAATGACAAGGGCCCAGCGGTTCTGGACAAAGTATACCCTGAGGGGCTGAAAGTTTTTCAGCATTGCAGCAAAGGGAAAGGAGAAGATCGGTTTTGCAGCACGTGAATTCATGTTTGTTCCTTAACTCGGACAATTTGAACTCCCTTGGGTCACGCCAAAGCGGGGGATGAAATCATCCGGATGCAAAGTTCAGCCCGTATTGCTTTATAACCGGGTTGTTCTGCATTTTCAATAGAGAGGTTATGAAATAGTCCTGTGGAAAGGAATGAGAAAGCCTCGCGCAAAGTCGCACATGACGCCATGACAGAATGAACAATTACCTCTGCGTTCTCTGAGGGCTCTGCGAGAAATCTGACTTTTTACAAGGCCATCAATATTACGTCTCCTTTTTGTTGACCCACAAGGGGAAATATGCTATCCGGCTTTGAGAAAAAGTGGCCTCCGGCCCTTAGGGCCTGCGCCCCGGAGGGAATATATCTTGCCTGAAGGAAATTGGGCCGAATGAATCTCGTCAGCCGACGTACCGACCTGCCAGTGCTGTTGCTCCACAATCTGGATCAAAAATGGCCATCTGAGGATGTTGATCGGGCACTTCAGGATGTCGCTGAACTCGAATTGGCCATGAGGGAAGTGGGACACCCTGTCACAAATGTCCGGGTGTGCGACGGCGATTTAGCCCGGCTGCTCAGCAACCATGACCCCTATGAGTATATTATCCTCAACTGGTGTGAGGAAATTCCCGGCATGCCGCACAGTGAGTCGCTTGTAGCCCTTACCCTCGAAGAATTGAAGTTCTCTTACACGGGCTCACCGGCGGCCGTTTTAGAACTCAGTTGGTGCAAAGGCAAAGTGAAGGCCCTGCTGGATCAGCATGGAGTGCCCACTCCGGGCTGGCGAGTTTACGAATCCACACGGATTGAGGGTTGGAACTGCTTTCCGGCCATTGTCAAGCCGTCCATGGAACACTGCAGTCTGGGCGTAACCGTTGAAGCGGTTGTCCTGAATCCGTCTGAGCTGAAGGAGAGAATCGCTTACGTGCTGGATGAATTCAAACAGCCTGCACTGGTTGAGGATTTCATTGACGGCCGTGAATTTCACATTTCTCTGTGGGGTAACGGTGTTGTTGAAATGTTGCCGCCCGCCGAAATGGATTTTGGGGCCTTCGAAGATGTGCGTGAGCGGCTGTGTACCTATGATTCAAAATTTACCCCTGGATCGATTCACTACAATAACATCCAGCTTCGATTACCGGCACCGTTAAGTGAAACCGATTACGAGCGTTTGAAGCAGACGGTTTTTCAGGCCTATTTCATAATCGGTTGTCGCGATTATGCCCGGATCGACATCCGGCTGAGAGACGGTGTATTTTACGTGCTGGATGTGAATCCGAATCCAGACATCAGTTCCGGAGCCAGCATGGCCTGCGCTGCGGAGGTGGCCAGCTATTCATACGGGGCCATGGCCAGTCAACTGCTTAATATCGCCGCCCAGCGTCATCCCGTCTTTGGAGCCAGCAGTGTTGATCCTTTGAGTTCTTTTCGCTTGTGAGAAGCCGTCTTTCTTGATTTGTTTCCCCTTTTCGTTTAGAATGCTGATAGCCTTTTATGAATCAGCACGAGATTGAAAAGGAATTCTTAATGTATTTGAGACCTTTGAAAAATGTTCAATTTTGGTCAAGATCAAGGAAGGCAAAGATTTGAACCGCAGGAATATATTGAATATTTCGAGGATTGAAATTTGAGCCTGACGCCGAGATTGGGCAAAAGGGGGCGTTTTTCAAAGGTCTCTATTTTTCACCAGGACTATTGTCTTAGGCATAATTCTAAAATGAGGAGCTAAATGAAACCTTACGTTCAGGGGGCACTGGATGGTTTGTGTGCCGTATACAGCCTTGTGAATGCCACACGGATTATTTCGGAAATTGGGGAGGCCGAATCCAGGCAATTATTTCAGCGAATCATGATGTATCTTGAAGAAAAGCACCGGCTGGGCAAGATGGTGACCGCCGGGATTGGACTCAAAACGATTGGGAGTATTCTCAGAGATGTTCTTGGCGGCCTTATCAAATACAGGTCCATGCCATTCAAGCAATATCCGGATACCGATCTAAATGAATTCTGGTCGTCAATGATGAACTTTTTGGCGGGAGGAGACAACCGGGCAATTCTGATCGGGCTTGGCGGCCCCATGTGGGATCACTGGTCAATCGTGGAATCTGTCACGGAAAAGCAAATCCATTTTTTTGACTCCTTCAGGCTTAAGCGATTGAATCGTGGCCGGTGCACAACGATTCGCAGTACCTCCTCGAGACCCCATGTGCTCTGCCCTACACATGCTTATTTTCTCTCGTGAAATGTGACGGCTTCGCACAAAGTCCATCTACGGCGTTGCGCTTCATTTTTAGTCACTGCGACCTACTGATAAGTAGGCCTCATTCC
>JACNIU010000091.1 GCA_014382905.1 Desulfobacterales bacterium
CTCAAATTTCAATCCTCGAAATATTCAATATATTCCTGTGGTTGAAATTCTCGCCTTCCCCTCCGGGGCGTAGGCCCCTCTGGGCCGGAGGCTTGGTCTTGACCAAAATTGAACATTTTTCAAAGGTCTCCTATGGAAATCAGGAGGACTGTGAGACCTGAAAAGAAAGGAGTGGTGTTATGGAACTTACGGATTTAATGCCGGATCATGGCTTTGATTACTTGGGGCTGCATGATCTTGGCCAGGTATACTGGAACGTTTCCACCCCTGGATTGTATGAACATTCCATCCGCCGTTATGAGGGACAGATTGCCCACTTGGGTCCTTTAGTGGTGAGCATGGGACAGCATACGGGCCGGGCTGCAAAGGACAAGTACATCGTGGATGAACCGGAAACCACGAACGATATATGGTGGGGCGAGGTCAATGTAAAATACCCGGAGGAAAAATTCGATGCCCTGTACAAGCGTATAGCGGCCTATTTACGCGGCAAGACCGTCTTTGTTCAGGACTGCTATGCCGGGGCCGATGATCAGTACCGTCAATCGGTTCGTGTGATTAATGAATACGCCTGGCACAATCTCTTTGCCCGAAACATGTTCGGCCGGTTGCCGAGGGATCGTGAAGTAATCAAGAATTTTGTCCCGGACTTCACTGTGCTTCACTGCCCTAATTTTAACGCGGATCCGGACGAAGATCTGACACGCAGCGGAACCTTTGTGGCGCTTCACCTCAGCAAAAAACTTGTGCTCATAGGTGGTACGTCATATGCAGGAGAGATCAAGAAGTCTATTTTCACGGCCCTCAACTTTCTGCTTCCTGGACAGGACGTGCTTTCAATGCACTGTTCGGCAAACGTAAGCAAAAGTGATTCCGATAACGTGGCCATATTTTTCGGCCTGTCGGGTACCGGGAAAACCACCTTGTCGGCGGATCCCGACCGATTACTCATCGGCGATGACGAGCATGGCTGGTCCCATAACGGGATATTCAATTTTGAAGGGGGCTGCTATGCCAAAGTGATCCGTCTCTCCCGTGAGGCAGAACCGGAAATCTATGAATGCACCAGGCGTTTCGGCACGATCCTGGAAAACGTCTCCATTGATCCGAGCATACGCCGTATTGACCTGGACGATGCAAGTCTGACCGAGAATACCCGAGCCTCTTATCCGTTGACCCACCTTCCCAACATTGTCCACTCAGGGATGGCCGGTCATCCCCGCACGGTTATCATGCTGACGGCTGATGCCTTTGGGGTGCTCCCTCCCATTGTCAAGTTAACACCAGACCAGGCCATGTATCATTTTATCAGCGGGTATACCGCTAAGGTGGCAGGCACCGAGAGAGGTGTAACTGAACCCTCTGCCACGTTCAGCGCATGCTTTGGCGCCCCTTTTATGATTCGTCACCCTTCGGTATATGCCCAGTTGCTGGCTGATAAGATAGCCGAACACAAAGCCGAATGCTGGCTCGTTAATACCGGCTGGACCGGGGGGCCTTATGGAGTTGGATCCCGGATGAAGATCAAACACACGAGGGCCCTTTTAGATGCTGCCCTCAATGGAGGCCTGAATAGAGTCGAGATGAGGACCGATCCCATGTTTGGATTCAAAGTACCGGTGGAAGCGCCGGGAGTCTCCACGGAAATACTGAAACCGCGTGAAACCTGGTCCAACCCATCTGATTATGATGCCCAGGCCAGGAAGCTCGCTGTTTCGTTCCATGAAAACTTTAAACAGTTTAAGGATCAAGCACCAGATAGTGTACTGAAAGCCGGGCCGCAAATAGGTTAATCCTTTTTTCATCATTTCAATAACCTGCTCATATGTCGTTTCAGAGCGAAACAGCAGACGTGACCCCTATCAACTATGGCAACCTACGACTATGACATAGGCATTATCGGCGGAGGGGCAGCAGGCCTGACCGTGGCGTCCGGTGCGGCCCAGTTGGGTGCCAAAACTCTTCTTGTTGAAAAAGAGAAGGATTTGGGTGGTGACTGTCTTCACTTCGGATGTGTGCCCAGCAAGACTCTGGCTTCTGCCGTTCATTTATTTTGTTGTATAGGAGGCTTTCCTATGCGTAACTAACTGAGACCTTTGAAAAACGCCCCCTTTTGGCCAATTTCGGCGTCAGGCTCAAATTTCAATCTTCGAAATATACAATATATTCCTGTGGTTGAAATTTTCGCCTTTCTAGATCTTGACCAAAATTGAACATTTTTCAAAGGTCTCTAACTGTCTATACGACTATCGGAGCGAAGGAAAGAACTGGGTCATAAGAAAAGGAGAATGTCCATGAAAATTGGAATGATCGGACTGGGACGGATGGGCATGAACATGGCGAGGCGGCTTCTCAAAGGCGGCCATGAGGTGGTGGCTTACAACAGGACCCCTCAGAAGACGGAGGAGATTGCCGGGGAGGGCGCGACGGCCGCCTATTCCCTGTCTGAACTCGCTGATAAACTCACCGGGCCACGGGTGGTTTGGATCATGCTCCCTGCCGGTCCTGCCATAGATGAACATCTCCTTTATCTCAAGGAAATCCTTTCCCCCGGAGACATCATGATTGACGGCGGGAACACCTACTTCAAGGATGATATCCGGCGTGCGAAATCCCTGGCGGAGAAAGAGATCCGCTTTATGGACGTCGGGGTCAGTGGCGGCATTTGGGGCCTGAAGGTCGGATATTGCCTGATGATCGGCGGGCCTAAGGAGACCTACCCATTCCTGGAGCCCGTGTTCAAATCCCTGGCCCCGAAAGAGGGGTATCTCTATTGCGGTCCGACGGGTGCAGGCCACTTTGTGAAAATGGCCCACAACGGGATTGAATACGGGATGATGCAGGCCTATGGCGAAGGCTTTCAGATCCTGGAAGCATCTCCTTATGCCGAGTCGCTCAACTACGCCGAGGTGGCCCATCTGTGGAATCAGGGAAGCGTGGTGAGGTCATGGCTGCTGGAGCTCGCTGAGGCCGCGTTCTCAAAGGATGGAAAACTCAACGACATCCGCGGGTATGTGGAAGACTCAGGAGAAGGTCGCTGGACCGTCAATCAGGCTATGGAAACAGGCGTTTCAGCTCCTGTCATCACTTTGTCTTTAATGAGTCGACTTCGATCAAGGGACAATGAGTCCTTTTCAGACAGGGTGGTGGCTGCACTGAGAAGGGAATTCGGAGGTCATGCCGTCGTCACATCAGAAAAGAAATAGGACCGGTTGAGATTCGACATGTTCGGACTTTTTACCACCAAGGGATTCAATCACTATGTCAAGGCGGCACAGCAAGTGCTGAAGGCCCAAACCCGTTTTGAAACGCTCGACTCCATAGCGTTCTGCGCTCTTCACCAGGGGAACTGCTTCACCATTCCGAACTATGATATGACCAGGGAAGACTTTGATTCCAGGAACTATTGGCGCGGACCGGTCTAGGAGGCTGTCCGAGAATGGCTATTTTCCCAAATCTCGGCGTCAGGCTCAGGTTTTAATCCTCGAAATACTTCAATGTATTCCTGCGGTTAAAATCTTTGCCTTCCTTGACCTTGGGAAAAATTTCTCATTCTTGGACAGTCTCCTATGTTAATATGAACTGAATGGTTTCAAAGGGCCTGAAGGGGTACGGGTACATAGAAAAGGCGGATGCCATGAAAAGAGAAAACGAGGTTTTGGAAACGATGATTGAGGGGGTTGCAGAGGATTTGAGGCTTCCCAAAGATCACTGCCTCCTTGACGGGATGATCGAACCATGCACCCTTGTTATCATTGGCGCGTCAGGGGATTTGACCGCCAGGAAATTGGTGCCCGCGCTTTTAAACCTCTATCTGAACGACGGGCTTCCCGATCCATTCCTGATCGTGGGATGTGGTCGCACCAGGATGGGGGATGATGAGTTTCGGGAACGTATGAAGAAAGCCATTGCTGAAAGCGTCAAGGTAGATCAGGAGAAGTGGGAAGCCTTTGCCGGGTTTTTGTTCTATCACCGCGTCGAATATGATGACCTGCCCGCCTATGTCCGTCTGGCTGAGTACCTCCGTGCACTGGACAAAGAATACGGAACCGGGGGAAACAGGATTTTCTACCTCGCGATCCCTCCGAGCCTCTACGAGACGACAGCCCGGATGCTGGGTCGGGCCGGTCTTTCGGAGGAAAAGAAAGAATGGCGCGGGTGGGTAAGGATCGTCGTAGAAAAACCCTTCGGCCGGGATCTCAAGACGGCGACCGCCCTGGATGGCGTTCTTCATCAGCATTTTCACGAGCCTCAGATTTTCAGGATCGACCACTACCTGGCCAAGGGGACGGTCCAGAACATCCTGATGTTTCGCTTTGCCAACGCCATTTTCGAACCGCTTTGGAACAGGCGATATATTGACCATGTGAGCATAACGGCAGCAGAGACCCTCGGCGTCGAGCATCGGGCGGGGTATTATGAGCAGACCGGCGTGCTCAGGGACATGTTTCAAAATCACATGATGCAGCTTCTGGCGCTTTGCGCCATGGAGCCTCCTTCTTTGTTCGAGGCCGACAGGGTCCGTGACGAAAAGGTGAAGATCTACCGGTCCCTGCGCCCCTTCCCTGTAGAGAACCTGGAGGATTATCTCGTTCTCGGTCAATATGGTCCCGGGACCATCGACGGCAAGGCTGTTTCCGCCTATCGGGATGAGCCGGGTGTCAGTCCCGATTCCCTTACGCCAACCTTTGCCATGATGAAGATCTACGTGGACAACTGGCGTTGGCAGGGGGTGCCCTTCTATATGTGTTCCGGCAAGCGGTTGGCGGAAAAGCGGACAGAAATCGTGATTCAGTTCAAAGAGGTTCCCCATTCCATGTTCCGTCACAGTATCGGGGAGCGAATCACGGCCAACCATCTGACTCTGAGTATCCATCCGGATGAGAAGATAACCCTCACCTTTCAGACCAAATCCCCCGGGGCAAGGGTTTGCCTGCGGTCCGTGACCATGGACTTCCATTATCATCAAGGATATGAAGGGCCGGTTCTGGATGCCTACGAAAAAGTTCTGCTTGATCTCATGACGGGAGATCACATGCTCTTCTGGCGGCAGGACGGGGTGGAGCTTTGCTGGTCCTTTCTCACTCCCATCCTGGAGGGGTGTGAAATGTGCAGCAACCGAGCCGAGATGCTCTTGCCTTACGAGGCCGGGAGCCGGGGCCCCGCACTAACCCTGAACCCATGAACGGTTACATCTCTTTAACGTCGCTCTTAAGTTTAGGCTTGTCGGATATTCTCTTTTCATAATTTCGATGATCAGCTCATATGTCGTTTTAGAACAAAACAGCAACAGCAGAGCCCCCGTTTTTACTGTATCTGTCCGTAGCTTATTTAACTGTCTACCTTATGCGTGTGGTCCACAATAGCATCTATGATTTGCGGCCATGCCCCGCCATGTGGGAGGTCGTGTCCCATGCCGTCTATGATCACTAATTTGGCACCGGGTATAGCGGCTGCCGTATTCTTGCCGCACTCAACCTGTACAAGAGGATCTTCAGCACCGTGGATTACCAGCGTAGGTGTAGAGAGCGATGTAAGCGCAGGCTTTCTGTTTTTTTGTGCCAAGATAGCCACGAGCTGTCGAACCGCACCTTGCGGACAGTATGATCGGTCGTATGCTTGAGCTACATGCTTCCGGAGCCATTCCTCATCATAAGGAAAGCCTGGCCCTGAAATCGTGTTAAAGAGTTTCATGCGAAACTCGATATACGCCTCGCGCTCTTCTGGTTGAGGTGTAAGCAAAAATTCCATCGCCTCTGGTTTAGATTTCGGTTCTTCGGGGTCGCCTGTTCTACTATAGATCGAGATAAGGCTCAAAACCTTTCCGGGGTAATTGAGCGCGATTGTTTGTGCAATCATACCCCCCATTGACATGCCGCATATATGAGCCTTTTCAATACCTAAAGCATCCATGAGCCCTACCGCGTCGGCTGCCATGTCCTCGATTGTATAAGGAGGATTTATCGTCTCGCCTTTCATCTGTGCTTCGATCGTCTGCATAATATCCGGCACACCGGCTTCCTCTATTTTAGACGAAAGCCCAGCATCTCGATTATCAAATCGAATTACATGGTGGCCTTGTTGGGCCAGTTGCTGGCATAACTTCTCATCCCAGCCAGTTAACTGGCCTGCGAGTCCTATAATCAAAAGCAAAGCAGGCGAATCTGGCTCTCCAAAGGTTTCGTATTCAAGCTGAATACCATTAGCATCAACTTTTGCCATTATTGTTTCTTCCTTTCTCCAACCATTTCAATCCGAGCATCTCCCTTGCTTCATCCGGAGATGCGGGCTCTTTATCTAATGCTCTCAAAATAACCACTGCCTTTTCCACTAACTGGGCATTGCTCTTGGCAAGTTTTCCCCGGCTAAGATAAAAATTGTCCTCAAAACCGACCCTCACATTGCCTCCGAGTAATGTCGACTGGGCAACCATGGGAAAGCTCGTGAAACCCACCCCGAATCCTCCCCAAATAACGTCAGGGGGGAGTGCGTCTCGCATCAAAAGCATGTTTTTTGAGGTTGCAGGCGTTCCCCACTGGATCCCCAGGCAGAGTTGAAAAATAGGCGGGTCCTCCACAAGACCCTTTTCGATCAAACTCCTGGCTATCTCCACATGGCCCAAGTCAAACACCTCTAACTCAGGTCTGACGCCCGCTTTTTTGATTCGTGCCGCCATTTCCTCAACATGGGGTAAAGGATTGGCAAAGACCCGGGGACCAAAGTTCATGGACCCCACATCCAATGAACAGAGTTCCGGCTTGAGCTTGACCACGTGCTCAGTCCTCTTTTCGGGTGTGCTCCATGTGGTACCGGGCCCCAGGCTCATGGGCTCGGCATTGTCAGGGACAATACGTGCCCCGGCGCCGGTAGTTAAATTGATAAGCATGTCAGACGATTCCCTTATACGCTGGACAGCCTCCTCGTATAATTCAAATGCCATGGACGGCTCGGTTGTTTCAGGGTCTCTCACATGGATATGTACCACCGAAGCCCCGGCTGAACAGGCATCCAAGGCGCTTTCTGCAATTTCTCTCGGGGTCACAGGGAGGGCAGGGTGCTTTGACTTGTCGCCGATAGACCCGGTAACCGCTAAGGTGATAATGGTCTTATGCTCGTTCATGTTTTCTGCCTTTCGGGCCGTTAGTTTTGTAAGCTCGTTCATCGTCTGAATCCTTATGCATAGGTAATATATCTATGAGATGGGATTTGCACTCGACAAACTTTAAAAGATTAGCACATACGCTTTGGGAATGTAAGCCTATAATTGTTTGCTTTGGCGATTCGCTCACCCCTTCTGACAGCATATCCGACCCCTTGACCGGTCATACCCAGATTGTTTTTGTTTCAGATAACAGGTTTCCCATTCCCAATCCCGCCTGGCAAGACCAGTTTGGGAACGTTTTTTTTCTCGTCTCTAACCCTGAACCCATGAACGGTTACATCTCTTTAACGTCGCTCTTAAGTTTAGGTCTGTCGGATATTCTCTTTTCATCATTTCAATAACCTGCTCATATGTCGTTTCAGAGCGAAACAGTCAACCCTTTTCTGTGCCCCTTTCTCAGGTTTTACTTTTTCACCCACTCCTTTGATGGGGCTGGTTCCATTACCGGTGGAATCTGGCCATTTTGAAACCATCCGCCCATAGTCATGCGGATATCTTGATAGCTTTTAAAGTCATGAATATGATGCAGCATTTCATCAAATGGTTTTGGATTCTTCATGTTCTCACTCCAAGCTTTTTTCTCAACTGTTGCAAACACAAGATAATTGTTGCCGATATATTCCGGATTAATTTGCAAAAACATGTCAGTTAGAAGATGTTCAATTTCATCTTTATGGGCAATCAGCATGTCACAGCGGTTACAGTATCTATTTGTGTAATTGAGTGCGATAAGATTCTTTGGGTCAACGTGGATAAGGAGGGGTAGTTTACGTTGACCTGTCTTGTTCTGGCAATCGGGGCATTTAGAAAATCGTATTTCAGGATATGGATTGAGAGAAAAATTATACTTTTGGGGCAAGTAACCGAATTTGTGCCTCATTCTATCTCTATTCATTCCTCTATCCCCAAAATCTAATTCCATTAATTCAAGCCATATCGCCCTCACACATCTAACTTTGCTAAAGCTTTAAACGCCATGACCCTGCTCATGCCATTCCTTCTCCTGTTGCCAGTGTTTCTCTAACGCTTTGTAATACGCAGCATACTTCTTCTTATCTGGCGCTACCATTTTTTGATGATCTGTTCCGGGAATATCTTCAAATTTTAATGGCGGCACCTTCAAACGTTTATCATCCAAAGGACTTTTTCGAGCAGGACGCTTTGTTTTCCACCATTTGTATAATTCACAAATCTCTCTCCAATCCCGCTTATGCGTGTCATCTGCATTCCAATCCACAATTTCGTCCGGTTTTTCCTGCTCTACAAAATCCACTAAGATTTGAAATACAGCATGTAGCATGATCTCATCTCGATCTTGCCACCCTTTTTTTAATGTATGAATCTTGAGATATTTCATATTGTGCCGAATGACTGGCATCAGCCGCGGCCTTTAGAACATCGGCTGCATACCTTGGTCGGGTGCCGATTTCTCCTTCCAGTTTTTTACCAGCATGATGAGACTATGGATCCCAATAGCAAACATAATGGTGTAATGTAAGAATCTTTGCTTGACGCATAGTCAGAGAAGAATATATCTGCTGGTACGACTTCTTCAGCCTTGAGCCAGTTTTCAATTGACTACCAGTTCGGTTGACCACACTGCTCACAGAACTGTATGCCCCCACATTGAAAGCCTTGGCGCGATTTCATGCCAGACTGTCTCTGCTTAGTCGCCTTGCAAGACGTCCCCCTCTCCATTTAACTACTTAAGAATGCCCCCAATTCAACGTGGCCTGATAAGAGTTGGGCCGGATATTAGATAAATTGATAGCCCATCTGTACCCAATAATGCCAATCCTCAACCGCTTGCTTAGTTTGTGTTGCCGTAGCACTGATGGGGGTGAGTTGGGACAGCGGAACCGCCAAACCATCCCTTTCCCAGCGCATAGTAACGAACATCTCTTTCTCACACTCCTCTTCAGGAGCCATCCCAATGACATCAACCTCATCTTTGACGTGCAACGGTGAGATAGCACGTTTCGCATTGCAAACAGCAGTAAACGGAAACTGAAGCTTCTCTTCGAGGTAATAATACCATCCCATCGCTTGTTCTTCAGGGCCGTATGCGTCAACGATGATCTCCATCACTATGCGTTGTTCTCGGATTTCATCTTTTTTGATTTTGGCCATGTCATAAATCGGTTATTCGATTGTTGATATGTGTGTCCAACGCGGCTAATCAGCCGCACGGTTTTTTGTGTCGGCTGATTAGCCTGGTAGAAGGCTCATAACCCTTCAAGTCTATCAATTTCTTTTCTAATATCTTTTATTACATCAGTGTTATGGATTGTTTTTTTATTCCCGCTCTTGATTGATATGATGTAAAAAACCTCGCCACCATATTTTCGTAGAAATTTCTTATGTGTTTCCTCTTGTAAAGCCTTCTCCTTAAAGATCTGCGGAATATGTGATACACCCCCTGCTGGTTTTACTTGAAGGCCGATGTATCTATCTTTGATCTTGATGAAAAAATCGACATTAAAGAGTCTATCCCATTTATCTGGTGCCGGCTCAATCTTACATCCCAGAATTTCCTATCTAAGAATAACCATCAGATAGCTCCCTTTCAATTATTGCAATTGGGAAAGTATCCCAGTTTTCATCCTCCATCGTTGTCTCAAATGCTTCCAGCAATCTAGCCGTCACTCTTGGCTCTAAATCGGTTAAATAAATTTCTACTGTTCTGATCAATTGAGTACCTCCTTCATTATTTGAGCACATGTAGGGTGAAGAATCAAACCTCCATGAGTCACTCAGATGATATGGCCGTTAGCTTTGGAGCCAAAAAAGAAGCTCAAGAAAGCATTTAATTCAACGATCGATCGCCCTCTTTTTTATTTGTGAAGTTGCCCAATAGGTTGTTCGAGAACGCAAACCAGCCTAAGTTCTGAGCACATTATAATGGTGCATCTAATGATATTGCACGCTAGCTTGAGTTTACTAAGCATGCCGGAACAAGATTGGCTATCCGCTTGATTTTGCAGGAAAAATAGGGCTAATAGTCTGTATACACTGAATCTATCTTAATTGCTATTAGTAAGACTAACCTATCAGAAAATCCTCGAATGTCAAGATGGGACAGAGAAATATAAATCAGTGTATACGTAAAATAAACTTAAATTGGCTGTATTTTCAATATGTTGACTAAACGCTTCAAATTATTGTAGTAAACTCAAGCAGATGCTGTGTCCAAAAATAGAAAATCAAAAATTTCCTACAAATCTCTAGAAATCACACCGTTTTTTTGCTAGACTCTAAATCCATGCTTAATGGTCCGATATTTCTATGCACTTCCCAAGTACAAACAGATTCACCTCGATAAGGTGTAAAAGCAGAAGTTAACTCGGATCGGCGTTGAACGTTACTAATTCTCTTTTAGATGAATTTTAGATGAATAATATAAAAACTCACCATGTCTTCTTTACAACTAAGTTCACTCAAGAGTGTCTTGAGCACTGCTGTTTTGGAGCCTCAGTTTCAAATTCGCTTGCTAATGTCAAAGCAGGCGACATAGCTTTTTTATTTGACGGCCTCAAATGGATAGTATTTGGTCCATTTGAAATTATTTCTGACCAGCAACGCATCGACAAACGCCCCATTTATGGTAAGGACAAACGAGGAAATGTACGTTACAAAAATAGAGTGTGGTTCAAAACTGAAATGGCCAAAGCTACACCCATGGTAAAGCTTTATTCAGACGAAAGAGATGCTTCCAGGCTCTCATTTATTTTGAACAGATACATCATAGCCACACTCATTGCGAATAAACAAGTAAATGCAACACCCCTTACCACAACTGAAGGCCATTATCTCATAGAAAAGACACTCCGATTAGGAAATACCATTTTAACTAATCGGCCTCAGATTCCCTGTAACATTGAAGCTGTCTTTCCAGTTCATGTGCTTCGCCGCCCTGCCAGTGAGGCAGGTGTGGAGGTACTTGTACTCAATAAGAGGTGCCAAGGCTATCTTTCCGAATTCGTTGATTCCTTCTCCAGACAGACATCGTATTTCAATCAATTCGTTTTGGGCTTCCAGCGGCAAGTGGATGTTCTGATTGATGCACAAGATAGGCTTGCACTTATTGAGATAAAGCTGGCTAAAAATAAACAAAATCCATTTGATCAGATTTTGGAGTATCTTTATTATTGCCTTAGCTCTTTCCGACTGCATTACAAACGTTCAAAAGCAATAGAAATAATTGATCTGGTTGCACTCATCGAGAATGGAAGCCAATATTTATCAGACAATGCAATCAGAGCATTTTCCAGAAGATGTGTCGAGATAGGTGATAAAGAAAACATTGAAATTAATGCCCATACAGTTATTTACAAAATATCATCCAAATCATTAGAAACAGAAGTCTGTGTAATATGATAGCTGGCCCCTTTCTGAATTAAGCTCCATTAGGCGAAAACCCAACTGCTTCACAGAACTTTATTATTTCTGTTCGAATCGGGATTACTTTATATCGACCGTAATAGACTGATCGTGCAAATTGGTCCCCTATATTAATACATAGTCTGCAACCATTTTCGAGTATTCGATAGGATTCTTTCCAAACTAAAAGAAAACGATTCCTACCCAGCCAAATGACAAGGCCATGTATAGTCTGACCAA
>JACNIU010000182.1 GCA_014382905.1 Desulfobacterales bacterium
ATCAAACGCAAATGATTTTACGTTTTTATCGTAAAATGCAATGGCATCTTTGAAACGGGTCATAATCCCATTTGATGCTGCATCAGGATGGATCAGTTCAACAAGACGGTGCTGGACCTTTGCGGCGGTTGCGGGGATTCTGTGCTGAATTTTCCCAAGTTGATTGTCAACGATTATCCCGTCAATCCCTTCCGATCCGTTAAGGCTGAAGATGGCCTTTGCAATTCCATCTATAAAATGTTCTCCTGCAGAGAGCCGTACCGTATCACTCTTTGAATAACTGCTATCAGGGATTAGCCTGACTTTTGTTTCGAGGGCCGTGGCAAGGGCATCGTCGCCGAACAGGATATTGGACGTATCAAGAGGTCTGAACACCTTGGCACGATGAATGTTTTCTGCGCCCACGATAACGGACAAATCCCCCGGTCCGAGGGCTCCTGAATGGGAGAGCATGAGAACGAGTTCGACCGCCACGTTAAAGCCGGGGCATCCTGCGTAAAGGTCCAGGACAATGGGGTCGGAGCAGTCCCTGGCTATCAGTTCAAATGGATATCTTACAAGCGGTCCAGGATCATATTTGTCTTCACCCACATTGGTTGCGCCAATGACTACCTTGACCCGGGAAAGGTCTATCTCCGATTTCTCAATGAGGTCTTTCAAGGCGGTCACGCCGATTCTCTCATCTTCGGGGGCGGCCACTCTTGTTCTTACGCCGATTCGCTTCTCTATGGTTTGATGGGTGACCGGGATGTTCCCCTTGAAAAACATGCCTTTGTTTGAAAAAATTGAATTATCCACCACCTCGCCGGCATTCCACGCCCCATAGGCAACGATTTCCAGGATTGAATCTGGTGTCAAGCTCTTCCCCTTTCTCATTTTCCAGTATAAACTTTCAAATTATGTCATTAAATCACAAAAACAACAAAGTCAATCCAATCATGACCGTTTTCAAAAGGCTAAACTGATACCCACATCTTAACATGTTGCCAAAAATGATCAGCCTGTGCTATCAAACTAACCCAAGGGTTCCCTTCTATTGGCGCTCGTTAGATTTTGAGATGGAGAGACGTGGAAAAGGCCTATCTTGGAAAGACGCCCTGATGGCGGAGAATGATTCGTATAACAGATAGCATAGCAATTGATGAAAGCGAGATCCAGGAGGATTTTATCCGGGCCTCGGGACCGGGAGGGCAGAATGTCAACAAAGTTTCCACTGCTGTCCAGCTTCGGTTTGACGCGGGCAGGTCCCCCTCGCTTTCCCCCGATGTCCGCAGGCGTCTCGCTACTTTGGCCGGAAGACGGATGACCCGGGAGGGCGTCTTGATCATAACCGCCCGGCGATTCCGTACACAGGATCAAAATCGCCGGGATGCAGTGGACAGGCTGATCGGTCTGATCCGTAAGGCCGCCTCGGCGCCGAAGCCCCGCCACAGGACAAAACCGACCTTCGCTTCCCGGAGGCGCCGGTTGGAATCCAAGCGCCGCCGCAGCCAGACCAAACAGATACGGCAGTCGGTTCCGCAACCCGAAGAGCAGTCCTAACCCATCTCTGCCAATGCCCGGGCGAAGCGGTCACACCCGTCATGGATCTCTTTCCCTGTGACATTGAGATGGGGTGCAATACGGACAACGTTTCCGTATAACCCTCCCTTGCCAATAAGCAAGCCGTGCTCGCGGGCCTTGTTAATGATCTCTTTGGTGCGAGTCGCGTCAGGTCGTTTATCTGTGCCCGGTTCAACGATCTCGATCGCCTGCATAAGGCCCATCCCCCGCGCCTCTCCGATAAAGTCATGTTGTTTCTTAAGGTCCTCCAGATAGTTTCGAAGAAGCGCTCCCTGGATAGCAGCATTCTCGGGCAGGTTATGTTTTTCAATATATTCGATTGTTGCTAACGCCGCGGCCATTGTAACCGGATTGCCGCCGAATGTGGCAAAGGTAAGGCCCTTTACTGCATCGGCTATCTCAGGGGTGGCGATGGTGCATCCGATGGGCGAGCCATTGGCCATCCCCTTGGCGAAGGTCATGATATCAGGCTCGACCCCCCAGTGTTCAATGCCACATAAATGTGTACCGGTGCGGCCCCAGCCGGTCTGGACCTCATCGCAGATGAATACCCCTTCTGCTTCTCGAACAATGGGGAGGATCCGTTTGAAGTAGTCCTTTGGTAATACGATAAAGCCCCCCACTCCCTGTATCGACTCGGCCATAAAAGCAGCGATTTTACCGTTTGTAATGGCAGACAGGGACTCTTCGAGGTCCTGCACGCATAAATCAAGGAGTTTTTCCTCGTCCAATCCGGCAGGGGCCCTGTAGGTATAGGGATTACGAACATGTTTGATGTGTCCGTCGAAGACGCCCCCTAATCGCCACGAACCCTGACCGGTAAGGCTCATGCCTGTCATGGTGCGCCCGGCATAGGCGTGCCTGAGGGTGATTACATCAGTGTGCCCGGTATACATCCTGGCGGCCAGGATGGCCGTCTCATTGGCCTCGCTGCCGCTGCTGGTAAAAAAGCATTTTTTTAGCCGGCCGGGGGTCAGGACGGCTATCTTCCGGGCGAGCCGTACCATCAATTCATTTATATAAAGGGTTGAGGTATGCTGGACCTTCTTTAACTGCTCAACTGTGCGATCGGTGACTTCATCGTTACAGTGCCCGACCGAGACCGTCAGCACGCCTCCGAAAAAATCAAGGTAACGGTTCCCTTGAACGTCCCAGAGATAGCCGTTCTTGGCCCGGGCCACGATCAGGGGATGATCATCGTAAAACGGGATAACAGAGGGAAAAATATATTCTTTATATTGCCTAAGCGTCTCAGTTGCATCATTCAGGTTCATTTGTTCCATCATCAAATCCTAAATTTGACCTACCCTGATACCTTCAATCTCTCATTTCACACTGACCTCAATCCGAGACCAAGTCTCTATACATTTCCGGCCTCCTGTCATTAAAGAGGTGATTCCTTGGGGTGATCATCTTCTCTTTAGCCAGATGGAGATCGACGTCTGCTATGCCAATCTCTTCTCCGCCCTTTGATCCCTGTTCAAGAACATTTCCTCTTGGATCGGCAATAACCGAACGCCCCGTAAACGTGAGGTCGCCCTCTGTGCCGATCCGGTTAGCGGTGACAATAAAGATTCTGTTGGTTACAGCATGAACAGGGATCGCTTTCTGGGCCAGTCCGGGCAATACGAGATTCGAGGGATGGCAGATGATGTCAGCACCCTTGAGGGCCAATATCCTCCATACCTCCGGGAAGATCCAGTCAAAACAGATGAGGATCCCGATTCTGCATTTTCCCGTATCAAAGACCGGGAGCCCTTCATCGCCTGGTTTGAAGTAGTCCTTTTCATTCATGAACAAATGGCACTTGCGATACCTCCCCATATAACCTTCCGGGCCCACGAGTATGGCAGAGTTGTAGAGATGATCGCCTGCCCTTTCATTGAACCCGGATATGATGAAGAAGCCAAGCTCCCTGCATTTTGAGGTCAGGTACGCTATGAAAGTGCTTTGCTCGATCTCCTCAGAGCAGGTCCAGGCCTCATCAAAGTCTCTGAAGTTATATCCTGAGTTACAGAGTTCGGGCAAAACGATCACGTCCGCTCCCTCGGCCCGGTCAATCAGACGGTTGAGCTTTTTCAAGGTGGCATCCACATTTCCAAGGACCGGGGCAAATTGTATAAAGCCGATTTTCAGCATATTTATCTTCTCCACAGCTTCTCCGGAAATAACTGTATCATCTTTTCATAATTCTATACAATCTTCAGCGCTATAAACACAACAAAGAATCTGTCGAGAGATCAAATTCGTTGTCTAACGCAGAAATGAATCAAAATTGTCAGAGCCTTGAGTTATAATCATTGACATGGCTTGGAAAAGTTCCCTATGGTAATAAAGGTCTCGGTTAATTGTCAGGAGAGGATGCCCTCAATATGATACAGAAAATATCAGAGCGAGGAAAAGAATCATGACGCCATCAAAGATCAGTTTTGCGGAAAAGTTGGTTGGTGCACAGCCCTATGAGGCAATGGAGAAATTTATGGCGGCGAACAGAGTAGGAAAAAGGAAAGACACGTAAAAAGGAGTAGCGGAATATGAAAATGTTCAGGTTATGTATGTTGTTTTTTCTGATCATCTTAGGGGCAAGCTTTGCGGGTTGTGGTGGAGGAGGTGCTGAGCTTAAATCCCATACCACGACAACCACCTTGGGGCAGGAGTTGATGGATCTGAAGGCCGCATACGAAAAGGGAGTGATTACCAAGAAAGAATATGAAAGTGCAAAGGAGAAGTTATTGGATAGGGAGTAAATGTGAAAGATCCCTTGCGCTTTTTGAACTCGTAATGAAAGCCATAGGAATATCCTTGGAGGTCTGGTTTGTCTTCGATCGGGGCCTTGTAGCGAGGAGTCGAGATGGCGCCACTCGAAAAGAAGAGATTGATTGAATTATTAAACAAATGCTGGATGACCCATGACGGGATGTGGTTTTACCATTGCTTTCAAGAATTCGGTATTCAAAAGGCGAATAAGACCAACAAGGCGGCGATACGGTCACTGGCCTCCATAGAGGTCAGCAGAGTTGAGGCGTTTCTGGGCATGGAGCAAGGAAATATCGAAACCTTTAAAGAGTTTAAGGATTTCTTTTCCGGAGCATCAGAATTATTCATCCCTGATTTTATGAATGCTACCATGAGTTTCCCGCGTGAAAACGTCTTGCACTGGGAGTTTAAGTCAAAAGAATGCTTTGCGTACAAGGGTATGCGGAGAATCGGCGTGATCCATGAATATGAATGCGGTGTTATTTACCGGATTGAGTGCTGGATGGAGAGCCTGGGAATAAAATATGACGTTCATCCCAAGGTTAAGAGATGCTTGATGCTGGACCATACGGGCTGCTCCGGAGATTTCACCCTATCTTTTTGAAATCCTGTCCTCCCATTAAAAATTGATTCTGGTCGATATGAACAATCCCATCACATTTTTTGCTGTTGCGCCGAAAGGCGTGGAATCCCTTCTGGTGAACGAGCTTGAAGGTCTCGGTGCCGGGCAGGTAAAACAGTCAAGATCGGGCGTCTTTTTCAGTGGAGATCTGGAAACAGGCTATCGGGCCTGTTTGTGGCTGCGAACCGCAAACAGGGTGCTCTTGCCGATGGCGAGGTTTCGGGCCGAGAATCCGGAGGAACTGTACCGGGGGGTCCAGAATATCCGCTGGAGTGATCATCTCGATCCTGATGGCACTCTTGCCGTGGATTTCAAGTGTTTCCGCTCCGGAATCAGCCATACCCATTACGGGGCCATGAAGGTAAAAGACGCCATTGTCGACCAGTTTCGCGAGCAATTCGGGGTAAGACCTTCTGTGGATCTCTCCAGACCCGATATCCGGATAGATGTCTATCTTCTAAGAGATGAAGCGACCGTCAGCCTGGATCTTTCTGGAGAAAGTCTGCACAAACGGGGCTACCGGACAGAGCCCGGGATTGCCCCCCTCAAAGAGAATCTTGCCGCCGCTATTCTGATGCGTGCCGGCTGGCCGGAGATCGCGAGAAGGGGAGGGGGTCTGATCGACCCGATGGCAGGCTCCGGGACCCTGCCGATCGAGGCAGCCTTGATGGCTGCTGATGCCGCCCCTTCTCTTTTGCGGGACTATTTCGGTTTTCTGCACTGGAAAGGGCATCAGCCTGAAATCTGGGAAAGGCTTGTTCACGAAGCCGAAGCGAAAAGGTCAGTGGGACTGAAGAAGCTGCCACCCATTGTAGGGTACGATGCCGACGCAAAGGCCGTTAAGAACGCCCTTGTCAGTCTGGAAAGGGTCGGGTTGAGGGGCTTTATCCATTTTGAAAAGAGGGAACTTGCCGCTTGTGTCCCGCACGCTAAGATGAAAGGGGTTCCGGGATTGGTGGTCCTGAATCCACCCTATGGGGAGCGATTAGGAGAGATCAGGGAGTTGAGACCTCTGTACGCAAACCTGGGGAGGCGCCTGAAGGCACATTTTCAGGGCTGGAGAGCAAGCCTCTTTACCGGCAACGCAGACCTGGGAAAAGGTATGGGACTCAGGGCGGAAAAGAAATACGCTTTGTACAACGGGGCGCTTGAATGCAAGCTCTTGAACTTCAGAATTGAACCGGAATGGTTTGTGGAGGCGCAACACCCTATCTTCAGGTCTGTGCCGGCCGGCAGATCAACAAAGCCGGGGCCGGGAGCCGAGATGTTTGCCAATCGTTTGCGAAAGAACCTGCAGAGGCTGAAAAAGCGTTTTAACAAAGAAAACATCACCTGCTTCAGAGTTTATGATCAGGATATCCCTGAGTATGCGGTTGCCGTCGATATCTACGGAAAGTGGGTCCATGTCCAGGAATACAAGGCCCCGGATACGGTTGACCCGAAGATGGCCGAGGCCCGAATAAACGATGTGCTGACCGTTCTGCCGGAAGTACTTGAGGCCCCAGCAGAAAACATTTTTCTGAAAGAACGGCGGCGTCAGAAAGGTAAAAACCAGTATGGCAGACAGGGAACGGATGAAATTTTCCACGAGGTTGATGAGAACGATTGCAGGTTTCTGGTAAATTTCACCGATTACATAGATACCGGTCTTTTTTTAGACAAGCGGATCATCCGAAGGATGGTCAGGGATCTGGCCGGTGGGAAGCGATTTCTGGACCTCTTTGCTTATACGGGAACGGCAACTGTTTGTGCGGCAGTGGGAGGTGCTAAGTCGACAACCTCGGTGGATTCTTCCAATGCCTACCTGAACTGGGCAAAGCGGAATCTGGCGCTCAACGGTTTCGGCTACCAGCGGCATTTTTTTCAGTATGCTGACGGTCTGAGCTGGATGAAGAGCGAGAAGCAGAAATACGATCTTATTTTCCTTGACCCGCCTACTTTTTCGAATTCAAAAAAATTGAAAACGATCCTTGATGTGCAAAGAGATCACGTGGAATTGATCCGGCATGCAGTCAGGTTGTTGGAAAAGGATGGAACCATTCTGTTTTCCAATAACTATCGCAAATTCAAGATGGACGTTGCTGGCTTAACCGAATTTCGGGTTGAAGATCTTTCAAGGGTCACACTCCCGTTCGATTTTGAAAGAAGGCCGAAAATCCACAGCTGCTGGAAGATTACACGCTAACAGGCATGGATTCATGAAAATAGCTTATATAAATGCTTGACAAGACTTGGGATATGAAATATCTTCCTCGGTATTGTGGAAAGATAGGATCTGATTACGAAAAGACTCCCCCATTGAGAAGGGGTTCAGATGGCTTTAGCAAGGGGGAGTAACGTAGATATGGCCTATGTGCGATTTGGTTTGACCACAGATAGGCCCCCATCATGTAATTTATCGAATTTCTTTTGAAATTATGAAAAACCCGCAGGGCACCGTGGGCATGATATTGGAACCGAGAAGGGTGTTGCTTCTTGGATGTTCAGACGTGGGATTCATCGGAAGATTCGTTTTTCCATTTTAACATTTCAAAAGAAGGAGGGTACATCATGAACAAGGGGGATTTAGTAAATGAGGTGGCCAAAGTCGTAGGTACCAAAAAGGAGGCCCAGGCAGCAGTAGATTGTGTTTTTTCAAGCATCACCACGGCACTGAAAAAGAAACAGAAGGTTACATTGATCGGTTTCGGGACCTTCAAGGTAGAGAAAAGGAAGGCAAGGAAAGGGGTAAACCCGCAAACCAGGGAGGCCATCAAGATCAAGGCAAAAAGGGTGCCCAAATTTGTACCTGGCAAGGCACTGAAGGACGCTGTTTAGAGAGAAGCACTGAGATCGGATGCCGTAAGTGCCCTCATTGGGAGCAGGTTGTTCCGGTGAGGGTATTTTTTTGTCAAGGAGGCGATTTATGAAGATTGCCGTGAGTGGAAAGGGGGGTGTCGGCAAGACAACTTTTGCCGCCTTCCTGATCAGGGCCCTGGCTGATGAGGGTAAGAAGGTCCTGGCAATAGATGCCGACCCTGATGCGAATTTGGCTCAGGCCCTCGGGGTCAGGAACACGGCTGCGATTGTCCCGATTTCGCAGATGAAGGAGCTGATCGAGGAAAGGACCGAGGCCAAGGTGGGGACCATGGGCTCGTTTTTTAAGCTGAATCCTAAGGTGAGCGACCTGCCGGGGAAGCTGTCTATCGAGGTGGACGGCATAAAAGTGATGGTCATGGGTGGTGTAAAAAAAGGTGGTGCTGGGTGCATATGCCCTGAAAGCACCCTTCTTAAGAGGCTTGTGGGTCATATTGTATTGGCCAGAGACGAAGCGGTGGTCTTGGATATGGAGGCCGGTCTGGAGCACCTTGGAAGGGGAACGGCCATGAACGTGGACAGACTGGTGGTCGTTGTGGAACCCGGGAGGAGGAGTATTGAGACAGCCCAGCAAATACGCAAATTGGCCGCAGATATCGGTGTCAAGAAACTGAGTTTTGTGGGGAATAAGATCCGGTCGGAAAAGGACAAGGAGTTTCTCTTAAAGGAGATGCCTGATTTTGAATTCTTAGGTTTCATGCCATATCGGAGTGAGATCATTGAGGCGGACCTTGATGGCCGCCCCCCTTTTGAAAAAGACAAAGCCTCTCTCGGTATGGTCAAAGCTATGCTTGCTAAACTTGGAGATTGATAATACGTTATCGGCTTGAAACAAAGCCGGGGACCGTGGGGGTCCCTTTCCCTGAGGACGTAACAAAACTTGTCCGGAGCGTATAGAACGCCCCCTTGACGTTTAATGCAGGTTCCGGGCAGGCAGGGGCGATATCCGCTTAATTGGATACTTTCCCTGGGGCTGTCTCGTGACGAATTTTGAGGCCTCGCTGCCGTTTCTATGAAATGATCCCCTCATTTACGTCCTCTGGGAAAGGGACCCCCACGGTCCCCGGCAACCTGCGAATGATGGTTTCAAAACAGAAAACTGATACAAAGATTGGAGGAGAATGGAATATGGGGAAGAGAATTTACAATTTTAATGCGGGTCCTGCCGCATTACCGTTGCCTGTGCTGGAAGAAATGCAGTCAGAACTTTTGGATTTCAAAGGTTCAGGGATGTCTATCTTAGAGGTGAGCCACCGTTCAAAATGGTTTGATGATGTCATCAACGAGGCCGTTGAAAGGACCGGGAGGCTTCTTGCCCTTGGGGACGACTTTCATGTTCTTTTTATCCAGGGGGGCGCCAGCCTGCAGTTCTGTATGATACCTATGAACCTATCCTTGGAGGGCAGACCGGTAGACTATATAAACACGGGCACATGGTCAACCAAGGCGATTAAGGAGGCCGAGATCCTGGGAAAGGATGTCCGAGTCATCGCTTCTTCTGAGGACAAGGGCTTTTCATATATCCCAAGCGCGTTCACTGTGGATGGTGACGCAGCATATCTCCACTTTACTTCCAACAATACCATTAAAGGGACCCAGTGGGCCCAATTCCCTGATGCCGGTGACCTGCCCCTTGTGTGCGACATGTCTTCCGACATCATGAGCCGTCCTTTTGATGTCAGGCCGTTCGGGTTGATTTATGCGGGGGCCCAGAAGAACATCGGCCCTTCGGGAACGGCCGTGGTGATTATTCGTAAGGATATGTTAGAGAGGACGCCGAAAGGCATTCCCTCCATGCTGAAATACACGACCTTTGCAGAGAAAAACTCCATGTACAACACACCGGCCTGCGTGGTTATCTATACCATTAACCTGGTCCTCAAATGGCTTGAAGAGACCATCGGCGGTCTGGCAAAAATGGAAAAGATTAACCGTGAGAAAGGGGCGATGATCTATAATTTCTTAGATAGCTCTGATTTTTACCGGGGGACTGCGGCCAAGGAGAGCCGTTCACTGATGAATGTGACGTTCAGGCTCCTGAACGAGGACCTGGAGAAAAAATTTGTGGCGGAGGCCCTTAAGCAAGGTCTGGAAGGGCTCAAGGGCCATCGGTCAATAGGGGGTTGCCGGGCATCTATCTACAATGCCACAGGGATTGATGCGGTGAAGGCCTTGGTGGGGTTTATGGTGGAGTTTGAAAAGAAAGAAGGGTAGGCATTTGGATTGATGATTGGTGATTGATGATTGGAGGTTGGTTTTGAGAAGGACGAGGATTGCTGAGATCTTAGCAGAAGAAAAAATCGGCGCCCACTACACGGTTATGGGCTGGGTAAGGACGCGCAGGGATTCGAAGGGGGGGTTCTCTTTTATCGAGGTCAATGACGGATCATCTCTTTCCGGCGTACAGGTCATTGCAGACCAGAGTTTGGGCAATTACGATAGCGACGTCCTTAAGTTGCAGACCGGCTGCTCAATCATGGTGGTGGGGACGTTGGCTGCGTCCCCTGGTAAGGGTCAGAAGGTGGAATTGAAGGCTGAAGCCTTAGAGGTCTTGGGGTGGGCGGATCCGGAAATCTATCCCCTTCAAAAGAAACGACACTCTTATGAGTTTCTTCGAACCATTGCACACTTAAGACCCAGGACCAATACGTTTGGCGCTGTGGCCCGGGTGAGAAACGCCATGGCCCATGCCATTCACACATTTTTTCAGGAAAGGGGCTTTATCTATCTTCACACGCCTATTATTACAGGGAGCGACTGTGAGGGCGCCGGCGAGATGTTCAAGGTAACCACCTTTGATCTCAACCTTGCCCCTGAAAAAGATGGAGAGGTAGATTTCACAAAGGACTTCTTTGGTGGTCCCGCTAATCTGACAGTCAGCGGCCAACTCGAAGCAGAGATCTATGCCCTGTCAATGGGGGACGTATACACGTTCGGGCCTACGTTCAGGGCTGAGAATTCAAACACTTCGCGTCACCTGGCAGAATTCTGGATGGTTGAACCGGAGATGGCCTTCTGTGATCTCGAAGGTGATGTGGAGCTTGCAGTACAGTTTCTGAAATATATTTTTGCCTCGGTCCTCGATAGCTGCAAGGAGGATATGGTTTTTTTCAATCGATTCATTGACCATTCGGTGATCAAGACCCTTGAAGACCTGATATCCCAGGATTTTAAGGTTCTTACTTATACGGAAGGGGTCGAGATCCTCAAGAAGGCGGGGCAGGGGTTTGAGTATCCGGTAGAATGGGGATCCGACCTGCAGTCGGAACATGAGCGTTACCTCTGCGAAAAAGTTTTTGAAGGTCCGGTTGTGTTAATCGATTATCCAAAAGAGATCAAGGCCTTTTATATGAAGATGAGCCAGGATGGAAGGACGGTGAAGGCCATGGATGTCCTGGTGCCCAAGATCGGTGAGATCATAGGCGGGAGCCAGCGTGAAGATGACCATGATATTCTTTACAACAGGATAAAGGAGTCAGGGCTCAATCCGAAGGATTACTGGTGGTATCTGGAGCTGAGAAAATTCGGTTCGGTCCCCCACTCAGGTTTTGGCCTCGGTTTCGAACGTCTGATCCAGTTTGTGACCGGTCTTTCCAACATCAGGGACGTCATCCCTTTCCCAAGGGCCCCCGGAAACCTAAGTTTCTGAGCGCATAGCGCATGGTGCAAGAGTTCATGGTGTTCTTACTTCCCTGCTCTTTGCTCCATGCTCCTCAGCCGTTTCTCTAAGAACGTATATCTTTTCCGGGTCTTATCATTT
>JACNIU010000281.1 GCA_014382905.1 Desulfobacterales bacterium
GATTTGGGCAAGATCCTTGAAAACAGTCTCGCTGACGCAGACAAGATGTATCAGAATGATGGAAAAGCGGTGTCCGAGAAGTACGGTTATAATGAGAGGCAGGTCCTTTTTAACTGGTGGAAGGCTCTTAACGCCATGGATAAGGATCTGAAAAAACAGAAAAAGTTTAAAGAGGCCAAAATAGTCGCCTTGGTGATAAAGAAGGGAGTCGAGCCCTCCTACAACTATTACAAGATCGAACCTCAACAGATCTCCGACCGATTCGGGATTGTCATTTTCTCTCTGGTCTTTTATGTGGTCTACACATTGTGGTATGGCTTTGCCATCATGTATATGTTTGAGGGATGGGGCATGAAGCTGGAACACTGATACGAATAGTGAAAAGAATTTCTTTTGGAATTTAGGAACAGGGACACCATCGTGAAGAACTTGGCACAAATCGTGAGATCTTAATCTGTTTAGACGATCAGCTCAAAGTGATCCGTCCAGTTGATGAGCCACCGGCTTCTTGCACGCCCTGCAACGCTGGGCGCCCCTGAACAGCGGCTTTCCGCAGTAGGAGCAGTGATATCGTTCGCATTCCGTCCTCGCCCATTCAACGCTTCCCTTCTCATCACCGTATTCAGCCACTTTTTCACGCCATAAAGGAATCATCCGCTTCATTACCCGAACCCCGGTCGCAAAACCGAAATTTTCGATCAAACTGCACGGCCATTCCTCACACTGATGGCAGGAGTAGTATTCTTTCGATCTTACACAATCCCTTATCTTGCAGAGACTGCAATACCCATAAAGTTTTTTTGGCGGATCGGGCTGCATGCAACCGAGGCATTCGGTATCTTCAGGCCTTGTCCCGTAAAGATTTCCCATGACTGTCCTGAATTTTTCATTTTGGTCTCTCGTTGCAATATAGACCCCGCAGGCCCCACAGTATAAGCCACATGGCGCCATTAAATCCTTGTTGGCGATCTCTTCCCCGGTCCATCCTTCCATAAATTACCCTCCTTGGCCTTAATATTAGAAATTTGCTCAGGATCAGGCCACAAACAAGCTGCGAGACCTGAAAGGATTGAGTTGTTTTCAGATCGCACAGTCCGTGGTATCCCCTCCCAGTTTTGAAAGGGCATGATTCAAGGCCGGCAACACCACGGATAGATTCTCTTCAGCGCCTCGAGGACTGCCGGGAAGGTTGACGATCAAAGACGAATTTCTCACCCCGGCCATTGCCCGTGAAATCATGGCGTGAGGTGTCTTTTTCAGGCTTTCGGCCCGCATGGCCTCTGCCATTCCAGGTACCTGGTAATCGATAACCTGCTCCATGGCCTGAGGCGTGACATCCGTCGGGCTGAGCCCTGTTCCCCCGGATGTAATGATCAGGGCTAAGGCATCTTTGTCTACCCACCTGATAAGGGTATCAATGATCTGCTGCCGGTCGTCAGGAACGATCTCTCTCTTTTCGACAGCGAAACCTTGATCCTCAAGAATTCGGAGAACGATTTCACCGCTCTTATCCGGTCTTAACCCTCTGGCCCCTTTATCACTGATGGTCAGGACACCGACCCTGATCTTCTTTTGCATCCTCTCTGTCTATTCCTTTTCCTGGGCAGCAGCGATGACCTTTTCCGCCAACTGTGCGGGCACTTCTTCATAATGGGAGTGTTCCATACGGAATGTTCCTCGACCGCCTGTGATGGAATTCAAATCAAGTGCGTACTTGAGGACCTCGGACATGGGAACCTGGGCCTTAATGATCTGATATTTTCCCTGGGAATCCATCCCGAGAACCCTTCCGCGCCGACCGTTCAGATCTCCCATGACATCGCCCATAACATCTTCAGGGACGCTGATCTCTATTTTCATAATCGGCTCCAGGAGGGTTGGACTTGCCGCCTGCATGGCCTTTTTCAGGCACATTCTGGCTGCTATCTTAAAGGCCATTTCCGAGGAATCCACCTCATGGGATTTTCCGTCATAGAAGCGCACTTTCAGGTCGACGATGGGACAGCCGGCAAGCGTACCGCTCTTGAGCGCTTCAAGAAGGCCTTTTTCAACAGCCGGTACAAAATTCCTGGGCACGTTCATCCCTGTCAGGGCCTCATCAAACTCGAACCCGGTATCCGTATCCAGTGGAAAGACGTCGAAATGCACCTCGGCGAATTGTCCTCTCCCCCCTGACTGCTTTTTGTGGCGATAGACAACCCCCTTGGCAGGTTTCTTGATGGTCTCTCGATAAGGTACCTTAACCGGGTTCAAATTGACCTCGACACCGAATTTCCTCGCCAATCTTTCGCAGGCCGTCTCTATGTGTATCTGCCCTGTGCCGGACAAGATGATCTCGGCGGTTGCCTGGTCTCTCCCCAACTTGAGTGTAGGGTCCTCTTCCAGGAGTTTGGCAAAGGAGCTGAAGACTTTATCCTCGCTTCCTTTCACTTTTGCCTCAACCGCGTAGGATATGACTGCCGGAAGACCTTCAGTGGGTTTGTAAATAATGGGGTCATTCATAGCGCAGATGGTATCTCCGGTAACGGTTTCCTTGAGCTTGGCTATGGCTATAATGTCTCCGGGTCCTACCATTTCAATCGGCTGTTGTTTTTTCCCTTCCATTATTAGAATCTGCCCGAATTTTTCTTTCACCTCCTTATTGGCGTTGTAAACCATAGAGTCTGATTCAACCGTGCCAGAGAAGACCCTGAGGAGCGTGAGTTTTCCTGCAAACGGATCAGCGACCGTCTTAAAAACAAGCGCCGAAAATGGGGCGTCCAGGGTAGGTGGCCTTTCAATGACCTCTTCACTTCCAGGCGCTGTCCCTTTCTTGGAGGCCCTTTCAAGGGGAGAAGGAATTGCCTGTACGACGAGGTTCATCAACTGAGAAACACCCATATTCAAAAGGGCAGAGCCGCATACGACGGGAACTACCAACCCCGATTTGATACCCTGGATAAGGGTGTCTTCAATCTCCTGATTGGAAAGAGCTTCCCCTTCCAGGTATTTCTCCATTAGATTGTCGTTCACCTCGACGATATTCTCGATCATTTTTTCGCGCCATTCGTTGACGGAATCCTCCATGTCTGGGGGTATCTCGGAGGTCTCGAAATTTCCGCTCCCATCCTTACTGTAAGTATACGCTTTCTTTTTGATGAGATCGATTAATCCAGCGAAATTGTTTTCTGCGCCGATCGGGAGGAATAGCGGCGTTGCCTTTATTTCAAAAATCCGGGCGGCCTCTTCTACAATCTTGAAGAAGTCGGCCCTTTCTCTATCCATTTTATTAACAAAGATGATTCTCGGGAGCTGCTGCTCATCCGCGAAGGCCCATACCTTTTCTGTGCCGACTTTTACACCCGCTGTGGCGTCAATGATGACGACTGCGCCGTCCGCCGCCTGGAGGGAGAACTTGGTGTCTGAAAGAAAGTTGTCATCGCCAGGCGTGTCAATGATGTTTATGATATGCTTTTTCCAGGTGCAGTCGTAAAAAGAGGTGCTTAAGCTTGCTTTTCTTTTTATCTCCTCCGGTTCGAAATCGAAATTAGAAGTGCTGTCGTCGACCTTGCCGAGCCTTGTTGTAGCCTTTGCATTAAACAGCATGGCTTCTGCCAAGGAGGTTTTCCCTGAGCCCCCATGCGCGATGAGAGCTGTGTTTCTCAACTGTTCCGCTTTTTTATCCATATTCGTGGTCCTTTCCTGATGAATCTGCTTTTGCGTATGATGCACGTAAGGTTTGAGGACAAATTAGAAACGAAAAAATTACACCAACACTTGAATTAAAGTCAAGTCAAGAATTTTGCCGGGGTATTTTTTTAATTGCCAATTTTAGGAAATGTGTTATGCTTTAACGTTATGATCAAAAGTTGCAGGAAAGAGCGTTATCCGGGAAATGTGGGGGCATATTCCTTTTGATGCTTCAAAACGGCATAGAGCTTTTCATGGCTTATTTGAGGGATCAAAGGAGTTATTCTCAACATACCGTAAGGAATTACCGAAACGATCTGAAACAGTTTTCAGAATTTCTGACTTCAAAAGGCTATTCGTCTCATAAAGAGAGCAAAGACGATTTCCGGGTCGAGGCGATTGATGCCCTGACCATAAGAAGATACGTGGGAGATCTTTACGGGAGGCTGAGACGGACGTCCATCGCGCGCAAACTTTCTGCTGTTCGCTCGCTTTTTCTTTTCTTGGAGAAACAGGGGTTGGTTAAAGGAAATCCGGCCGCAGACATAGCAACGCCTAAATTAGAAAAGTATGTACCCACCTACCTTCCGGTGGATGATGTTTTCAGGCTTCTCGAGAGGCCTGATCGCGAAAAACCCCTCGGCCTGAGAGACCTGGCTATTTTGGAGGTGCTTTATTCTTGCGGAATCAGAGTGGGAGAACTTGAAGGTCTCAATATATCCAGCGTTGATTTTGATGAACGTCTGGTCAAGGTCATTGGGAAAGGAAATCGTGAGAGGGTCGTCCCGATTGGGCGTCAGGCGTTGTTGGCCGTTCGGAACTATTTGGATGCCATCCACCAAATCAGGAGAAAGAAGGGGGGGGTATCACAGGACAGCCCTCTTTTCATCAATTTTCAGGGGGGGCGTCTTTCGGCGCGAAGCGTTGGAAGAATCATCAAGAAGTATGTTAAGGAGACCGGCTTGACATCTGAGATCAGCCCCCACTCCATACGGCACACGTTTGCCACCCATTTGCTGGATGGGGGCGCTGATCTTCGGTCGGTGCAGGAGCTGTTAGGACATGCAAGCCTTACAAGCACGCAGAAATATACCCATGTAAGCCTCGATAGGCTCATGGAGGTATATGATAACGCCCACCCCCGAAGTTAACAAAAAAAGTTTAAAGCGCTTAAAGTGAGGCACTTTAAACTTTAGGCACTTGTAACTCTCTGTTTGAGGGCGAATAAATGAATAAGGACGATTCAGGTAAAATAAGGTCCACTACTGTTCTTGCGGTCATGAAAGATGGCAAAGGCGTAATGGCAGCGGACGGCCAGGTGACACTTGGCGAAACCATTATGAAGCATAAGGCCACAAAAATCCGCCGCATGTACAAAGAGAGCGTGCTGGTAGGGTTTGCAGGGGCCGCTGCCGATGCCATCAACCTGCTTGAGAGGCTGGAGGGAAAGTTGGAGTCCTATAAAGGGAACCTCCTTAGGGCAGCTGTGGAACTTGCAAAGGATTGGAGAACGGACAAGATCCTCAGGAAGTTGGAGGCCCTGATCCTTGCCATGGATAAGGAACATATCCTTGTGATTTCGGGGACAGGGGATGTGATAGAACCGGACCAACCGGTAGCTGCTATCGGATCGGGCGGTCCCTTTGCCCAGGCAGCTGCACAGGCCTTGGTTGCACATTCCAACCTGGACCCAACCACCATTGCCCTTGAGGCCATGAAAATTGCCGCTTCAATTTGCGTTTATACCAATGATCAGATCACTATATATGAACTTGACGATTAGACTCAGCTAAGGGAACCCCCCCTCGCTTTTCGCAGGAGTTTAATGGCGAGGGACTACGCAGTTTTCAAAACAACGCACAAAAAATGTGGCGCTTTGAGAGCATGTATTCACCAGAATCGCCTGGTCCATGTTGCGGGTTTCGCGTTAGGGGTTATCAAAAAAACTATATTTTCTCGCAAAGGCGCCAAGGACGCTAAGAAAAAAACATTTAATATTCATAAGATACCTTTGCGCGCTTTGCGGCTTTGCGCGAGATTTTGACTTTTTACGAGACCATCAATTATGAGGTAGGAATGGAAAAGGATGTTGGAGAGTTAGACCAGTTTGTTGAAGTTTTGACCCCGAGAGAAATCGTATGCGAGCTGGACAAATATATTATCGGTCAGAATCAGGCAAAACGTTCTGTTGCCATTGCCTTGAGAAACCGGTGGCGGCGACAGCAGGTACCCGGGGAACTCAGGGATGAAATTGCACCAAAGAATATCATCATGATCGGGCCCACCGGGGTGGGAAAAACCGAGATCGCCAGGCGGTTGGCGCGTCTTGCCAACTCACCTTTTCTTAAGGTGGAGGCCACGAAGTTTACCGAGATCGGCTATGTAGGGAGGGATGTGGAATCAATGGTCAGGGACCTGATGGAGCTGGCCGTCAACATGGTCAAGAAAGAGGAGTACGAAATCGTCGAGCCAAAGGCTAAGGAGTTGGCCGAGGAGAGGCTCCTTGATATTCTCTTGCCGAAAAAGGCTAAAGAGGTCCATGTGGAAGAAGAGGGGGATAAAGAGCGAATATTAGAGGTAGTCAAATCCGGTAAGGCGGAGACTTCTACCCGTGAAAAGCTGCGACGAATGCTGAAGAGCGGGAAGCTGGACAAGCGTTATGTGGAACTGGAAGTTGCCAACAGCACCCTGCCTATGGTGGAGATTTTTTCGAGCGCAGGCCTTGAGGAGATGGAGTTCAATGTCAGGGAGATTTTCGGGAATATGTTACCCCCCAGGAAAAAGAAAAGGAAGGTGAAGATTCCCGAGGCGATGGAGATTATTTTCCAGGAAGAGTCACAGCGGCTCATAGACATGGATAAAGTGATAGAGAAGGCCATCAGGGTTACCGAACAAAACGGGATAATCTTCTTAGACGAATTGGACAAGGTGGCAGGCTCCGAATCCTCCTACGGCCCCGATGTTTCCCGTGAAGGCGTGCAGAGGGATCTCCTCCCCATTGTTGAGGGCTCGACCGTAGCAACAAAATATGGGATGGTAAAAACCGACCATGTCCTCTTTATCGCGGCAGGCGCTTTTAACGTGAGTAAGCCTTCTGATTTACTCCCTGAGCTTCAGGGAAGATTCCCGATCAGGGTGGAACTTGACTTTCTTTCCATGGAGGATTTTATCAGGATTCTACTGGAACCGAAAAACGCACTGATTACACAGTATAAGGCCCTCCTTGCCACAGAAGGGATTGAACTGATATTTGAGGAGCCTGCCATCAAAGAGATTGCCGAAATGGCCAGCAAGGTAAACGAGCGCACGGAGAATATTGGTGCCCGCCGTCTACATACGGTCATGGAAAAATTAGTGGATGAGATATCTTTTAATGCTCCGGATATGACCACAAAGAGAGTGACGATCAGCAGGGACTATGTATGGGAAAAACTGGCCGACATATTAGAAGATGAAAACCTGAGCAGGTATATTCTGTAGTATTTGAGATTGCAGATTTAAGACGGGTGCGGACGTAATATATTGACATGATTCATTTTGTCTTGGCGTCCTTTGCGCCTTTGCGCGAGATAAAAGTGTTTTTACGAGTGCATCAATCTTTGAACCGAAATTTTTTGTCAGGAAGAGCGTTATGATAACCTATCCAGACAGGGCCAGGATCCTCATCGAGGCCCTCCCCTATATCAGACGATTCAATGGGGCCACCGTTGTTGTAAAATATGGCGGCCATGCCATGGTGGACGAGCAGTTAAAGCGCGATTTTGCCCTGGATATCATCATGATGAAATATGTGGGGATGAACCCTGTGGTGATCCATGGAGGGGGCCCTCAGATCGGTGATTTTCTGAAGAAACTCTCCATTGAGTCGGAATTTGTGGATGGGATGCGGGTCACCGACAGGCAGACCATGGATGTGGTGGAGATGGTTTTGGTCGGAAAGGTCAACAAAGAGATCGTAACCCTTATTAATCAAAACGGTGGCAGCGCTGTAGGGCTATCCGGTAAAGATGGGAACCTGATCTCTGCCAGGAAAATGAAATATCTCAAGAAGCGGGGAGAAAACCAGGCCCCTGAAATCATCGATATGGGCATGGTCGGGGAGATTACCTCTGTGGATAACGGCATTCTTGTCGTTCTGATGAAGGGCAAGTTTATCCCGGTGATTGCCCCCGTAGGTTCAGGCAGTGAAGGGGAGACCTACAATATAAATGCAGACTTGGTGGCGGGTGAGATAGCCTCCTCCCTGAGTGCCAGGAAACTAATTCTTCTCACTGATACGGAAGGTGTCCTTGATAAGAACGGCACATTGTTTTCAACCTTGAAAGCGGAGGAAGTCCGTGATTTGATCGGAAATAGAACCATCAAGGGCGGGATGATTCCTAAGGTAAACTGCTGTCTATCTGCCCTGTCTAAGGGCGTAGATAAGGCTCACATCATAGACGGACGTATCTCCCACGCGATTCTGTTGGAGATTTTTACGAAGATAGGGGTGGGCACGGAGATCGTGTGTTAACCAAAGTGAGCTAAAGCGACGAAAGCTATCCAGCATCCAGTATCCAGCATCCAGTATCCAGTATTGTAATAAGGGATGAGATCATGAATAACAATCCACAAAACGATTCAATCATGAGTCTGGCAGACAGGTATATGTTCCAGACATACGGCCGGTTTCCCGTGGCATTGGTCAGGGGCGAGGGGTGCCGGGTCTGGGATGATAAAGGGAAAGCGTATCTCGACTTTGTTGGGGGCATAGCAGTTTGTGCCCTGGGTCATAGCTCGCCCCTCGTAAGCAGGGTCCTGGAAGAGCAGTCAAAGATACTTGTGCACGTCTCAAATCTCTATTACACAAGACCTCAGACCGAGTTGGCTCAGCTCTTAGTGGAGAATTCATTCGCAGACAGGGTGTTTTTCTGCAACAGTGGGGCAGAGGCAAACGAGGCAGCTATAAAAGTGGCACGCCGATATTCCAACGAGAAGTTCGGCCCGGGCAGACATGTCATTGTCTCCATGTACAATTCGTTCCACGGCCGGACCATGGCCACCCTTTCAGCAACGGGCCAGAGCAAGATCCAGGTTGGATATGATCCACTGCTTCAGGGATTCAAGTTCGTGTCATTCAATGACGTGAAAGGCCTTGATCAGGCAATGGATGATTCGGTGTGTGCAGTCATTCTCGAACCGATACAGGGTGAAGGAGGGGTTGTCTGTCCGGATCCCGGGTATTTAAAGGAGGTTCGGGATCTGTGCAATAGGCATAATGCGCTCTTGATTTTTGATGAAGTCCAGGTAGGGATGGGGAGGACCGGCAGGCTTTTCGCCCATGAACACTACGGCGTGACACCGGATATCATGACCCTGGCCAAGGCTCTGGGTAATGGGCTTCCGATTGGCGCAATGCTTTCGACTGAGGAATTAGGCTCGGTCTTTGGACCGGGGAGTCATGCCACCACCTTCGGAGGGACGCCCCTGGTGACGGCTGTTTCAAAGGCGGTGGTGGAGAAGCTCTTGGAAAAAGGATGGATGGAAGAGGCAGGAAGGGTGGGGGAGTATTTTAAAGGTAAATTAGAAGGACTTGCCCGGAGATACCCCTTTATTAAGGACGTAAGAGGACTCGGTCTTATCCTCGGCATGGAACTGGATCGCCCGGGCACGCCGGTGGTGGAGGCCTGTCTGAAAGAGGGTTTTCTGGTTAATTGCGCCCATGAAACAGTGCTCCGTTTCATCCCTCCTCTGATTATACAAAAAGGCGAGATCGATCTCCTGGTAGAAGCCCTTGACACAATCTTTCAGAAGGTTGGGGATTGAAGATTGCAGATTGAAAATTGAATATTGAAGAGGAGATTCGGGTTTTGATGAAGGAAGAAATTAATAAAATAGTTCTTGCGTATTCGGGTGGGCTTGACACATCCGTCATATTAAAGTGGCTCAGGGAGACCTATGAATGCCCTGTGGTGGCCTATGCCGCTGACCTTGGACAGGGGGATGAGATAGACGGCATAAGAGAAAAGGCCTTAAATACAGGCGCCGACCACGTTGTGGTGGATGACCTGAAAGAGGAGTTTGTGAGGGATTTTGTCTGGCCTGCGCTGAGGGCAAATGCTGTCTACGAGTCGACGTATCTGTTAGGGACGTCTTTAGCAAGGCCGCTCATCGCGAGAGGTCAGGTAGAAGTTGCCAGGGAGGTGGGGGCCGATGCGGTCAGTCATGGCGCCACAGGTAAGGGGAATGATCAGGTTCGGTTTGAGCTTGCCTATATGGCATTAGATCCAAATCTTAAGATCATCGCGCCGTGGCGAACCTGGGATTTTAGGGGGAGGGAAGATCTGATGGAATATGCACGTTCCAAGGATATTCCTGTACCGGTGACCAGACAAAAACCTTATTCCAGCGACCGGAATCTACTTCACATCAGCTTTGAAGGCGGAATCCTTGAGGATACCTGGAGTGAGCCTCCGGAAGACATGTTTGTGCTCTCGGTTTCACCCGAGAAGGCCCCTGACAGACCCACTTATGTGGAGATCGAGTTCAGTGAAGGAAACCCAATCTCTGTGAATGGTGAGTCAATGTCGCCAGCCAATCTGTTAGCTCACCTGAACGATCTTGGCGGCAGAAACGGAATTGGCCGAGTGGACATGGTGGAGAATCGGTATGTGGGTATGAAGTCGAGAGGTGTATATGAGACCCCGGGGGGGACCATTGTCAGGACAGCACATATTGCCATGGAATCCATTACTGTTGACAGGGAGGTTATGCATATCCGGGATGGACTGATTCCGAGGTATGCAGATATGATCTACAACGGCTACTGGTTTTCACCTGAAAGGAAGATGCTCCAGACCCTGATCGACGAGACGCAGAAGAATGTCAACGGTGTTGTAAGGTTAAAGCTTTATAAAGGGAATTGCATTGTGGTTGGAAGAATGTCCCGGTCTTCTCTGTATCATGCTGATTTCGCCACGTTCGAAGAGGATGAGGTTTACAGGCAGAAAGATGCTGAGGGATTCATACGGCTGAACGGCCTTCGGCTTAAGATAGCCCGACTTTTAGGGCGTGAGGCTTGAAACCGGTTCCGATCCATCGAGACAATATCAAATTTCCACCGGCATGAGGATGTACCATGACGAAGAAAGTTTGGGGGGGTCGTTTTAGCGAGGAAACTGACGCACTCGTCAACCGGTTCAATGCCTCCATCGGCTTTGATCGCCGCCTTTACACCCATGACATCAAAGGTAGCATCGCACACTGCAGGATGTTGGCTACCCAGGGGATAATTACTGATGAAGAATCCACAATTATCATAGAGGCCCTTGGTAAGATCAAGCGAGAGTTGGACCACGGGGAATTCACTTTTGATGATGATTACGAAGACATACATAGCCTCACGGAAAAGGCGTTGGTGGATAAGATCGGGGCATTGGGAGAAAAAATCCACACAGGAAGGAGCAGGAATGATCAGGTAGCTTTAGATGTAAGGCTCTATGTCAAAGATGCCATTGAACATGTAATCGACTTGATCAAGGAGAACCAACGTGCTCTGATCCGGCTTGCGGAAGACCATATTAAGATTATTATGCCTGGATATACTCACTTACAAAGGGCTCAACCCGTACTCCTGGCCCACCATCTGATGGCGTACTATGAAATGCTCAAAAGAGACCGAGAGCGTTTCCGCGAGAGCCTCGGCCGGGTAAACGTCATGCCTTTAGGGAGCGCTGCCTTAGCCGGCTCCACATTTGTTTTAGACAGGGAAATGGTTGCTAAGGAATTGGGCTTTGATCATATCTCCAGGAACAGTATGGATGCGGTAAGCGACAGGGATTTTGTCCTGGAATTTCTTTTTAATGCCTCAGTCCTGATGATGCATATGAGTCGTCTGAGCGA
>JACNIU010000274.1 GCA_014382905.1 Desulfobacterales bacterium
CAGCGGCAATGGGCTTATGGGAGAGCGGCCACATCTTGCCCGGCCACTTCGCCAGATCCATGGGAAACCCGGCGGAAGGGCTCAGTGCACTTACACCTTTCTCATTCAGGATCTTCACGATTCTGCGTGATACAGCGTTTGTTTGTTCAAACGTCTGCAGAAACTCCAGATCCGATATGTCGCGGGATGGGCAACGAATATTCTCCGGGTTCATCCGGCAGACGATACTTATAAGGCTGCGGGTCTTAGGAAATATCTCCAAGATATCTTTCCGTTGATCTTCGATCTCCTGGCGATCTATTTCCACCAGCCCGGCATCATCCGCTCCCGCTTCCAGGGCCAGCGTTTTGAGCCACGTTGAATCGAGCTTTTCCGGGAACACGGAAGGGGATTCTTCCTCAACCTTTTCCCTGTACCGCATAACTGTTGGGTGTTCATCAAGCTGCATGAGGACCCCTCCATTTTTTAAAGGCTCTTGAGTTTAAACCTCCCATACCTCCGGCGGGACCATTCCCATACCCTGGTATTCGATACGGTATGGCGTGATCTTGCAGACGCAGTAATTGGGATCATCCGGGCCGGAGAAGATGTTTTCAAGGTGGGGGTTCCAGACCGCCTTTTTGGACTTTTCATCGGTCAGGATTTCGGCTCTGCCTTGAATCTGAAGGTACGACTCCGCCGTCTCCATATCGGTGACACCAGTGGTCAGGTGGACTTCCGGGTTTTTTCGGATCTGGGCTACCTTCCGTGAATTCAAAAAAGTGGCCATCCAGATGGTCAGGTTCTCGTCAGCCATGGGGGTACAATAACGGACCCAGGGTTTCCCCTCTTCCGTGATGGTGGAAAGAGCCGATAAGGTCGGACGATCGATTTTTGCCAGAATCTTCTGTTTCAGTTCAGACATGAGGTTCTCCTTTCCGGATAATAAAATGGTTTTGGGTCTACACTTCTCCACAATAAGGTCTTAGTGGGGTATGGGGCACTTCAATAGACCGGTCTATTTACAGCCCAACAAAAAAACAGATCCTAACCCTCTGTGAGACCTTTGCAAAACGTCCCCTTTTGCAAAGGTCTCTCTTTATCATCCCTTTCTAAGGCCTCAAAACATGATCAAATATGAACCGTTTATGGTTCTCAAGCGGTTCAGGACCTTTTATCGCCTTCATGTGCATGAGCGCGCCGTGCCAGCTGCTCACGAGGAAATAGGCCGCCTCTCTCACATCCAGGCGCCGAGAAATCTCGCCCTCCTTTTGCGCCTCGGCCAGCACCCCGGAGTAGGTGTCAACCAAAATGTCCAGAGCTGACCTGAGTTTTTCCCGAAATGCCGGGCTCAGATCACCCATCTCCTGGGCGAGATTGCCGATGGGGCAGCCATAGGCGTAATCCTTCGACTTGAAGAACTCCATAAACCACTCAAGGAGCCTTTTGATTTTTTGCAAGGGAGAAAGGGCGGGATCTTCCAGGATCGGTCGTGATATAAAGGTATAGTATCCAGCGAAATGGTCGATGACCTGAAGTCCGAAATCCTCCTTACTGCTGAAATAGTTATAGAACGACCCCTTTGGCACTCCGGCTGCGTTGAGGATTTCCTGGAGGCCCGTGTGATTGAACCCCTTGAGATGGATGAGCTCCGCTCCGGTTTCAAGGATCTTTTGTTTGGTATCCGTTTTCATAATCTCCGCTTTTCTTTGGATATTAGTGAATAATAGACCGGTCGTCTACGGCTGTCAACCCATTTTTTGTATATTCTTTCAGCTGGCCAAATTTCCCCGGGTTTTTTTGCCGAGAAATGGGCACAGAGCATAAGCCGTGCGCATAAAAAGAAGTTATTTCAGGTGCTTTGAGATAAACTCATGAACGAAATGCAAAAAGCCCTTTTTACATGGATTTAGGAATTGCGAATTATTTTAAAGAGTTATTTGAAGAACATTATTTGAGAGATCCTGAGATTTCTTACTTTACGAAACGATCAATCTTGATGGTCCTGTAAAAAGTCAGGCATCCCTTACGAAGCCATTATAAGCGGATGCCCATAGCGACGGCCAAATAGGGTGAAAAGTTTTCTCACTTGGCCCCAGGCCTTCAAGAAACGCTCTTTGACAATATAAATAACACGCATTAGAGCGGGTAGAACCCCTGCGTGGGCTGTCTTTCCATTATTCACCGCCTTTCGGACGGCAGTTGCTCTGAAGATGTTCACTCCTATCGCTTTTAGGGTAGCACAGAACCTAACCGCCTTAAAACCTCTGACTCTCAGATGTTTGACGCCGGTTCTTCTGTCGTATTCCGACATAGTACCTTCTACCCCTGAACGCCACCTGAAGCGGTCTTTGAACTCATCAGTTTGCTCATAGGCTCTTCGTATTGCCAATCGCATCTCTTTATCCGTGTAGCGAAGATAATGATGCTTTTTACCTTGTTCTACCGGGCAGGTTTCCTGAAAGGGGCAGGTGCTGCAGTGTTGAGAATCAAACGTGACGGTGTGCCGGGTTTTCTTCTTTTTTGTCCTGACCGGTGCATGACCTTGGGGACAGGAAACGACATCGCCCTTTTGAGACACTTCAAAATCCGAAAGAGTAATGCTGTCTTTTTCTTTGGTGCTCTTGGCGGGGGAAACGACTTCTACACCCAGTTTTGCAGCCTTCTGACAATTTTCATCACTGCCATAAAGCGTGTCAGCCAAGAGTTCTTCAGGGGCAAGCCCGCGTTCCTTACTCGACTCTATCGCCGGGATCAGAGCATTGGCGTCACTTTCAATGCTTTACAGGCTCTTCCCCCGTGGCAAAGACTTTTTCCCCGGCAAGGGCCACTTCTTTAAACTGTGCAATTAAGGATTCTCGCCTCTCCGGCGTGAACTTGTCCTCATTATCTAAAAGATAGATTGCTGACTTGAGACCGTCTAAAAGACACTCATTGACCTTTTTCAATCCCCATAGATGCTTTACTGTTTCATCATCCATTATCTTTTCCCTGCGCCCGTTAAATCTAAACTGGTGTCTTCCATAGACTTAATTCCTTATAGTGCGCCTAACATGGCTTTCACTTCCGACTGTGGAGAGTCAGAGTAATAGCCATCAAGCACAAGGTATAGTTCGGAATTCTCAATTACTGTCAGCCGGCTTTCCTACAGGTATCTCTCAGTGAGATACCAAATATACGCATTATGTTCTGTCCGAAACCGATTTGCCAATGTGGAAGGGGACGCTGGTAAAAAAGTAAAAAACTCTTAGATCAGCAAATATCCGTTTTCACGGGCGACAGATGATTACAAAACCAATTCTTGACTATTTTTGGAGCGTTTGAGACACTTCCTTTATGCTATGTTGTTGGTTTGATTATGTTGTGAGTATTTAGATCCACCCATATAATTCCCCAATTGCCTTTGTAAGAAATCTCTTTTATTCCTCTAATTCCATATTATTCTTCAGATTCCAATTGCTTAGCTTTCGATAAATACCAGTCGATCCCCTCTTGATCGAAGCCTGGATTACTCTGAGCAAAAACGGTGGCCTTACGATAGTATTCGGCCGCCTTTTTGTTGTTCCCCCGGGCCTCATAGACTACCCCCAGTCTATCAATCCCATCAATCTGATCGGGATAGCGTGCCAAGAGTTCATGGGATACTTTTTCCGCCTCATCCAGGCGGCCCTCCTCAATGAGATCCACCACAGTGTTGGACAGCATGTCGAGATCATCAAAGTCCGCTAAAGAATCCCTGGTTGCGTGGATTGTGCTATCCTGTTGCAGGCTTGACTTATCGTAGAGAGGGAGACAACATTTTTTGTACTTTTTTCCGCTGCCACAAGGACACGGGAGGCCATGGCGGCAATCCATCCCAGGACATCGAAGTCCTTCTCTTGTTTCCTGTTTGATCGCGCATTGGTAATATTCGGACGAGACAGCGAACAAGCATTGGGTCATCCGGGAAGAGGCGGCCTCCGTCCCGCGTAGAACGTGGGATTGAATTAAGGAGAATCCTTTCAGACCAAGTCGTCACCCCGGCGAACCCCGAATTGGAGTCCGGCGCAGGCGTCGGGGTCCAGGAAATATTGAAAAGCTTGGCGAGAATCTCTTTACCCCCAATCAGGCGGTGGGGCCCCTATTACTCCGGATGACGGATACCGCGCAACGTACCGGTTTACTTCTTCTCGAACGGGAAGATGACCTTCCAATCTTTTTTCATGCTTATGATGTTCCAACCCTTCTTCTTGGCCTCGGTCATGAGCGCTTCGGAGAACGTGCCGACCTTCGTGTCCGGCAGCTTCCCGGCCGGGCCATACGCGTACTCGCGTTCCGCGTCATCGTGGTACACAAGCATCATGAGCCTGATGCCGTCGCCTGCGCCCGTCCACTCCAGCATCTGCTGGTCGCCTGTAGAATTGCCAAAGGCGGCTGCCGGGCGTTTACCTGTTGGGAAAAGATAATGCGCAATTTATTTTCGGCTACCGGGCCCTGTACCAGGACTACAAAAAGGGCAGCGGGTCCGGCCTGTTTGAGTTTGATGCCACCATGCACGGGCCCATCGTTGGCCTGAGCATCGGCTTTTGACTATGAAAGACGGGGGGATTTATAAAAGCTCCATGGCATGATTTCCAGGCGACTTTCGGGGAAAACCCTCTGAAGAAACCCTGCCCCCACTATCGACTACCGGATAAAACAGACACCAAAAACCTTCGAAAATCCCATAACTCATTAAAAAATAATCGTCTCAGTAACACCTTAGCGGTCTGAAACAAAGCCGGGGACCATGAGGGTCCGGCCTGCCCGCCAATGCCTTTCGCCGCGCATTGCTGGTTCAACCCTTCAGGGGGTGTGGCATCTCCCATTGGCAACACGTCCAAGAGAGGCGCTGGCAGGCGGGCAATCTAATCATAACCGTTTTCAAAACGCCAAACTGATACGTCCTAATAAGTTTTCGCCATGAGAACAACGAGTTCCGAAGTTATCCGGGGACTCGGAATCCGGGATTCCTGTTCCTATTTTCCCTATCCTTTCCATGGATTATTACACTTTTTTCAGCCTGTCCGGAGAAATTCCCCCTTCACCTTTCAGCATACATCGGAACTTCGAATTCCTGTGACGGATAGCCTATTCACCTATAACTCCAATGATATCAAATAGTTAGGTTTCAGGCACACTTGTTGCATTGATAAAGACAGAAAATTGACAATTCAGAGAATTGAGATCAAAGAAAGAAGAGAGATTAAATATAGAGAAAGGAGGTGAAACAGAGATGAAAAAATTCCTAATCATTATGGTCGCATTATTTGTATCGTTTGCCTTTGTAACCGGCGTTATGGCCGAGGAGAAAAAGGCGGCGGTCAAAACCGAGGCGGTCAAAACCATGACGGCCAAAGGGACTGTCAAAGCTTATGAGAAAGACGCGACTCTCACGGTGAAAGTATCCAAGAAGACGGACTTGGCCTTTAAGATTGGCGAAAAGGCAGATGTCCAAGGAGATGTCAAAGTGGGTGCCAAGGTATCGGTAACCTATAACAAGGACAAGGATGGGAAAGATAATATAGCCACTTCCATTATCGCCATGGAGAAAAAAGAGACGAAGAAAGCCAAGAGTAAAAAATAAGACAATCTATGGCTCTGCTCTAAGGCATAATTCAGGCCAAATGGTTTGAGTTATGCCTTTTTTCTTGGAGCTCGAAGGAATTGTGAAAGAAGATGAATGATTACAATTGCTCTTTTAAGGGGGTTTGAAACTTTTGAGGGAGGTATTTACATGAAGAGAATAATGACCATTTTGATGACAATCGGGATCATTGGTTGTCTGACTATCTTTACGGCGGCCTGCGCAAAAAAGCAGGTCAAAACAGAGGAACAGGTCAAATCCGCTGAGGTTTCTCCTGCAAGACCGGCGGAAGAGAAAAAGGCCGTTGATGAGGAAGCCCTGAAAAGGGCCGAGGCAGAGCGGCTGGCCAAACTCCGGGAGCAGGAGAGAGACATGAAGCTGAGGCGTGAGATTCAGGAATTTGAATCGGAGCGGATCTATTTCGACTTTGACAGATCGAATCTCAAACCCGAAGCCCAGACCAATTTAAAACGGAAAGCGGAATGGCTCAGTGCCAATATCCAATTCTCTATCGTGATTGAAGGGAACTGCGATGAGAGGGGTACCAGCGAATACAACCTTGCCTTAGGGGAAAGAAGGGCCAATGCAGCAAAGACCTTCCTCACTTCCATGGGTGTTTCTGAGATTCGAATATCGGCTATAAGCTATGGGGAAGAAAGACCCGCCGACCCCGGACACAACGAGGAGGCCTGGGCCAAAAACCGCAGGGATGAATTCAAGGTGAAATAATAACGTTCTCTTTCGTAGGGTTTGGCTTAGACTCTTAGGTAACGATGGGCATCACCAGGACCAAAAGCCGCAGGCTTCTGGGATCTGGCGGATGCCCTGGTTGTGCTTAAATATATCAGTTTAGCAGCGTTTTGAAAACCGTCATGATTAGAGACCTCTCTCCGCCCTGATCTTCTGATGCAGATGTTCGAAGTCTTTCGGGGCGTCATCTTTACCGGCTCGCCGCTCGATCCCTATGGCCCCGGTTGGGCAACTGACCCCACAGACACCGCAACCGATACACCAATCCAAGTCAACCTCTGCCTTTTCATCCACCATCTTTACGGCGTCTACCGGGCAGATCTCTTCGCAGGCACCGCAGCCGATACATTCCTCCATCTCTGTTCTGCGGGTGAAATATACCTCCATCAGGCTGTCCCGGGGGACCTTTCGCCGTCGTATGATCCCCACGTTCCAGCAGTAGTGGCCGCAGCAGTTACACGTGTGTTTGATCTGGCCCTGTGCATTATCAACCATATGGACAAGGCCTTCTTTTTCGGAGTCCCCGAGGATCTTGAGGGCCTCGTCCTTAGACACTTTCCTGGCAAGCCCCCTGTCTAATAACGAACTCCGCCAGATCGTCATATTTTATGCACACTTCCAGATGTTTGGCCAGGCGCACGTAAATATCCTGCACGGTTTTTCCTCCATTTTACGGGTTACGGGTTGCGAGTTACAGATTTCAGGCGTTGCGCTTTTCCACTTCCTGTCTGAAGTATTCAATCTGACTCTCCAGACCCACGGCACGTTCCACATCCACTACAAACGCGATACCCGTGCCCGGTTCTTTAAACCGGCCGGCCTGATAAACGGCGTTGAGTACCGGTTCAACAAGCCTCTCTTCCAGGAGGAAGAGAACCACATCGGTCTGGGCCTCTAATGTCAGGCCGAAGAAGGTTTTTGCCTCATGTATTCCCGTACCGCGGGCCGGAATGATGGTGGCCCCGGTGCCTCCGGCAGTCTTGGCGGCCTCTACGATTCGATCGGTCACTGTTGTCTTCACCATCGAGATAATCAGCTTTAAGTGCATATCATTCCTCCCTGGCCGCCCTCAGGCTCCGCCGCTCCAGCCAGCGTGCGATCTGGGCATACCCTAAAACGGTTATTATGGGAAAGACGCTTGCGAAGGCGATCAATCCAAATCCGTCTAATGCGGGATTGCGTCCGGGAACCGTTTCCGAGAGCCCCAGGCCCAGAGCCGCGACCAGCGGCACGGTCACCGTAGAGGTGGTCACGCCGCCTGAATCATACGCAAGGGGTATGATTTCGCGGGGAGCAAATATCGTCTGGACCACCACGATCACATATCCCGCAATAATGTAAAGGAAAAGCGGCGTTCCGGTCACGATGCGAAATGTACCGATGCCGATGCCGATAGCGACCCCGACCGCAACGGCCAATCTCAATCCCCACTGGTTTAGAGCACCCCGTGAGACCTCCTGGGCCTTGAAACTCACGGCGATCAGGGCCGGCTCCGCAACCGTCGTGGCAAACCCGATCAGAGCCCCAAAGACATATACCCAGACGTATGCATGCCAGGATGCACCGGTGGGGACTGTTTTGGCGCCGAAAACGAATTCGGGGGCCGACAACTGCTTTGCCATGATCTTTCCGATGGGAAAGAGGGCCGTCTCCAGTCCGTCGAGGAACAGGGCCAGACCAACAAGGACAAAGACAAAACCCACCACCACGCGCTTCCAATTGGGTATGGGCCGCCTCAGGACCACGAGCTGGAAAAATACCAGCAAGGCCACAACCGGAAAGACGTCTTTTACCGTCAGTGCAAGCGTGTTCACAAATGTGTTGAGCAGTTCCATACCTTATACCTTAGGGCCCTCGGCTCAGCGAAATACGACCATGCCGTAAGCCATGACGAACACCATCGGCAACAGCGAGGCAAATGCAATAAGGCCGAAGCCGTCCACCAGAGGATTTCGCCCCCGTATCGTGGAGGCCAGCCCCACGCCGAGGGCTGCTACTAATGGCACGGTCACCGTAGAGGTAGTGACGCCACCGGAATCGTATGCAATCCCCACGATCTCCTTCGGCGCAAAGGCGGTCATTATCATCACGACGATATAGCCGCCGATGATAAGGTAATGAACCGGCCATCCCTTGAGGATTCGTATAAGGCCCACCAGAATGGCAACCCCCACCGAGAACGCAACGACGAGGCGCAGCCCCATGGCATAGGTTTTCATAGAAGCCGGATCAGAACCGATGAATTTCCCGTTTGCCGCAACCACCGCAGCTTCTTTGGTTACCGCTATGAGAGCTGGTTCAGCGATCGTGGTAGAGAAGCCGAGCCCGAATCCGAACAGGAGCAGCCAGAAAAGGCTCCCTTTATACGCAAAGGCTTCTGCCATCGCCTCTCCTATGGGGAAAAGGCCTATCTCCAGTCCCACAATGAAAAGAGCCAATCCCAAAATCACGAGAATTAGCCCCACGATCACATTGGCGACCTCGGGAAAAGGCTGGCGCAGTACTGCTAACTGAAAGACCAAGATGACGAGTATGATCGGGGCCAGGTCCCGGCAAGCCCCCGCGACGTGAATGGCAAACCCTTTGAGGGGATTAACAATATGGGTTAGCAGTTCGGATTTTTCTGTCATATGTCTTCAACTTCCCAGAATTCGATACGACCCCCATTTTTAGGGACTGAAATCGGAAGACCCGGAGATTTTTTCCATATCCCAGAGCCATACATTAAGGATTTGTATATCGTGAGAAGCGTTTCTTTGTCAATGCGCAACCCCCCTTTCCCATCCTTGTGACAAAAACTGAAGATCCTCCCCTCGATCAGAACTTGTAGATCCGAAGGGATTAAAAAAAAGGAACTCGAAATTCTTTCTGCCAACAACCCTTTAATTTCAATAAGTTAAACAATAGAAGGCGAACTCCCTCTCCAGAGAATCCTGATATCCGATGAGAGATATAAGAACCGGAAGTTCCTGTCTTAAATGTCATCCGAAAAATAAATAGAATAATTTCAAATGGTTATGCACGAGGCACAGCTATTGCTATATTTTTAATGGTTTAGATCTTTAAAAACAATCATCCGAAGGAGGCCGTCCGAGAATGAGAAATTTTTTGCAAGGTCAAGAAAGGCGAAGAGTTTAACCACAGGAATACATTGAAGTATTTTGAGGATTAAAATCTGAGCCTGACGCAGAGATTGCTGAAAATAGCCATTCTCGGACAGCCTCCGTAGATTGCCGATCACGAGGGTCACTTTCAGAAGACCGGAGAGAAAAAGCATACGGGTAAAAAAGGAGCAAAGAATAATTATAACATGAAAAAACATATCTTAAACTTAGTCTGGGGTAATAATAATGGGGGCCCCGCACATGAAACCCGCAAAAAAACGGTAGGTCTCGCCTGGCTGGTTGTTGTATGCTATCTCATCATACTAACATTCTTGACGCACCTGATCCGGCACGAGTTTGTTTACGCCGTTGAAGAGTTTTATGACAATTCCAGTGGAAAGATCCTGATTCTAACAACTCAATTTCTCATGGCAGTGAGTTTAGCGATCTTTATTTGGCGCCTTTTCCTTGTGCTGATGTATCGTCCTGCGAAGACGTGTACAGATGAACAACTGCCATCCTGCACAGTTATCGTCCCCGCTTATAACGAGGGTCCTCAGGTGCTTCATACGATCCGTAGTATCGCCAACAGTGATTACCCCTTAGACAGGTTTTCCATCATCGGAATTGATGATGGAAGTTTAGACGATACCTGGCATTGGCTTGAAACCGCTGCTGCTGAGTTCCCGGGTCGTGTTACCATTCTGCGCCAACCCGTCAACAGTGGTAAACGCCATGCCCTGTACAGAGGGTTTCGCATGAGTAACTGTGACATCTATGTTACCGTCGACAGCGATTCCCAAGTGGAACCTCTAACGATCCGCCGCCTGGTCAGCCCTTTCTATTGGGACCAACGGGTAGGGGCAGTGGCCGGAAATGTACGGGTCCTGAATCGAAATGACGGCATCATTCCCAGTATGCTTGAGGTACTCTACGCCTACAGCTTTGACTTCATTCGCACGAGTCAGAGCATGGTGAACACCGTACTGTGCACACCCGGTGCCTTATCGGCCTACCGGCGCGACATTGTTGCAGGTGTCTTAGATGAATGGCTGAATCAGAAATTTTTCGGACGGCCGGCCAATATCGGCGAAGATCGTTTCATGACCAACTTGATTCTCCGCAACGGTTACCACGTCCTTTTTCAGCAGAATGCCATGGTCTATACTGCCGCGCCCACCCAATACCCGGATCTTTGCAGGATGTTTCTCCGGTGGGCACGCAGTAATATCCGGGAAACGATTGTAATGAGCCGGTTTGCCTTCCGAAGATTTCGACGATCCCCGGCTACCGGTGCGCGAATCAACCTCTTGCAGGCATGGCTCAATATGATCGTTGGCCAATTTATGAAGGTTGTCGGGTTATGGTACCTGATTTTGACGCCCGAGCTTGTTGCCATCAACATGCTGGTGGGAGCGGCCATCGCGGCCATCGCGCCCGGGGTCCTCTATGCCATCAGGTATCGGATCATTGATGCCATCTGGGCCTGGCCTTACGGGGTTTTCTGGATGTTTGGTCTATCCTGGATCGCCCTTTTTGCCCTTGTAACGCCTCATAAAACAGGCTGGCTGACAAGGAGGACCACCGACATCCAAAAAAACAACCCACTCTCTTTTCATCCGGTGGCGAATCTCCCGCAAAGCTTTGCCAGAGAATGAAAGAGTCTGGAGCCGGGAGACAGCGGCCACTTCCTGATTATCGGACTGGCCATGATCGTGAATATGGTAATAACCGGACTTTCAGGTGCGCAAGCCCCATTATTCTGAAAGCCCTTCACCGCGATCCGGCCCGGACTCCGTCCATTCTTCTTACCACAGTAACGGCTGTGGTGGAATTTGCTTCCTTCTTAAGGTTTTCCCGTCATCTTCATGCCTTGCGCCTTGCGCCTTATGCCGGATCACTGCATTGGTATGGATGAGTTCGACGGTTCGGACAATGGATACCTGAATGCCCAGTATAAGTTGTTCCGCAAGCGTTTGGTGGAGCTTTACCACAAAATGAGGCGTATCCTTAATATGGAAGACAAGGAAGGCCAGTACCGGGGCCTGATGACTTCCTTCGTACAGAT
>JACNIU010000476.1 GCA_014382905.1 Desulfobacterales bacterium
CGGGCAAGGGGGCTGCGGTAAGCTCCCTGGGTGAGAAGCTCATGGAGGCGCTTCACCGGGCTCTCACGGCTCGAGATAACAGGAACCCCTCTTCAGGAGAATGAGTATCCATGAACAATTTCGCCTACCTGACCACAAGCCTTGCCATAAAAGGACTCTCTCAACTCTCAAAACTCAACATTAATATTCATGGGAAAGAAAACATCCCCGATGGATCGATCATTTTCGTGGCCAACCATTTTACCAGGATCGAAACCCTGTTTCTGCCTCGCCACCTCCACCAACTGACAAGGATTCCGGTCTGGTCACTTGCCGACTACAGCCTCTTTAAGGGTCCTCTCGCCGCCATCTTTGATCAGCTGGGAGTCATCTCCACCCGCGATCCCCACCGGGACCTCCTTATGGTAAAGACCCTCCTTACAGGGGAAGCCGTATGGGTCGTCTATCCCGAAGGACGTATGGTAAAAAGCAAGAAGGTCGTTGAGAAGGGCCGTTATATGATCTCCTATACGGGGGGCAAACATCCTCCCCATACGGGGGCTGCAACCCTTGCGCTCAGAACCCAATTCTACAGAGAGAGATTGAAGGCCTTGAAGGAGGTAGCACCCGATGAGGCAAAACGCCTTATGAACTCTTTTCAAATAGACTCCATTGAGCCGGTCTTGAAAAGACGCACCTATATCGTTCCCATAAACATCACCTATTACCCCCTGAGGACCCATGAGAACACGATCAGCACACTCCTGGATAAGGTCCTTAACGATCTTCCCGAACGGGGCATCGAAGAGATTATGACGGAAAGTACCATGCTTCTCTCAGGTGTTGACGTGGACATCCGGTTCGGAGAACCGATCGAGATCGGGAAGTTTCTTCAAAGACCGTTTATTCTGAAAGATATTGTGGCTCCCCGCAGGATAAATTTTGACGACCCTATCCCTTCAAGGCGGCCCATGCGCAGGATAGCGTTGAAAATCATGTTTAAATATATGTCGGCCATCTACGGCATGACCACGGTAAATCACGACCACCTGTTTGCCTCCATGCTCAGGGCGATCCCGCGCAGAAAAATCAATGAAATGGATTTCAGACAAAGGGCCTTCCTGGCAGCCACTTTAATATTGAACAAAACGGGCATTTATCTGCACGAAGATCTCACAAAAGATCAGGTTCATCTCCTTACGGACGACTGCTTTCACAAGTACAATGCGTTTCTGTCGCTTGCCCTGGACAAGGGGGTCGTAAGAAAGGAGGGGGGGTGTCTGATAAAGGATCCCACAAAATTCAGAAGCGGTTTTGATTTCCACCGGGTACGGGTTGATAATCCGGTTCAGGTCATGGCAAATGAGGTGGGTCCCCTAAGAAAACTTCAGCGCAAAATCCGCTTTATCGCGTGGCACCCCGGTTTTCTGGTAAGGCACCGCATTGCAAACAGGTTAATAAATAGAGCCGTTCACCGGTTTGAGGAGGCGTATGCGGCCTTCCATAAGGAAGGGGAATCCAAAGATAAGGGGGTAGGGATGCCCTGTCTGATCGGGAATCGGTTCAGGCGGATAGGCGTCGTCCTGGTCCATGGATATATGGCGGCACCCACGGAGGTAAAGGAGCTGGCGGTGTACTTAGGCAAAAGGGGTTTTCTGGTTTACGCCCCCCGCTTGACCGGGCACGGGACGTCGCCCGATGATCTGGCCACCAGGACCTATAAGGACTGGGTCGAATCGGTGGATGAAGGGTATGCCATTGTCAGCAGTTTGTGCAAGCGTGTGGTGGTTGGGGGGTTCTCCACCGGGGCGGGTCTGGCGCTCGATCTTGGGACAAGGGTAGAGGGTCTCACTGCCGTATTTGCCGTATCCCCTCCCCTTCGACTTCAGGACTTCTCTGTCCGATTCCTTCCCGCCGTTGGTGTGTGGAACCGATGCATGGATCTCATCAACATGGATGGGGCAAAAATGGAGTTTGTGGAAAACAGACCCGAAAATCCCCACATCAACTACTTCCGAAATCCCGTATGCGGTGTCGGGGAGCTGGGCTTGCTCATGGAATCCTTGGAGAAAAAACTCCCGCAAATAAAAGTCCCCGCCCTTGTGATCCAGGCCGACGGAGACCCCATAGTAGCCCCCAAAGGCTCAAGGAAGGTATTTGAACTCATCAGCTCCACGGACAAGGAATACCTGCTTTTTAACTTTAACCGCCATGGTATCCTGTTGGGAAAGGGAGCGGAGAGGGTCCATCGGGCCATCGGAGACTTTGTACAAAGAATAACAGCCATGTAAAAAGGACGATTCATCAAAATCAAACAAGGCAGGCCTTCGGCCGCAACCAAATCAGTAACCAATGCTCAGGTTTCAGGTTTCAGTAAACCCTAAATCCTGACACCCGAAACCTGAAACCCCTGGCCCAGACCTGGCATGCTCGGTTACTCGCTCATTCATTTATTTGGCTCATGCGGCAAGTTTTTTTGCTCATTCCGACATGTCGCACCAGGGCGGGCGTATTGCTAATGAATCAAATGGGTTAACTCCAACAAAACATCTTCGCTTTTTGTCCCGCCCAGGCGGGATTACAAACGAAGACTCTAAAGCGGCATCCCCTGTGTGTCCAGATTCGTAAGCCCTGCTGCCTTTGCCCACTCGATAGCGTCGGAAAATTCCTTACGGCTTATTCTCCGTGAGATTTCCGGATAGTCAACTGCCTTGTACATCGGCCTGTATTGCGACATAATATTAAGGTAAGTGTCCTTGGGTAAGTTTTCAGCTATCCACCCAATTACTTCCTTGGTTCCGCTGACCCCGTTCGGCATGACAAGATGGCGTATCATAAGCCCTCTGTACATAAGACCGTCACCGGCCGGCCTTGCAACCCCCACCTGACGGTTCATTTCAAGGAGAGCCGCTTTTGTAATCTCAGGGTAATCCTTGGCATCAGATGAGTATTTCGCAGCCATCTTACCATCCGAATATTTGAAGTCGGGAAGATAAATATCGATGATCCCATCCAGCTTTTTCAAAATTTCGAGCCGCTCCCATCCGCAGGTATTGTAAACAAGAGGGAGTCTCAGGCCCTTTTCTGCCGCCATATCGACAGCAAGGACAATATGAGGTGAGTAATGGGTCGGCGTAACGAAATTGATGTTGTGGCATCCGCTTTTCTGAAGGTGAAGCATCATGCCGGCCAGATCGCCGATGTTCCGCGTTTTTCCAATCCCCCCCTGGTTGATTTCCCAGTTTATGCAAAAGACACATCTGAGTCCGCAATTGGTCAGAAATATTGTTCCGGAACCGCCCCGCCCTACAAGGGGTCTTTCCTCGCCGAAATGCGGGTGATATGATGAAATCTCAAGCTGTGAAGATGACTGGCAGAACCCCTCGTTCCCGTCGATCCGATTGATCCCGCACTGCCTCGGGCACAGGTTGCAGGCCTTCATGATGTTCCATAGTTCCTCTCCCCTCTTTTTCAACTCACCGGTTTTGTGGAGTCTTAGATAGGATGGCTCGAAGTCGACATCGCCGGGAGATTCTCTGGTTTTGATCCGACCCTTATCTTTATCAGGCTTGTCGGAAAGAGAGGATGGTTTTTCCTGTTTGCATCCGGCCTGCAGGGGAAAAAACAAAGGGCAGAGGCCTGATATCGTTAGATAAAAACACGACTTGACAAATTGTCTCCTCGATTGCTTTTTCAATTGGACCCCTCGCCTTTGCTGTACCGCTCACAAGCGCTTCCACCAATGTCACGAGACCTCTCAAAAAGGTGGCGGAGCTTAGAAATATTCTGAGTGATATCTATAATAGTAGCTCATCGAGTCTAAAATGAAAAGTTCTTTGTAAATCAACGCCAGGGCAACCCGCCACGCCCATCGTGTCCTCAAGTCGTCCCACCCGCATGCGTTGTCCCTTCAGAGCTCACGAACCAGCGGTTCAAATCTGTCAGGTCACACGATTATCCATGAATCCTGAACCCCCAAAACTGAAACTGTGAACGGTTATTCTATTGCTGGCAGAGGGAATGTGAAACAATATGAAAGAAAGATATCGGAAGGCATCAAAACAATATTAAAACGGTCCTTAATTTATTTGTCTTGACTTACATAAGAATTATTTACATATTAAGTATTGAGTCATTCTTGATGATTACGCAGAATAGTCATCATTTGAGTCAGCACCCTGCTGTAAGTGGGACCAAGGAAAACCCTGAAAAGAGCACGGAATGGCACGCATATACGCATTTGGAGGCGGAAAGGGAGGAAGCGGAAAGAGCTTTGTTTCTGCAAACCTTGGTGTGATGTTAGCCAAGCAGGGGAAAAAAGTGGTACTCATTGACCTGGACCTTGGCGCTCCAAATCTCCATACCATGGTGGGGCTAAATGACCCGAAAAAAGGGCTCAACACCTTTCTGAACAAGTCCGTCAAAGACCTTTCCCTCACCGCTTTACCAACGGAAATCCCAAACCTTTATGTTATCACCTCAACCCGTTGTTCTCTGGAGGTCGGCAATCTTTTTTACGCGCAAAAGCTAAAAATAATTAGAGCCATCTGGCAACTTCCGGCGGACTATGTGTTGCTGGATCTTGGAGCCGGGACAACATATAATATCTTAGATTTTTTCCTGGCCTCGCATCAGGGACTGTCCGTATTTACGCCCGAACCTACCTCAATCCAGAATACCGTACAATTTATTAAGGCGGTATATCTAAGAAAGCTGAAACATATTCTCAAACAACACGCTTTTTCGACCATTGCCAAAGAGGTTGCTTATGAATCTGATGATGGGGTTGTAAGGTCACCACTGGACATCGTAGACCGCGTTATGAGAAACGACCCGTCAAGGGCGAAACTGCTCCGAGAGGAGCTGCACAGGCTTAAATTCAAGCTGATCTTGAATCAGTATCGCAGGCATATCGATGAAACCTTTGGCAATAAGATTGAAAAGATATGCAACAGGCATTTTTATGCCCAGTTCCAGTTTCTGGGAAACATCGCTTATAATGACAGGGTATACGAATCCATTATGGCGAGAAAGATATTCGTCGCCAAATATCCGTACACGCCAACCTCAACCGATCTGAAAAACGTCGCAAACGATATGGTGGGGAACAAAGTTCAAGAATCCACCCCAAAGGAAAAGCATGCGCAAATTTGAAGATCTCAATCACTATGAGATTTTCGAAATCCCTGTCAACGCGTCTAATTTTGAAATTAGGCAGGCCTACAGGGAGGCCCTCTCCATTTATGGCGTCGATTCAGCAATCTCCTACTCCTTTTTTACGGAAGAGGAAAGGGAAGACATATTAGGAAGGGTCGAGGAAGCGTTTTCAACACTGATTGATGAAAACAGGAGAGGGCAATATGACAAGACACTCGTAGATGAGAAAAAGATCGATCCATCCGCTCTCAAAAAAAAGAGGCAGAAAGTCCCGACACCTATTTTTTCCTTCAGGGGCCCCGATGGAAAGGCAATTTCAAAAACAATAAAAAATGGGATCAAAGAGGAAGATCTAAAAAAAACCGTGGACGAAATCCTTTTAAAGGATATGATCTCAGGAAATGATCTCAAGATGTTAAGGAAAGCCGTTGGAATAACGATCCAAGATCTCTTCGAGGGCACCCGAATCAGTGTCTCATCATTAGAAGCGATAGAAAACGATAACCTTGATGCCCTTCCATCTACCGTTTATTTAAGGAATTTCTTAAAGACCTATGCGGAACTGTTCAAAGTAGATCCCGAAAAAATAATTGATCGATATATAAAAAATCTCGATCATATCAGAGGGGCATCTTGATCGTATACAGATTGTGGGAACGAATCCATCTCTCCTTTAGCGGAGATAAAACCCGCGAGACCTTTGAAAAATGTTCAATCCCACTCCCTGCATTTCCGAACCAAACGAGACAAGAGATCCATGGCCATGCCTGCCGCATCAGGCGTCATGGTGCCCATGCCGCAAGCAGGTGTAAGTAGAGATCGTCGGGCCAACAGATCAAGGTCCACTCCCCAGCCTTGAATACGCTTCAACCCCTCTTCCAGCCTTGCAAAGATCTTATCAACCGACTCGTCCCCGCTGAAATTTGCCGTAGGAACGATCCCCCATGCAATAGCTCCCCCTTCTCCGATAAACCGTACGATTTCATCGTCATACAGCAAGAAATGATCCATGTGGTCAAAGGCATCAAAGTTGAGAATATCCGGTCCGGCTTCAAAAATCATGGACCAGTCGGTATTCCCACAGCAATGAATGCCTATCAGTACATCGGCGTTCTCTCTCAGGTAATCAATAACAATGCGAAGCATCTCAACGACCTCATGACGTTGAATCGAAGAGAAGGCCGACCCAAACCCGGAAAGACAGGGCTCATCCAAGAAAATGACAGGCTTTTTTCCTGATCTGGCAAGTTCTCTCACCTGCCAGAGGGCCTTGATCGCCAACCCCCTTGCCATTGCCTCTGAGAGCTCCGGGTCATGAAGGATCGATTTTCCGTTCGGGTCTTTCACCCCCGCTGTAAAGGTAATGGGGCCAACCGTTTGTCCCTTGATATAGGGACCGCAATCTGTCTCACCTTGCTTGATAAATTCCAGAAGGCTATACAGGCCTGGGGCATACTCCCTGCTGATGGCAAACCGATCAACGTCATGGGCAAAAAAATGCTCATAGAATTTCACGAGCTCGGCTTCCCTCTGGTCTGATAGGGATATAACCAAGGACCTCTCTTCTGCATTAACCGCTAAAAGGGGTAGCCCCTCACTGTACTGGATGCTCATGTCCTCCAGGTGGCTACGTTTAACAAACTGAGGCCAGAACGGCATGAAAGGCACCGTTGCAAATATCTCCCGGCAGGTTGTCTCAACGTCCTGAAACGGAACACTCCCTATACCGGTTGCCATAAGCCGGAAGTCCGGCGCTTTTTCAGGCATGCCGTATCTCCCTGACCTTAGGCAGCCACCTCTCTAAAATCGTGATCATTTTTTCCTTCCGGGCACGGAGATCGTCCTTTTCCTTATCGTCCGGAACTGGTTCTTTCGCGGCCATCCTTCTTAGCTCGTTAAGGCGTCTGAGGGACTCTCCGTCATCGGGGTTGTTTCTGAGCACATTTTCATAAGTACTGATGGCTGCACTGAGCTGTCCCTGGGCATGGTAGAGTTCAGCGATCGTTGGTGTTGCAAAATCAACCACTGCATCTATAGGCTCGTCTACCTCTCTGACAACATCATCTGTCGGCCTCTCAACCTTTAAAGGGACTTCATCCGATAGAATGGGCAGCTCTATTTCCTCTAAGAGTTTAAGCGCTTCTGGTTCGCTCGGATGGTACGCCAAATAGTGCTTTACCATATCAGCGGCCTCTGCCAATCTTTTTTGTTTGATATAGATCGTGGCAAGCATTTTGTGGGCTGGGATCAGCTTTTCGATCATTGATATTACCTTTTTGAGCTCGGCCTCAGCCAGACCTATAAAGCCGATACCCAGGTAAGACTCTGCCAAGAGGAATCTCAGACGGATATCATCCGGATAGACCCTCAAGAACTTAATGCACTCCTGGACAACTCTATTTAGCCTCCCCTCTTTCTTCATCCTTGTAAGGACAATAAGAAGGGAATCTGCGGAGGGCCCGTGATTCAGGATCTCATTGAAAACATCCTCTGTATCCGCCATTTCGCTCTACTCTCCTTCTTGCAGACATTGAACTATCGGTCATTACCTGACACTTTTTTGCCGTCTTCTCTTTTAGCTTCCTTGCTGAATCTGTAAATAATCTCATTTTCCTTGATAAGATTTAGCTCCCTTCTGGCCACCGATTCCACATATTTCATATCCGTTCGAAGGAGATGAACCTCGTTTAGAAGCGCCTGGTTTTCTTCAGCCAGTCTGCGTATCCTTTCAATGCAGGTCTGACGCTCCGCTTCGCTTCGATAAAGGCGGACAAAACCACTCTCTCCAAACCCCAGCCAGACCACACTGAGTATGGATAAACAGAGGACAATCAAAGGGATTTTCAAAAGCTTCTTGATTCTCGGGCTCAACCTGAGTCTCCTCCGCCAACAAATCCTGTACCCGTAATCGGTTCAGAGAGTCAGCACTACAATTACGAATAATCGTTTTGAAATTTCCACCATGGCGCAAGAACAGAGAAACAATGTGGCGGCAATGAGGAAAATCGGTTTTAGGCACTTCATGGCACGAATACTCCCAAAAAAAGGAATCCATCCGGTGACGGAGTATACATGAAAAGAGGTCTTATTTCAAGCCGAAATTGAATCTCATGCAAACGACCCAGGGCAAAGCGAATATCTGGGAGGTCTCTCAATCTTGATCTGGATTTTTCTCCTACCGCTCCCCGCCGTACAGCTCCTTCACCTTTGCCCTGTCGGGCGAGCCATCCTCAAGGAGTGGAAGATCGACCACGAATTCCACGTACTGGGGTTTTTTGTATCTCGCGATCCGCTGTCCCACAAAATCGATCAACTCCTTTGGCTCAAGGGACTCCCCTTCTTTCAACTGGCAAACCGCCTTGATGCCCTCTTTCCACTTGGGGTCGGGGACACCGAAGACCACTGTCCTTTCGACTGAGGGGTGTTCAAGCACGACCTTTTCCACCTCCGCAGGGTAAACATTCTCCCCTCCGGGCTTGATCAGCTCTTTCTCTGCCTTTCGGCCTGCATACCATAAAAATCCATCTTCATCAAAACGTCCCCGGTCGCCAGTATGATGCCATCCACCCCTGAATGTGTATTCATTATCTTCAGGGAGATTCCAGTAGCCCTTAAAGATCATGGGGCCTTTCATGGTTATCTCACCCACCTGGCCAGCAGGGACCGGACGCTCATAGTCATCCACAAGCCGCACCTCTGCCAAGGGAAGCATCTTTCCTGCCGAACCGGGCCTGTCGTTGTAAGCACCAAAGGTGGCCACGCAGGAGGTTTCTGTCTGTCCGTACATGCAGTAAAACCTGCCCCCCGTAATTTTTTGATATTTCTCGATGGTCTCCGGTGTATCCAGTCCGGCCGAAATCCTGAGGCTCCGGATGTCCTTGCCTGTTTTTTCATGTGCCTCAAGCACGGATGAGAGGATCGGCGCAAACGTAAACATCATCGAGATCTTTTTCTGCTCAATCATCTCCACGGCCGTTGTCGCATCAAATTTGCTCATATTGACGTTCACAACCCCGGAGTGAAAGCTTGCAGTAACCATAAAGAGGCCACCCACATGAAAGAGTGGAAGGATATTCAGGTGCGCATCCTTTGGTGTAAGATTGAAAAAATAGCCAAAATGCATATCGGCACACATGACATTGCCATGGCTCAATACGGCCCCCCTGGGCCTGCCAGCCACAGCGGCTGTATGGATGATAACGAAACCGTCATCAGAGGACACCTCCTCTGGTTCAAAATCATCCCGATGCTCCAATAAGGACCCAAAATCCGAAAACCTCCCGCCTCCGGGACCCAGGTTGAAATAGTGCTCAACGGTTGACAGTTTATCCTTGAGCCCTTCAACACTCTCCTGAAATTCCTGATCCACAAATACCAGTTTGCTTTCGCAATCATTCAGGTTATATCCTACCTCATCGGCAGAAAGCCTCCAGTTGATGGGGAGCATGATTGCCCCTAAGGCCGCAGCCGCACCATACAGGAGGAAATATTCAAGACTGTTCTTTCCCAAGACCCCGATCCGGTCGCCCTTATTGATCCCGGATTTCCGGAGTCCACAGGCAAGGCTGTCCACCTTCTCCTTGTACTGGGAAAAGGTCAGGGTCTTGCTGTCATCCACCTCGAACCACGCCGCTCTGTCGCCAAAAGTGGCGGCATTGCGGTTTATCAGGTCATAGAAAGTAAAATCGTATAGTCCCATAATCTTCCTCGCAAAAAAATGCCCCCACCTTCCCTTCCCGCTTGAAGGGGGGTGGGTGGGGGCAAGTCAGGAAAGTATCTTTTACTGCGCTTGAACCTTAAAGGGGTAAACCCTCATGACACCATCGGCAGTAAAGGTGAATGCACACTCGGTCAGGGTAACGGACGTAGTTCCTTCCGGTACACCCTTCCACCATTTTTCAAGGGTATCCCACGGGTTCCACCCCTTCGCCTTCAAAGCCACGGCATTGGCAAGGAGCAGGCCGACCAGGGCAGACCGGGCGGTGATCATGGTCGTGACCCTGACCTCGTCAGACTTGCCTGGCGGAATCCAGTTGGACATCTGATCGGCGGCCGTCATCATGACGAATTCTTTATCAAAAACGACCGAATACCTTATCTCTTCAAGGTTGATGGGATAGGCGTTGGTGTTTGTGATTTTAAAGACGAAACTCATCGGTAAAAACGCTCCACGATCACCAGCCTCCCCTTTAGTGGGCTTGGTTGACTTTGCGATATACCAGTAACCATCATAGAAAGGCACCGAAAAAGATTCGAGTTCGATCTTCGGAGCAACGAAATTGCTCTCGTTAGGCTTTACCGGAACCCCTACGCAGGACATCAAAGCGGCGCTCAGGCCAAAAATGAGCACTGTTATCAAAGCTAGTTTTTTCTTCATAATAAACCTCCATGTTTGCAGTTCAACTTAACCATCTCTTTCTTCGCTTGTAATGTTTTACATCGCGAAAACTCTTCTTTTCACCCTTCCCCCCCATGCCAAGATAAAAATCCTTGATATCTTCGTTCTGACTCAACGTCTCAGACGTATCATCCATCACGATTCTGCCTGTTTCCATGACATATGCGTACGGGGCGACGGTCAGGGCCAATTTGACATTCTGTTCAACAAGGAGGATGGAGATATGCTCCTCCCTGTTGAGCCTGGTAACAATATTAAAGATTTCATGTATGAGCATGGGGGCCAAGCCCATGGAGGGCTCATCTAACAACACCAATTTGGGCTCGGTCATCAATGCCCTTCCCACAACGGTCATCTGCTGCTCGCCACCACTCACAAATCCCGCGGTCTCATTCCGTTTCTCTAACAGTCTTGGAAAATACCGGTATACCATCTGAAGACCATCCTTGACCGACCCGGTCTTTCTCAGATGCGCACCTACCTTGAGATTTTCCTCAACGGTCAGGTGTTCGAACACCTTTCGGCCTTCTATGACCTGAACGATCCCGGCCTTGGCGATCTTAGCGGCCCTTTCGTGGTGGATAAGCTTCCCTTCATATTCAATGGCGCCATCGGTCACCTCCCCGTCTTCCACCTTCAAAAGGCCGGAGATGGCCTTGAGGGTCGTGCTCTTTCCGGCGCCGTTGGCGCCGAGGAGTGCAACGATCCCCCCTCGGGGCACTACAATGGAAACCCCTTTGAGCACCAGGATGACCTCATGGTACTTGACCTCAATGTTATTTATCTTCAGTATTGCCTCTGATCTCTCCAAGACCCTACCTCCAGGGGTGATGTTTTCGGTTGCTTACCATCCTAACCATTTCGTTGCCCACAGCTTGGGCCATCTCTTTTTCAGATCCACCGCCTCCACTTCCTGGAACTTGCCGCCCTTCCACTCCTGGA
>JACNIU010000287.1 GCA_014382905.1 Desulfobacterales bacterium
TGTGGCCAAGCATTAATCGCAGCGTTCTGTGGTTATTTGCGATATCCATTAGCTTGTCGTAATCCAAATTGCAGGATAAACGCAATGTGCCCAAAACCAGTATTTTCCATAAATCCATCCCTGAACGGCCGTTGTTGGTGTCCACACTGATGGAAATTACATCGCTTTCTGCTTTTCGGTCAGACGCTAATTAATGGCTACAAAATCAATTCTTGAATGAAAAGCTGGTACTTCGATGCTACGATGCAAGAGCCTGGTAAATGCCAAGAACTCTCTGGCCCTGTTGGCAGATAGGATGAAATAACCCGGTTTTGATGTAGCCCTGAATTGAAGCGGGTGCGGTTTCAGCACTTCCACTTTATTCGCGCTGCAATGAAAAAGGTCTTTTGAGGGCCTATATTGCCATTTCTATGGTCAAAAGCATCGATATTCGCTGAGGGTTATGGCGAGACCTTTGAAAAACGCCTTCTTTTGGCCAATCTCTGCGCCTGCCCCGTAGCTCCGGAAGATGGTACTGGGGTCAGGATCAACCTTGAACTCCTTTTCGATTAAGAGCACTACCTTATCTACATCACCCGGAAAGAACGAAATTATCCTTACACCCGCTAAGTCAGGGATGCCATTAAGCAGATCATCATAACTTCGCTCTTTTGCAGGTATCTTTTCTCTGAGCTTTTCCGGGCCTTTTTCTCTGCTTATGATCGAATGGGGTACAATACCCTCTAAACTAAGGATCGATGAAAGGAGTTCTTTAGTCTTTTTTGATAGAAACCTGTAAGTACACCTATGTCATGAGCCATATTTTTTTCGACTTCATCAACGTTCATGACTACAAGCCCGCTTGTCCCTATCTTCCCCCGCCGCGTTCGCCTTTATTAAAGCCACCAGCGCCTCTACCTCCACCATATGGGCCCTTACCACTCTTGCCTCCTCTTCCACCACCATATCCACCTCGATTTTCAGTTCGAGGCCGGGCCTCATTGACATTAAGCGCCCTTCCTTTCAATTCCTTGCCGTTCAGGCCCTCGATTGCAGCCTGTCCCTCAGCATTAGAGGGCATTTCCACGAATCCAAATCCTTTTGATCGACCACTGTATTTATCATTTATAATGCTGACGGATTCAACCTGGCCTGATTGCTCAAAGGCCTGCCTTAGGTCCTCTTCAGTGACCTCGTATGACAAATTTCCTACATAGATCTTCATTCAAATCTCCTTTATAAAATGTTAAAGTTCAATGCCTAACCCAACCATTGTCAGTCCATCAAGGGAAACGACAATGTGGCCCAAAAAACCTGAATTGTTTTGCGTTTGAAGTGAAAAGTATAAGGGAGAACAGGAGTCCGAAATAAATAAAGAGATTGGAATAGTCTCTATCCCACCAAATTTTATTCACTAGATCTTAATGTCCTTGTATCGAGTCTGAAAGCACCTTTTTTTGATTCCGACGCATCCCGGATCGGACTTTGGGCAGGCCCCTTTAATCAAGTCCATTCAATTGCTTACAGATGCTCTAGCCTGTTTTTGAACAAGTAATGATTTTTTACGAGATCATCTTGCTTAATCAGGCAAGAAAAAAATGTTATTTTGGTAAGTATAACGCATAGATTTATAAAATCAATCAAAATCATATAAATAAGAGAACAATAATTTGCCTGCCCCCTTTTATACTTAGCAACCTTCATCCTGTACAATCTTGAAACCGGATGAAGATGGTTTTTCTGCCTTTGGGGTTATCTTCTTTACCTCTTCAGTCTTTTTTTCCGGCTGAACCCGCGGGGACGCTTTTTTCCTGGCGGCGATGTCGTCCGGGTTAATAAGGGCGAGAATCAGGCCAAGAAGGACAAGGACGGCGGCGGCGGTTCGCTTTACCCTTTTGGAACTCCCCGGAAGGGTATCCTTGTCGCCGAACTTCTGTTCCACCTGTTCCACGACCCAGTAGGCCCCCACTGCCATCAGGCATACAAGAAGGGCGATGATGCCGGAATTGATTTTCAGTACATCAGAAAGACGTACAGGACCCAAGGAACCGGCCTCATAGAATCCTTTAAGCAGAGGGAAGAGTTCGGCAAAGATAAACGAGCCCAAAATCATCCCCACGATAAAAATGAAGGCGTCGAGTTTACCTGAAACCGTGGCCACCACCGACGTCGTGGGGCAGTATCCTCCCATAACAAATCCGACACCCAGGACAAGGCCCCCCACGATCTGCGGCCAGACGAAGGTGGGAAGGATATGGACCCGGCTGAGATCGATCCACCCGAAAACGGAGAAATAGAGAAGACCCAGAGTACACACGACAATGGCGGTGAACATGACCTTCAGAACGGCAAAGTCCCTCAGGTAAAAGATGGCCGTGAGTTTCCTGGCGTTTCCAAACCCGGCCCTTTCCAGGACAAATCCAAAAAGGAAACCGATGAGCCCGGCTATCTGGAGGCTGTAGGCAAAGTCAAACCATCCGAATTTATATAGAGGTCCCATTATAACCACTCCTTTCTGAAAAAGTAGGCGGTTGCGTATGCACCTGCAAAGATAGAGAACATGAATATCCAGCTCCCGAACGCAAGTTCAGATGCACCGGTCAGCGCCTGGCCGCTGGTGCACCCCCTGGCAAGCCTGGCTGCAAATCCGGAGAGTATCCCGCCGCCCAGGGCAAGCCACAGCCGTGCCGAAACCCCGATGGAAGGCCCCCGCATGACCTCTCCCTTGATTCTGCTGGAGATAAAGGCCGAAAACAGGCCCCCGAGACCGGCCCCAAGGGTCAGAAACACCAGCCATGCCATAAGGGGAGATCTCTTTTCGGAAAGGTACTTTGAAAAATATCGGGTCTCCTTTGCGTGATCCGGTGCTATCAGATCGACCCCTGCCGCTGAAATCCTGGCAAAGGTTGCGGATGATCCAACACCTCTCCCCATGGTATAAAAGGAAAACAGCAGGACAAACCCGAGTAGAACACCCATGATGTAAGGATTCGCATAACGTTGTTTCATGACAAGCCTCCTTTCAAAACCCGTTTCTATTTTTCTGAACCTGAAATTTCTCAAGCGCCTCCTTAGCCGCTTCTTTAACAGAACGCCGAATTCGTTTTTGGTTACAAAAAATATCGAACTCGGCGTCATCTCCTGTGAGGACTTCAAGCTCGCTGCGCGCCTCCTTGGCCCCCAGCAGTCCCATGATACAGGCAGCCATCCCTCTGAGGGCCGGGTCCGTTGCTGTGAGGAACGGCACAAGATGGGGAACGGCCTCCTGAACCAGAGACGGTCTTACCTGTGACAGTCTTGCGATCCCCCATAGAAGCCCGCGCTGCAGCATTTCATGTTCCAGATAGTTCCCGTCCTCCCTGGCATAGGAGATCAGCACATAGGCATATTCCTCGGCAAGATCCTTATGTTGGGCCAGGATCTCTCCCATGGCCTCGGGTGAACCCCATCCGATCCCCCCGGATTCATCGTTAAGATTCCACATGAGCCTCCGCATAATGACCCTGGCCGCTTCCATATCTTCATTTGCCAGCCCTGCCACAATCTTCCCCATGGCAGTAATCGCCTGCCATCTTAAGTGCTCGTCTCCGTTATAAAGGAAAGAGAAGAGGGGGCTGATCACCTGGCGGGCCGGAAATCTGCACAACTCGTCTAACGCCCGGTCAAGGTCCGGCGATTTCAGAAGTTCATGAACCCTGTTTTTCAGGTGACGACCTTCGGATTTTCGGCTGTTAACGGCGTTATTCTTCCCATCAGGAAACCCTGTAGATCTCAATTTCCTCACTCTTTCCCCTGAGCGAGACCTTCCCGAGGCTGGAAAGACCAACATCGCTTCCTGTTATCAAATCCCGGGTGGCCTGGCTTATGAGAATATCTGTTCCGAATTTCTTGTTCAGGTCCTGTATCCTGGATGCGCTGTTCACCGTGTCTCCCACCATTGCATATACAAGGCGGTCCGGGCTCCCCACGCTGCCGGCAAGAACAGTACCCGTATGGATGCCGATGCCATGATCCACAGGCTTTTCGCCAAGAGTCTCTCTTTTTATATTCAACTCTTTGAGGCGCTTTCTCATCTCAAGGGCGGCCCTGACAGCCATTTCAGGATGATCCTGCAGGTCAAGGGGTGCGCCAAAAACGGCTTCAATTTCATCACCTATATATTGAAGTACGATCCCTTTGTGTTCCTTTATGGTTCGTTCCATCTCGGTGAAGTACTCGTTAAGAAAATGCACTACTTCCTTTGGCTTTCTCATCTCCACAAAGGTGGTATAGCCTCTCAGATCACAAAACAGAATTGTGACGTCTCTCATTTCTCCTTCCAGAGGTATCTCTCCTTTCAAGACCTTTTCACTCACCTCCGGAGTTACATATCTGCCAAAGCTTACCTGGCAGAAATCCCTGTCCCTAAGCCCGCTGATCATCTGATTGGTCTTTGCGGCGATGAGTCCGAACTCATCATTGCTCACAACCGGAACACGGGTGTCATATTTCCCCTGACTTATGTCCTCCATAACACGCAACTGGCGGGCGAGAACGGCCCTGAGGTTTTGAGAATACCGTCTGAGGATAAGTAGGCTCAGGACAAGAAGGACCGTAAAAGCAAAGAGGACCTCCTTGAAGACCCCAAAGTAGATGTCCGGACCGGGAAAGCCTTCGTGGCTCAGAAGATATTGGATATCCATAAAAACCATCAAAAGGATTGCCACAACCATAAACCCGAGGACGGTTAATACCAAAAGGAGCATTTTTTTTGAAACAGAAAAAAGGGTTTTTGGGCTGACGGTGATGTCTATTTTTCTCTCTCTCAGAAATTCAATTATTTTCTTTTCCATGGATAAAAAAGAGAGCATCCCGCCAAAGAGACCGAAAGAGACGCATCCGAGCAATACCTTTACTCCCGTTAGAAACGGTGCCCTGAGATGCAGCGTATAGAAGACGGCCATGCCAAGACCCATAAGGAGCCAGAGAATAAAATCTCCCGAAAACTCTTTCCAGGGAAAGGCGTACAGGACACTGCTTGTACCGGGCCTGAAGTGATGAAGCCCGCGAACATTCTTCTTAAACCAGTAAATCCTGAGGGGCAGGACCAGGAGAATGGGTATAAAGGTATATATTGCAGCCTGAACATACCCGATGCCCTCCAAGAAAGGTCAGACCTGGGCGCCGTATATGATCAGGATACACCCGAAGATAACATAAGAGATAACATTGCTTATCATGGATACACCTCAAACCGCATTAACCGGGATGTGAGGAGCCTTACGGATTGAAAAATTAGGACTCTGTTCTTCCTTGTAAGAACGCATTAAATGGAATAGGTTTCAAAAATAACCCGCCAAAGTTTTTTCAGTCAGGGTGTTATTTGATTACAATCTTTTTTTGCTGAGGGGTATTGATAGGCTAAATTAATAATTTGAGTAAGAATACTTTAAAGAGAGGTGGAAGTCAAACAACTTTTGGATTTGTTGTAACTCGTATCGAAAGGCCGGAAACATCTTAAGTGTGAACGAAACCTTGACATTTTGAAAAATCAGGGTAATAAATACTGTGTCTGATCGGGATGATGTCAAGAGACCTCTTACCAGGGCGCCACTATTAAAAAGTAGACATAAGGAGGCGAGAGTAATGGCCGAAAAGACCGAAAGAAATCTTGCTTATGCGTTTGCAGCCGAATCGAAGGCCGCTATAAGAAATGAGGCCTTTGCAAAGAAAGCCGATTCGGAAGGGTATCCCCAGATAGCACGACTGTTCCGGGCCGTTTCCGATGCGGAATCTGTCCACGCTCGACGATATCTTCTCCTGATGCGCGGCAAGATTGGAACGACCGAAGAAAATATTGAAACGGCTTTTCAGAACGAGATCAAGGCCAACGTGGAGGAATATCCCAGACTGATCAAGGATGCCTCGGACGAAGGAAAGGAGAACGTATCAAAGGCCTTTACTCTCTCTCGGGATGTAGAAACCCGTCATGCTGAGCTCTATAAGAAAGCCATGAACGACATGTTGGCCGACCGGGAGACCGAGTATTACGTATGCCAGGTTTGTGGTTATGTGAACGAGGACAAGGCTCCGGATAATTGTCCTGTCTGCGGGGCAGTAAAGGGAAAGTTCAAACTGGTGACCTGATTGCTTCTTGCAGACCCCAACAAAAGTCCTTTATAGGCTGTAGAACGCCCGGCGGCTTTGAAGACAGAGATCAGGAAGTGCCTAAAGTTTGAATTGCTTGAAGTGCCTAAAGTTCCGTTCCAGGGGAGCGAGGGTATGAGGTGAAACACCTAAGTAACAGCCGGCCACGATGAGCTGGTTAATCAACGTGGTTCGAAGGAGCCCTAACACCAGCCATCGCCGCGCCGAGGTTGTTACGTCGGCCGATGCTATGCGGATGCGGCCGTGCTTCGCGAGTCTGCGGACCAAAAAAAGGTCTTCTGCAATCGGGACGTCCGGAAATCCGCCAACCCGGTCAAATACCGGTTTTCGAACAAAGAGCCCCTGGTCGCCATAAGGGAGTTTCAGGAATCGGGATCGAAAGTTTGCCAAAAACGCGATCCCCTTCATTGCAGGACAATTAAGATCACTCCTGAAACGGAATGCGCCGGCAGATGTCATGGGGTCTATCAGCGTATCGAAGACATGGGTCACGTAGCTGTCCGGCAGATGGGTGTCGGCATGGAGAAACAGGAGTACGCTTCCCTCTGCAAGCTCGGCTCCCCGGTTTTGCTGTAAGGCGCGGCCGCGGGGACTCGACTCCACGCGGACTCCGGTCCTGGCGGCCCTTGCTACCGTATGGTCGCTACTTCCCCCATCTACCACGATAATTTCCACGTCTTCATGCTGGGCCGAGAGAATTGTCGCCTCAATGTTCGTTTCCTCGTTGAGTGTGGGGATTATCGTCGAAATATAGGGCCTTCTCATGTCCCTGCCGGGCCACAATCTCTTGAAATCCTCTGGAGTGTCTAAATCTGAGAGAGGATCGAGTATGTGGGCTCTCAAACCTTGTCTTCTTGTCAGGGCGATTGTTTCCTCAAGGACTTCTTTCGTGCCCCAGTTGATCCCCTCAAACAGGGCAGCAGGTCTTCTCAGGCCGATCAGCCAGTAGCCTCCGTCGGTGCTTGGCCCCAGGACAAGGTCATTATCCTTAAGGGCCGAAAAGGCTTGTTTAAACTGATTGGCCCTCAGGTTGGGGATGTCTGTCCCTACAAGAACCACATGGTTGGCACCGTTTCGAAATGCCTGGAGAAATGCGGAATGCATTCGCTCCCCGAGATCCCCGGGTCCCTGGGGCGAAAGGATCAGACCTGAACCGAGCCATCTGCGGATCTTGCGCTTATCGCCCTCCTCAAAACTGACCTCTATCCCAACCCCCCGTAGCAATGCAAATTCCCTGGCGGTAGCTAACGTTTTTTCGGTCAACAGCCGCTGGAGATCTGCGGCACCTGCCGGGCCAAGCGCAGGGATAAGACGCGTTTTTACCCGACCGGGTATAGGATAACGGCAGAAGATAATGAGCCTTTCCTGTACGGAGTTCTTGCGCACACCCATTTTTTGATAAGGGTCCTCTACGTTTTTTTATTCCAATCTGGAAAATCCGGCTCTTCCGGCCCTGCGGAGGGCAGAGAAATATGGCTCTGAATGAAAGGGTTGACTTGGAATACGTTTTCTTCAGAGTTCCTTCAGATGTGGCCGTTGTCATCTCCGGCCAGGATCATCCCTTCTCCGGTATAGTTTGGCATGTCGTCCCTTTTATTGACTTATTTCTCATGTTTAATCTTCTTGATGATCCTGGGGATGAAAAACGAAAAGACAAAAAGCGCCACCGAGAAGAAGACCTTCAGGGATATGAGTTCACCCCACCTGCCGGAAATCCAGACGGTTTTCAACGTTCCGATGAAGAACGTAAAAATAAACGTCCCCACAATAATCCCGAGGGCCGTTCCGGCAAAATAGTCCCGGAAACGAACCTTGGTCAATCCCATGCCGAAGTTCATGGGCGTAAAGGGAAAATAGACAAGACGCAGGTACAAAACCGTTGCAAAACCGTTTCGTTCAATCGCATCATCATACTTTTTCAATTTATTCCCAATCAAGGAGGCGGCGAACTCCCTCCCCAGGGTTCGGCCGATAACAAAAGCAGAGCTTGCGCCGGCCATGGCTCCGATCCATACATACAGGAACCCCCAGTAGGCCCCGAAAATAGCCGCGCCCAAACCGGTTAAAAGGGTCCCGGGGATAAACATGGAGACACCCACAGCGTAGAGTATCATATACAGGAGCGGTGCCCAGATGCCTGCCCTTTCAAAAAATCTTCCAAGGTTTTCCGCGGTAAGATAATTCATGACCGGTGTGAATCGGATGAGGCAGATGGCTAAAATAACAAAGATTACCAGTCCGGACGCCTTTAGAGCGGCCTTTTTTCGATTGGTTGGTGTCTTCATATCATCCTTCAAGCTTATTCTCTCACTTCAACCAGAACTCAGGTTGTAATAGCCCCTCCTCAGGAAAATCCCGCGCCTGCGGTGCATGTATAACAGTGGTCAGCCACGACAATCGACTGGCCCGGCTCAGGAGACCCGGGCATTTCAGAGACATGGGTTTTTCTTCCGCCCATAAAGAGGCCTTCCGCCAGATTAAAATCACAGTCATAAAGATAGCCGTCCCATGAAACAGAAACCAGTGTGCGGCACATGAGGCCTTCTACGGCGCAGGGATTAAACCCTGATACCAGTTTATCAATGTATTTTTTGAGATTTCCCGAGGTCAAGAGCCACTGGTGAAACCTCCCCAGCGGGACATTCCCGAAATTGAAGAGATGATTAAACTGTATTCCCCATTTTTGTCCCAAGACCTTCCGGAATCTTTTTTCCGCCTCTTTCTGCGGAGGAGTTAGAAATGCGCCGGTCGGGTTGGAAACCAGATTGAGTTCCAGCCCGGACCCTTCCAGCCCGTATCCTATGCTGTTCAGTTTCCGGAGGATTTGAATACTCCTCTCAAATATTCCGTGCCCTCGCTGGGCATCTGCCTGCGCTTCATTCAAGGAGGGAAATGAGGCGATTATCACCACAGCGTTTATTCTCAAGAGATCGATCAGGTCGTCCCGTTTGCCGTCGAACAGTGCGGACAGGTTCGATCGGAGGATCATCTTAGATACCGATGGAGAGAGACTCTCGATCAATCTCGGGAGGCTTGGATTTAGTTCGGGCGCCCCGCCGGTGATATCGATTGTCTCAAAACGCCCCCTCCTAACATAGGAGATCACCTCCTCTGCCGTATCGGGCCCCATGTTCTCTGTCCGGTGGGGGCCGGCATTCAGGTGACAATGTCGGCACGTTTGATTGCAGAGGAGGCCCGTATTGATCTGTAAAGTTGACGTCTTTGACCGCTCTAACTTGAGACCGTGCCTGGAGAGATTCTGGTGGAAAGGCTCGATGGTTAGGGTCTCTGCCCCGAGGTTATTTTGTGAAGATTCTAATGTCTGCAAGGGATGCATATATCCCCGTTTTCCTCTTTCAGATAGATAGCTTCTCTGCAATGTTTCGCATCTGGATGCCATGGACCAGAGATGCCCCCCCTCTTATGGCGGTTACCACGTGGACGGCCTCTGTCATTTCGGCCAGATTCGAGCCCTTCTCCAGACAGGCCTGGGTAAACGCATCGATGCAGTATGGGCACTGTATGGTGTGGGCGACGGCGAGGGCGATGAGGGCCTTTTCCCTCTCTGTCAGCTCTCCTTCCGCAAATACTGCACCATAGTAATCAAAAAACTTTTCTGCCAGCTCCTGCGACTCTTTTCCGATCTCTTTGAACCTGGTGAGATCTTCAGGTCTGTAATACGTCTCCACTGCAAGAATCCTCCTTATGGATCTATTTTTCCAATTCCTGAGCCGCATTCGGCCCCGGTTACCCCAAGGATACGCCTAAATGCTTTGGCCCCATCGTCGCGCATGTTATCCTCCAGGGGTAGGGATCGAGACTTCTGAGATGCAACAGAATGCAGATTCTCAAGATTTTTCAAATTATTCACCAATTTTTATTAAATTGCCAGTCATAACTGAGATGTTTGTTCTTTTATCTCTGTCAACTTCCGATATCTTCTTGATGCCCTTTCAGCATATTCCAGGAAAGAGCGATGAGGCCCCCTTTCTTTCCTGTCCAATTTGATCAACTAAGGGCCAAAATCAACTATGCTGCTGATTGTCCCATGAGTTTCAGGACTGATTCCATCGAGATATTCCCCATCAACCTCAGCCATCCGAATGTAGGAATGGGGTATAAATTCATAGAGGATGGAAAAACGATGGTATTTCTGACCGACAATGAACTCGGATACCGGCACAGAGATGGGCGAACGTTCGATATAGAATGTTTCGCCTTGACCCAGACAACCGAATTAAAGCTATAGCGCTTTTACTTGACAGGCCGGGTAAACGGCATTGTTAGTAGATGGGGGAAATTAAGCTCCTCCGGCCTGTGATAGGCCCCGACACCTATGCGAATCCCGGCCTGGTCTACATCAGCAAGGAGGGTCCCAAGGATTCTGTCCCATAGGGAAAAGATGGTGCCGTAATTGGTATTCCTCTCTTTGATAATCACGGAGTGGTGTATCCGGTGCATGGAAGGGGGCACTAAAAAAACCCACCAGAGGGTTTCGAACCACTTGGGGACCTTCAGGCTGCTGTGATGAAACTGGGCACAGAGTACGACAGTGCTTTCAAAAATGAATACACCGAGGGGAATCGCCCCGAGGAAGAATATGATGGATATTTTTATAACCGCTGAAATGGCAAGTTCTCCAATATGAAAGCGAGTCGCTGAGGAGACATCCATGTTCAAATCGCAGTGATGGACCCTGTGGAAACGCCAGAGAAACGGCATTTCGTGGTTGAGGAGATGCCAGACATAGAGCATGAAGTCGAGAAAAACAACCGTGAAAAGGATCTTGAGCCATGCGGGGGACTCCACCATGTTCAGTATCCCCAATCGGTGTGTTTGAACATGGGTTGCGGTTCCCACAATAACGGCTGAAAAGATCAGGCTGAGTAAAACAGTATTGAATAGGGTCAGGGAGAGGTTGTTCATCCAGCGTTTCAGCTTGGATACGGAACTCTCCCTGTAGGGGACCCGCAACTCCAGGATCAGGAAGAAGACAAGCCCTCCGAAGAAGAGGAAAAACCTGACAGAGGATTCGCTGAAATCAAACATCTCTCATCACCTCAAATAAACTGCTTCTGCTTCGGAATCATCGCGTTTCATACCTTTTGTTCCATTAGGCGGCCCAGTCCGGTTAGGTGAGCCTTTTCTTCTTCTGCCAGATCATACAAAACCGCCTTGCCTCTCTCGTCTTTGACCTTATCGGAATATCTCATGTAGAGGTCTAAGGCCTGGGCCTCAAGCA
>JACNIU010000094.1 GCA_014382905.1 Desulfobacterales bacterium
GAAGAAGCAGCTTCCGGGAAAAAGGTTGATCTGGTGGGGAAACCCGCTCGAAAGGTCGTCAGGTTTGAACGTGAAGGGCGGCAGGTCGATACGGTCATTTTATCCATGGAATACAGTGGAGCTGTTGACGGCAAACCATTTGCGTTCAAGAAGGATTATTCCTTTGCTGACGACGAGGCTCAATATGCCCTTGACTGCCTGTTGATTGCAAACAACAGATTGCAGATGGATTACGACAGGCTCAAGGATGCAGGCATTGCCATTGAACACGATCTGTTTACCTTCCAGAACTCCTTTATCGGTCTGAAAGGAGACACATCGGTTAAGAGCCCCGCGTTGCGGTTACAGAATTTCATTCATTTTGCCCAAACCGGAATACCTATATCTGTTGATGTAACACTCAAGCGCCCATCGATTATCGTGAAACAGGAAGACGGGGAGCGGAAGGGGTTTGGACTGGTTGCAGCCTTTGTCTTCAGCACAGGATGGGAAAAAACGACCATTGAAAAGATCTATGCGACCGGATCTTACGATGATCCCAAGAAATATCAGGAAGAATTAAAGAAGGTGGCCAACAAACGTCTGGAAAGAGATTGTGAACGGCTGAGACGCGCGGGTATTAAGGTGGATAAGCTGGCATTTTAAATAACCATCTCTTCCATACCTTCAGATCGGCCTACAGGGTTGCGGTGAAGCGCAGAGCGCAAAGCGGGAACCGTTCGCCATGCGCTATGCGGATACAGGTCTCAGGGGTATCCAGTATCCAGTTTCATATGAGGAAAAGGTGATGGATTTTTCAATAGAGATCGATCCGAAAACCCGCCAAAAATACATGGCTGTGCACAGCAAAGGAAAGGCGCTTCTGAATAATCCCTTTACAAACAAGGGACCGGCTTTTACCGCCAGTGAGAGAGATGATCTTGAGCTATATGGCCTTTTGCCATCCTCGATCTCAACTATGGAAGAGCAACTGCTCAGGAACTACGAAAACTTTAAGGCGCAGCCCACTGATCTCGAGAAGTACAACTTCCTGGCAGAGTTGCACGACAGGAACGAAACCCTCTTCTTCCGGTTGTTGGATGAGTACATGGAAGAGATGACACCGATCGTATACACGCCCACCGTGGGAGAGGCATGCCAGAAATTCTCCCACATTTACAGACGAACGAGGGGCATCTATATCAATTACAATCAAAAGGACGACATTGAAAAGGCGTTGGGCAATTTTTATTTCAAAGATCCATCCATAATTGTTGTAACCGACGGGGAGCGTATCCTCGGGCTCGGCGATCAGGGCGCGGACGGAATGGGAATCCCGATCGGCAAGCTCTGCCTTTACACGCTTGGCGCCGGCATCTCTCCCTACAGCACGCTTCCCATCATGTTAGATGTGGGCACCGACAATGAGGAACGGCGCAAGGACCCCCTCTATCTCGGGCTCAGGCAAAAGCGTGTGCGGGGAGCGGAATACCAGGCATTTATTGACCGGTTCGTAGAGGCCGTGTGCAAGGTCTTCCCCAATGTCCTGCTTCAGTGGGAGGATTTTCTGAAAGAGAACGCCATCAATCAGTTGAATCGATTCAAGGACCGCGTGTGCTCGTTTAACGACGACATCCAGGGAACCGCAGGAGTGGTCCTTGCATTTATCGATAGGATCTTGCATACTATTGGTCGGCCACTCCGGGAAAGCCGTATCCTCTTAGCTGGAGCCGGCGCGGCGGCATACGGGAACTCCGGCCTCATTGTATCGGCCTTACAGGATGAGGGCCTTTCACTAAAAGAGGCTCGAAAAAGGATTTGGATGGTCGACAGCAAGGGGCTTGTTACAAAGGCTCGTCCGGGCCTGGAGGAATTCAAGTCCTGTTATGCCAGAGATTTGGATGAAATAGCCTCCTACGTATGCAAGGACAGATCCAATATAAGTCTGGAGGAAGCACTCGTAAATGCCAAACCGAACATCCTGATCGGTACAACCGCCACTCCGGGGCGCTTCAGCGAAAAGATCGTGAAGTTAATGGCTGAACTCAATGAGCGCCCCGTTATTTTACCCCTGTCCAACCCGACATCCAAAAGCGAGTGCATTCCGGAAGATGCCATTCGATGGTCAGAGGGGAGAGCCATTGTGGCTACAGGGAGCCCGTTTAATCCCGTAGTGTACAACGGGCGCAGTTACGAAATCGGCCAGTGCAACAACTTCTTCATCTTTCCGGGCGTCGGGCTCGGCGTGACAGCAGGAAACATCAGACGTGTTACCGATGGCATGTTCCTTGCCGCGGCCAAGGCCCTCTCTAATAAGACAATTGCTGACGACTCAGGAGGGTGTGCGGCGCGTTTTGAAGTTCGGCGCATACGGGAGTATTCCCACGCTATCGCGTGCGCTGTCATCCAATGTGCTGTTTCAGAAGGTCATGCGGACCCGGACATTCTTGAGAACCTCGAGGAGACTGTCAAAAATGCCATGTGGGTTCCCGATTATCTGCCTGTCCGTTATGCCGGAAAGTCCTGAAACCCCTGCTCCTTCAGATGCATCCCCGGGGGCTTCCCTCTCCGCTGCCCTGAACGCTATCGCCGCCGAGTTTGAAGTCGCCATGGGAAGCGCCGAGCGGGTCAAGGCCGCCTGCACCCAACTCCGGAGGCAACTGACATCGCCCCCCAGTTCCTCGGACCTGGAACGTCTTCGTCAGCTTCTTCCGCTTCTCAGCACACGGATGGGCCCTATCGCGACGCTTTTGTTCGATCTCTTTGACACGCTCTCTTTGAGCACGGAAGATCTATGGCCCTTTCTAAAAGGGATGCTGGGTGCCCGGGATAGAACCCTGGCCCTGCGAGCACTTGAACGGCTGCGCGATCTGGCAGAATCAGGGGCCATATCCGTGAATCTTCAGATCACAGGATTCCTGGCCAGTCGAGTTGAGATGGATGGTAGCCCCCTGGTGGCGGCGGACTGCCTTGAGATGGTGGCCAAGATCATCCAGCATCTCACCCTGCCGGGCCGGCCGGCCGGCCAAGACCCGCTCATTGCGCTTTACCTGCAGGAAAAGGACAGGCGTCAGCGCCTTATGGCAGCGCGCATCCTGGATTCGAAGGGGAACCCGGCCCCGTCCAGTCTGGCGGAAGCAGTGCTGGGCCGGGACGTTTGTCAATTCCTCTCCCCCTATCTGGCCTTTACCCGGGCCACCCATTTAGACCTGATTCATCTGGTTCCTGTCCCTGGAGTTCCCCCGCCGGTCCTTCCGTCCTTACAAAGGGCCGAGGCCCTGTGCGGGAACCGGCTTTTACGGGAACTGATCGCTGAACTTGGCTGGGAGAGGTTGAACTTCGGTCTCCATGTGCGAAAGCAGATCAGCATCAGCATCGGCAAATCCTTTCCGTTCATGGTCTCCCCAGCAGAGGCGACGCTCTTTGAATCTGTCAAAGAAGCCCGCCCATCCGGCGAGCACTGGATATTTATCGCCTATGGGGGTCTTGGCAGTGAAGACCGGGAAGGCGTCAAAGACGACAACCCGGTCTCCCTGTTCCGGGAATATAACCTGGCCCACGCCGACGTCTTGGCCGAAATCCTCAGCTTGGCGCCGCTGACCCGGGAAACAATCCGACGGATTCTTGATTTGATGGGCCGGATTGTCTCTATCTTTACGGCTCTCTTTTCATCTCATTCAGATGATTGCGCCGCCCTCTCCGATAAGTACAGGGGGCTTCGTGAACGCATCACCCTGGAACTCGAGAAAGCGCCCCAGGATAATCAACTCTCTCCGGAACTCACCCGGCTTGTACAGATGTTTGAAGATCCAGCGTCATTAGACGAGGTCCAGACCCTCCACGGTCTAAAACGGTACCTCCATCAGCGGGGACTGGACCTTGTTTTCTGTCTGGTGGAGACCCGGCGGGCCACAAACCGCACGGTGAGCATCTCAACTGCCTCTCCGGTCCGGATCCTCAGGGTTTTTAGGGAGATCCGCTATGTGGACTTTGAACCTGAACAGAGGGCAGATGAATCGACTTCCCTTCCCTATCCGGTCTCGGCGTTGGTCGAAGGTTTCGCGCGTCAGATCCTTCACGGGCAGGCGGTCCTCCCGGATGTCAGGATTTTCTGTTACGGTAATGAAGTTCACTATTATTTCTCCTTTCAGAATCACCCGGCATTTCTTCGGATCGATTATTCGCCCCCACTCAAGGGCGGGATGATTGATTTGAAATATTATGGTGTCAGCAAGAACGAACTCGATCTTCATCCAAACCCCTCTCTCGATGCGATTCAACAGGTGTTGCGCAAGATCGAATTTGACGTCCAGGCAAAGGATACCCGGATACACGCCCGATATGACAAGGAGAAGACCCTGGACCTGGCGGACCTCTGCAAGAAGGTCGAGGCCCTGTTTCGGTTGATTCCCTATCTCATGGAAATCGACTGGGTTATCGGTTCTCTGGATCTCCCTGACGAATCGCGCCAGGCAGTCGCTGATGCCTGGACCGCGTTCTTCGCCCGCTGGGGGGTTCTTCCGATCAATCAACTCCTGACCAAAGACCGGCAGGCCATCCTCGTGAAGGTGGAGAAGGGCCTTAAAGGCGATCGGGAGGTTGCCTGGACGGGCCAGGCCCCCTACTGCGACCGATTCAGTACGCCGGTACCTGCCGATCTGTCTGTCAGGCTCCAGTCCGCACTCGCAGGACTGGGCCTCAAGACCGCCCCTTCTTGCGGGGACCTGCGCCCCCCCTCCATGGGACAACTCCAGCTTGAGAACCTCTTCCTGGGTCCGCTGCGAGAGGCGGTGACGCGTGGAGAAATCACAGAGAAGGATAACGGGTTCCAGCGTACGCCCGGAGACCTTTTCAAGCGGGTACACGAAGCAGAGCGGTTTGCGGAAATCGTGACCTCTGAAAAGGAGGCTGTGGCCGCATCAGCCTCCCTGGCACGTCTGCTGGCCCCGCTTGAACAGACCCTCCCGTTTCAGACCACCGGGCGCCTGAACGGTTGTGAGGTCCAGTCTGCATCGCTCCCCATTTTAGGCAGGACCCTGACCCTTTTCGTGGTCCGGGATCTGGAAGGTATGATCTGCCTTGCCATGTTTGCCCCAGACAAGGTTCTGTGCTGCCGTCGTGAAACTGGCGCTATAAAATGGTGCTTTAATGGGAGCCTGGATGCGTCTGTACTTGCGATGGTGCTCTGGCTCAACCGTTACACGTCTCCCGGCATGGGGTCGATGGTTTCGGTGGATATGGAGGGGGCGGAAAGGATCGGAGATCTCTTCAGGCGGGTAAATCTGCACCAACTGCCGCGCCCGTTTCACGACGAAAAAGCCCTAAAGGGGCTAAAGGCATCTCCCGGACGCGCAGTGGGGAGGGTCCTTTTGGGTACAGAGGGGCGAAGGCCGAAGGACTTCGAGGGATCCATCCTCGTTACACCTTCGCTCCGGCCCGAAGATAATACCTTTTTATACCACTCCTCCGGCATCATTTCCACCGGCGGGGGCATTTTGAGTCATGCAGGACTTACTGCTATCCAGTTCCGAAAGCCGGCCCTGATTATCTCGGGAGAATGGCAGCGGTCTCCGGACGGCGCCCTTATGCTCATGTGCCGCACTTCCCGGTACCGGGAGGAAAAAAAGACGGCCCATGGCTGCCACATATCGATCCACTCGGATGTCCATGAACGCGATCATAGCCTTCGAGAGGGCGACCTGGTAGTCATAGATGCTGATGAGGGAAGCCTGCAGGTCCTTGGCCAGGGTAGAGACGCACTGGCCTTCCATGAAGACTTCCAACACCTCGGTGAAGCGACCCGGCAATTGACCCGGACAACCGACAAAAAGAAGACCCTGATCCTGCGTGGCCGGCGGCTTCGGAGCCGCCACCAGATTGAGAAGCTCTTGGGCCGTTTCACCGACCCGATGCTGGCCTGTCATGTGGTCCGCGAACTCGTGGTAAGCGACCATCTTTCCTCCGATAGGGGAGGTCAGAGTGAAAAAACGCATCTTCTCTCCACGCTCTTGAAAAACCCGGACGTGGGGAGCATCGCCCGCGACCACCTTCTCTGGCTCTTTGACGATCTCAAACGCCGGAACCATGCGCTGATGGAGACATTGCTGCGACAGATCCCGTCCGCGGAACAACCCTACGAAATCCTTTGGCTCCGGCTCAAGATGCGCCACCTCCGCCAGACGCTTGAAGGGGTCTTTGCCACCTTGCGAGGCTGCGGTTTTGAGACGGTCTCCATAGATGATTTGCGCCCCAAGGATGTGGATCCGGTGGCAGAGCAGCGTCTCAGGGCCCTCCGGGAAATCATTGTCCGGGATATGGCGGCGGCAGCGTCTTCATTTCAGGTGGATTTCCGTCTCCGGCACCTGGTGCGCCAGGCAAATCGGCTGGATCTCGTTCTCGAGACCCAACCGGACCTGCAGGAACCGATTGCGCGTATAGAGCGCCGGATCGTTCGCGAGGACCGCAAGACACGGGACAGGCTTGAGCGCCGCCGGATCCTGACGCCCCAGGATGGCGGTTTTGAACTCTTTCCCTTCATCGGATGGAAGGCGGCCAACCTTGCCGAAGTGGAGCGGCTCGGTGGCCGGGGACTGACTCCCCCCTGGATCGTGATTGCCGACCGCGCCTTCCAGGAGATCTTGGACGCCGTTCCTGACAGGAACGTCGATGTTCTGAAAGGGACCGCTCCGGATACGACCCTTCGGCAGGCTATTGAATCGATTCTGCGCCGTGATGATGTAGACGACTTTCAAAAATCTATCAACATCCGGCAATTGTGGGAGGGAATGACGCTTCCAGCGGCGTTTGTGCAAGAGGTGGTGACGGCCTATCATCACCTCAATGAGAACATGCCGAAAGACAGCGCGGAGGAAGACCCGCTCAATCCATTTGTGGCGATTCGATCTTCGTCTAAGGAAGAGGATGCGGAGATGGCGGCCCGGGCCGGTGAATTTGACACCTTCCTCTTTATCCGCCGAGAAACTGCTCTCCTCGATCACATCAAAAGGGCCTGGAGCGGTCTCTGGACGGAGCGGGCCATCCATAACCGCCTGGTTTTGGGCATGACCTCTGAGCCCGCGGGGGGCGTAATCGTCCAGCGGAATGTCTGGTCACGGGTTTCGGGCGTCCTCCAGACCGTTAACGTAGCCGAGGGCAATCTCAGGGAAATGGTCATCAACGCGGCCTTGGGTCTGGGCGAAGGGGTTGTCTCGGGCATCGTTTCCGCCGACCAGATCGTGGTGGACAAGGAGGGGATCCGTGGAGGCGGACCCCTGCGTTTCCGCTATATCACCCGTGACAAGAATGAACAGGTGGTATTCGACAAACATACGGGACTGGGCACGGTTCTGAGCCATACTCTCAGCCACCAGCGTCTCCGGCCTGCACTTGAATATGTCGAGCTTTGCGAACTGGTGAGAATCGCTGATCGGCTGGAGACCGCCTATGGCTACCCGCTGGACATAGAATTCGGCATCGAGGGTGCAAAACTATGGATCCTTCAGGCCCGGCCGGTCGTTCCCTTTCTGGCGGCGCTCCAGGAGACTGTCCAAAACTATCCGCTGGCGGTGCGGAAAGATCGGGCCCCAGCTTCAACAGCCAAGGAGATTCCATTATGATCCGACAACAGGACGCTCTCAACTACCATAGCAGCGACCGCCCCGGAAAGATTGAGGTCCGCGCCACAAAGCCCTGCCTGACCCCCCGGGAGATGCGGCTTGCCTATTTGCCCGGCGCCACATTCCCTTCCAAAGCCATTGCCAATGACATTTCCCAAGTCTTTCGCTACACCTCGCGCGGCAACCTTGTAGGCGTTATCACCAATGGATCGGCCGTCCCCGGCCTGGGAGATGTCGGCCCGGCAGCGGCAAAACCGGTCCAGGAAGGGATCGCGATCCTCTTCAAACGGCTTGCTGACATCGATGTGTTTGATTTGGAGCTGAATACCACTGATCCGGACCGTTTTGTTGATACGGTCCTTATGCTCGAACCGACCTTTGGTGGTATCAACCTGTCCGGCCTTCGCGCGCCAGAGGGTCTGCACATCTACGACCAGCTCGTCAGGGAGTTAAAGATACCGGTCTTTCACGAGAATCTCTACAGCTCAGCCGTGGTAGCGGCCGCTGCCCTCCTGAACGCTCTGGACCTGGTCGAAAAGCGGATTGAAGATATCCGGGTGGTGATCAGCGGCATCGGAACCGTTGGCACCGGTTGCGCGCGGTTGTTCCTGAAGCTTGGGGTTCAGCCGGAAAATCTTCTGGTATATGACATCCATGGGCTTCTGAGCCCTGATCGTGAGGACCTCCACGACTATCAACGGGTCTTTGCCCGGCAAGACCCGGCGCAGGACCTGACTGCGGGCATGGCTGGCGCTGACGTGTTCTTAGGGGCATCCGACGGCGGCATCGTTACCCAGGAGATGCTCCGCTCCATGAATGCTTTCCCGGTGGTATTGGCATTGTCCACCCCGGAGCCTGAGATCGACTACGAATCTGCCCGAGCCAGCCGGCGGGACCTCATCATGGCCACCAGCCTGAGCCAGTACCCAAATGCCATATTAGATATCCTGAGTTTCCCCTACATCTTCAGAGGAGCTCTGGATGTCCAGGCGAACTGCATCACCGAAGGGATGCTTCTGGCTGCCGCGCACGCCCTGGCAGATCTGGCACGGGAGGAGGTCGTAGAGGAGGTTGAAAAGGCATACAGCGATGAGCGCCTCAGCTTCGGGCCCGAGTATCTGCTGCCCAAACCGATCGATCCACGAATCCTGGTAAACGAATCCGCGGCCGTGGCCCGGCAGGCCATCCAGGAAGGCGTGGCTGGCCTCTCCATAAAGGACGAGACATACCGTGAAAGGCTGGTCATCCGGATAGGCGCCGGCCGGGAAACCATGAGACATCTGATCATGAAGGCCCGGCACGAGGACCTTCGGGTTGTCTTCTCCGAGGGAAGCAGTGAAACCGTTCTCCGCGCCTGCGCCATCCTCATGGACGAAAATATCGCGCAGCCCATCTTGGTGGGAAACGAACATGATGTCCGGAAGGTTGCGGAGCGTCTCGATCTGGACTTAGGCGGTGTCCAGATCATCGATCCATTTCTAAGTCCGCGGTTCGAAGCCTATGTGGATGAGTATTTCCACATGCGCCGCAGGCGTGGGGTCATGCATGCCGAGGCCGTCAAACGATTGCGCAAGCGTGATTACTTTGCTGCGCTCATGGTCCATGCCGGCGACGCCGACATGCTTTTCGCCGGGGTGTCCACCCACTATGTGGAGTCGCTGCGAACCATCCTGGAGGTCATCGGACCTGCCCCGGGAATACGAAGGGTTTCCAGCCACTACATGATACTCCTGCCCAAAGACGTCTATTTCTTAGCTGACTGCGCGGTGAACATCGATCCCACGGCCGAGGAACTGGCCGAGATCGCCCTGTTAACCGCCAACACTGTCCGCTCCCTTGACATCGAACCGCGGGTGGCCATGTTGTCCTTCTCTACCTACGGCAGTGTAAATCATCCGTTAGCCCGAAAAATCCGCCGGGCAACCGAGATCGCCAGATCCCACGACCCTGATCTCATAATCGATGGGGAGATACAACTGGCCATCGCCGTCAACAGCGCCCTGCGGCATCAATACTTCCCCTTCTCTGAACTCGAGGGAAACGCCAATGTCCTCATTTTCCCTGATCTCCAGTCAGGGAACCTGGCCCTTAACCTGATCCAATATATCGGTGAGGCCGTGTCGGTCGGTCCTGTCCTCATGGGAACGCGTCTCCCGGCACACCTCCGTCAGTATGGGGCGACCGTAGAGGAAGTCGTCAACTTGACCACGCTGGGCGTTGTTGAAGCAGGTGCAATCCGTGGGCGCGATTGAGCCACGCCGCCGCCTCATCGATTTTCCCTCGTGGCGTTATCCTACCTAATCACAATTTCCCTCTGGGCACCGGGGAGGGGAACTTTAAGCGCTGTCACTTCATTTCTCCCCAGACCGTAAACAGAGGGATTCCGCGCGGGTCTTAGCGCACCTCAAATTGGCAATCCGGTGTCAACATATCCATTACAATTTGTAAAGATAATGGACACACCGCCCCCCTCCGCCGCATAGGATATAAAAGACATATTTATATGGTTTACAACAGGTTAAAGTGCCTGACACAGCTTTCTCAATATTGGCACATCGGTTGCATCACTTATGATTGAAAACGCTTTACGGGTTGCGGAAAGGGTATGTCGGCCATTTGATCAGGGGGTGTATGGACCCGGATCAGCGCTGAGTTCACTATGATAATGATCAAAAGGAGAAAGGACTATGGCAAACACAACATCTAAAATAAACATGCTGGAAGCCCTGATTGAAGAAGCAGCTTCCGGGAAAAAGGTTGATCTGGTGGGGAAACCCGCTCGAAAGGTCGTCAGGTTTGAACGTGAAGGGCGGCAGGTCGATACGGTCATTTTATCCATGGAATACAGTGGAGCTGTTGACGGCAAACCATTTGCGTTCAAGAAGGATTATTCCTTTGCTGACGACGAGGCTCAATATGCCCTTGACTGCCTGTTGATTGCAAACAACAGATTGCAGATGGATTACGACAGGCTCAAGGATGCAGGCATTGCCATTGAACACGATCTGTTTACCTTCCAGAACTCCTTTATCGGCCTGAATGGGGATGCATCGGTCAAGAGCCCGGCAATGAGACTGCAGAATTTCATCCATTTTGCCCAGACCGGAATACCCATTTCTGTGGATGTGCAGCTCAAGCGCCCGTCGATTATTGTGAAACAGGAAGACGGGGAGAGAAAGGGGTTTGGACTGGTCGCCGCGTTTACCTTTAGTACAGGGTGGGAGAAAACGACCATTGAAAAACTCTATGGCACCGGATCTTATGATGACCCCAAAAAATACCTGGAAGAATTAAAGAAGGTGGCCAACAAACGTCTGGAAAGGGATTGTGAACGGCTGAGACGCGCGGGTATTAAGATGGATCAAATAGCGTTCTGACAGGTGGCGTGTTTGTGGGTGTAACGGTTCCGCACAGATGCTGGACTCAAAATTGACCTGTTTCATCGAAGACGGGACTTCAGTGATGGGGAGGAACACCTTATGTTACCAACAACCGGTAAAATCTTCCTTCTGCTGTTGATTGCGGTTACTTCTTATGCTTTTTTTCAGAGAGCACGATTCCTGGTACGTCTTCTCAAATTGGGAAAAGAGGAAAACCGGTTTGACCGGCCGTGGGCGAGGCTGAGATATGCTTTAGGGCAGGTATTGCTACAGCGGTGCGTCATCAAGAATGTGACCAGGAAGGACCTATCCGGTCTTGGCCACATGCTCATCTTTTATGGGTTCTGTCTTTTTGTCTTAAGTTACATTTTCCACATTACAGAGG
>JACNIU010000084.1 GCA_014382905.1 Desulfobacterales bacterium
GTATCTTCATAACACTTTGCCATCAAAAAAACTCAGGACAGAGACATGCACAGGATAATGATAGTTGATGATGATGCCTTCGTTTCGTTAGAACTGAGTGAACTCCTTACCGCTATCGGTTATGACGTTGTCGGTATGGCCTCCTCCGGAAAAGATGGCGTGGAAATGGCAAGAGATGTCCGACCAGACTTGATTCTGATGGACGTTATTCTGCCGGGCGAACCGGGTGGTATTGAAGCTGCAGAAGAAATCATGTCCCAGCTTGATATCCCTGTGATATTTATTACCGGCCATACAGAAGAGGAATTCCTGCACAGAGCGAAACAGGTGGAACCATTTGGCTATATCCTTAAACCTTTTCAAAAAATCCAATTAATGGCGACTATCGACATTGCCCTCAACAAGAAAAACCTTGAATCTCAGCTGCGGAGATCGCAGAAAAGGCTGCGCCAACTGTCTACCTACCTGATCGGCGTTCAGGAAAATGAACGCAAACGGATCGCCTTGGAACTGCACGACGAAGTAGGGCAGGCCCTTTCCTTCTTAAAATTGAGTATCGGCTCCATATCAAAGAAACTTCCGAAAGATCAAATCGAACTGAAGAATGAATGCAAAGAGATATCAGACTATATTCTACAAATGGTTGAAAATGTCCGTCGGCTTTCAAGGGATTTGAGCCCTCGCATCGTAGAGGATCTTGGTCTCTCTTCAGCGCTTCGATGGTTGATAGAGAATTCCTCCCAGCATGCGAATATCGAAACATCCATTGAGATGGATGACATCAACTCCCTCATTCCTAAAGAGGTGCAAGTCGCTCTGTACAGGATTTTTCAGGAAGCCATCACAAATATGGTAAAGCATGCAAAGGCCACCCGGGTATCCATCGCCGCCAAGAAGAATAAAGCGGGAGATATTTTCAGTTTCATTTTGAAAGATAATGGTGTAGGATTCGATTTGGGCGAGTATATGGGGGATGTTTCCATTGATAGGGGCCTGGGTCTGACAGCGATGGATGAGCGCGCAAAGATATTGGGAGGTTCTCTTGAGATATCGAGTCAAGTGGGGAAGGGGACCAAAATTACTCTATCTGTACCAATAAACAAAGGAGGTTGAACGTGAAAAATCATCGTGTATTGTTAGCTGAAGATCACACCATGTTTCGGCAGGGCATCAAGAAGATTCTTGAAGAAGCGGAAGACCTTAAAGTCGTCGGTGAGGTGAGTGATGGCTTGGAGCTTCTGGAATTTTTGAAAAATCATCCAGCCGACATCCTTATTCTGGATATATCTATGCCCGGCATGAGAGGAATTGAAGCAGCCTATGAGGCGAAAAAAATCCGTCCTAATTTGAAGATATTGATCCTGACCATGCACAAGAATACGGAATATCTGTATCACTCCATGAATGCCGGGGCAGAGGGCTACCTGATCAAAGAGGATTCAGACACGGAGCTCCTGGCTGCCATCCGTAAGGTCCTAAGAGGTGAGCGCTATGTATCCAGAAATCTTTCACTGGAACTGACAGATGATTTTCTCCAGAGAGATAGAGGAGAGTTTAGACGCCCCATCGATCGTCTGAGCATACGTGAAAGAGAGGTGTTGAAACTCCTTGCAGAAGGAAACTCGAGCAAAGAGATAGCCGATCTTCTATTTATCAGCTCAAGGACGGCAGAGCATCATCGCGCCAATATCAAGAAGAAACTGGACCTTCGGAGCACTGCGGACCTTGTTAAGTATGCGATTAAGAAGGGGTACGCTTCACTGGACAGTATCTGAAACCCGGTTTGGATGAGGCGTTTGGGGCAAGGATACCCGGGGCGTCGAGTGTTCGTTTTTGTCTAAACAGTTTGTTAACCAACATCAGGAGGTGCCGAATGAAAGAGGAAAAGGAGTTTTACGAAAGACTGGAAAAGAAGGGGATCTCAAGAAGGGATTTCATGAAGTTTTGCGGGGCCCTGACCGCTACCATGGGGCTCTCTTCTTCATTTGTCCCCAGGGTTGCGGAGGTATTTGCGGCCCCAAGGCAGCGGCCACCCGTCATCTGGTTGCATTTCGCCGAATGCACCGGTTGCTCTGAGGCCACACTCAGATCAATGTACCCCTGGATCGATGAGCTTGTTCTGGACATCCTTGATATTGAGTATCACGAGACCATCATGGCGGCGGCCGGTCACCAGGCAGAGGATGTGCTCCATTCAGCGGTGAAGAAGTATAACGGAAAATTTATCTGTGTCGTGGAAGGTGCTGTCGCCACCAAGTACAACGGGGCCTATGGGAAGATAGGCGGCCGGACATTCCTCGAGGTTGCAAAGGAGGTATGCCCGAAGGCAGCCGCCGTCATCTGCATCGGTACCTGCTCGGCCTACGGGGGAATACAGGCGGCCAGCCCCAATCCTGGTGGATATAAGAGTGTCTCAGAGGCCTTGGGTATCAAGACGCTTAACATCCCCGGTTGCCCGCCCAATCCGATTAATTTTGTGGGTACTGTGGTCAACTATCTGCTGCTGGGCAAGCTTCCCGCACTCGATGATCTCGGAAGACCGCTCTTTGCGTATGGGAAGAGCATCCATGACCAGTGCCCCAGAAGGTCCCATTATGAAAACGATGAGTTCGTAACGGAATTCGGCTCTAAAGAGGCCCAGAAGGGCTATTGCCTCTATAAGATGGGCTGCAAGGGCCCGGATACGTACAACAACTGCGCAACTGCCAAATTTAACGATGGGACAAGCTGGCCGATAGAGGCAGGCCACCCCTGTATTGGCTGCAGTGAACCCAACTTCTGGGATAAGATGACCCCGTTTTTTGAGGAAAGCAAATAACTGGTCAGGCCCTCGGGTACTAAATCTGAACAAACACTCTTAAGAAAAGAGAGGAGATAAAATGGGCAAAAGAATTGTAGTTGATCCGATTACAAGGATAGAAGGGCACCTGAAAATCGAGGTGGAAGTATCAGGTGGGAAGGTGGTTAACGCCTGGAGCTCTGCACAGATGTTCAGGGGAATAGAAATTATCTTAAAGGGGCGGGACCCGCGTGATGCCCCCCTCTTTGTGCAACGCTCGTGCGGGGTCTGAACGTACACCCATTATCTGTCCTCGGTGAGGGCAGTTGAAAACGCCGTAGGCGTCACGATCCCCGACAATGCGCGCATCATCAGGAATTTGCTTCATGGGGCCCAGTTCCAGCATGACCACATCGTGCATTTCTATCACCTTCATGCCCTTGATTTTGTCGACGTCGTGAGTGCACTGAGCGCCGACCCCAAAAAGACAGCAGCGCTGGCAGACAATGTCAGTAACGACCCATATGGTGGGACGCAGTATTTCAAGGAAGTTCAACAAAGGATCAAGACCTTTGTGGACAGCGGTCAGTTAGGTCCCTTTGCCAACGGCTACTGGGGCAGCCCTGCCTACAAGCTTCCTCCCGAGGCAAACCTGATGGCCGTTGCTCATTATATCGAAGCGCTTCGCCTTCAGGCAAAGGCGGTCAGGATGCATGCCATATTCGGGGCCAAGAACCCCCATCTTCAGGCATTGGCAGTAGGTGGTGTAACCAGTGTAAGGGACCTCACTCCGGATCGAATCGCAGAGTTCCTCTATATCTGGAAAGAAACCCAGGATTTTGTAAAGAAGGTCTATATCCCGGACCTGATTGCAATTGCATCCTTTTACAAGGACTGGGGGAGCATAGGCGGGACCTCCAACTTCTTGGCGTGGGGAGACCTACCCCAGTCGGCCAAGGAACCGGAAAGCCTCTTCCTCCCGCGCGGCGTGATCATGAAACGCGATCTCAACGGCGTCAAGATGGCCGAACCGGAAAAGGTAACCGAACACATCTCCCGTTCATGGTACAAAGGGAATGGGGCCAAACATCCTTATCAGGGTGTCACCGACCCTTACGAAGGAGACCCGAAATACGACACTGATGGAAGATATACATGGCTGAAGGCCCCCAGGTATGAAGGGGAACCTTGTGAGGTGGGGCCATTGGCAAGAGTCCTTGTTGCCTATGCATCGGGCAAGAAGGAATTTCAGGATCTCGTAAACAGTACCTTGCAGAAACTCGGTCTTACCTCTGCTGCCCTGTTCTCTACCCTGGGCCGTACCGCAGCACGCGGCTTGGAGACCGTTGCCATCGGTGATGCCATGGAACCCTGGATAATGGAACTTATAGGGAACCTCAAGAAGGGGGACAACAGGACCTACCAGTCCTGGACCATGCCCAATAGCGCCAGGGGCGTCGGCCTGAACGACGTGGCCAGGGGATCATTGGGACACTGGATCGAAATCGACAACAAGAAAATCAAGAACTACCAGTATGTGGTGCCTTCCACCTGGAATCTGGGGCCACGTTGCGAGAAAGGGAAGCTTGGACCTATTGAAGAGGCGCTCATCGGAACTCCGGTATCGGATCCAAAGAGGCCTCTCGAAATATTAAGGACCGTCCACTCTTTTGACCCGTGTATCGCTTGCGGCGTCCATGTCATTGACCCTGATTCAAATCAGGTCTACAAGATCAAGGCGCTCTAAAATCCAGGCGCCCTAAAGCCCTTCAGCCCTTCCCACCGGGAGAGGGCGAAGGGCTTTTTTTCGGAACAGGGATTCAGACTATGCCGCACCTGCCCAAAATACCCGGCCCAGAATCCTGGCTCAGGTATATTGTTAGCCATCCATGGCAGACGATTGTCTCTATCCTCCTGATTACATCTGTCTTTGCATTCCAGATTCCGAATCTCAAGTTCAAGACATCCATATATGATCTCACCATCGAGACCCTGCCCGAAACATTACAGTACAATACATTCAAAAAGGAATTCGGTTGCGAGGAGATCATTTTGGTGGTTGACAGGACCGGAGATGTTTTTGAGCCTGAGACCTTCAGCCGGATAGACCAGTTGGCCCGGAAATTTGCGGAAATCAAGGGGGTGAGCAGCGTCATAAGCCTCCCAGGCATAAAAAAGGCCATGGACATTACAGGGAAATGGAGCCTTTCAGATTTCAGGAACATTATCATCCCTGTTACGCTCCTTGAAAAAAACATTATATCAAAAGATGGCAAGACCACGGCCATCTCCCTGATCCTTGACGATGTGAGGGACAAGGATAGGGTCATCGCCTCGGTTGAAAATCTTATAGGCAAGGAAACTGCTCCCTCTTCCACCTACCAGATCGGCATGCCCATTGTATCCATGGCCCTGGCGCAATTTACCGAACAGGATTTCCTGAGATTGCCTCCTGTGACCTTTGCCCTGATCGCCCTTGTTCTTTTCCTTATTTTCCGCACTCTTCGCGGCATATTTATCCCTGCGGGCGCCGTCATAATTGCTCTCACCTGGACCTTCGGGCTCATGGCCTGGACCGGCACTCCCCTCTCCCTGTTGACAATGATTGTGCCCATCTTTCTGATCGCCGTGGGAACGGCCTACTGCATGTATATTTTTCCAGAATACCTCGCAGCTATGATGAAGGCCGACACCCCAAGAGAGGCATCCCTCCAATCATTTCTCAAACTCGGATTCCCAACCTTCCTTGCTGTGGTGACCACCACCATCGGTTTAGGTTCGTTGCTGATCAACAGAATCAGCGCCATCCGCGAATTTGCTCTTTTCTCATGTTTTGGCATCCTTTCCATGCTCATCATCATGCTTACTTTCCTCCCCGCCCTGATGAGCCTCCTTCCGTTTCCGAAAAAGAGACCAGAACATGCCAAATCACCAGACAACGGCTTTTTTGATCGTGTCCTATCAACCGTTATCCAACTCAATCTTCACCATCAAAAGATCTCCCTCAGTTTAATAGCGGTGATTGCCTTGGCCGGAATCGCAGGAATATCACGGATCCGGGTCGAAACCAACCCCGTGGAGTTCTTCAAAGAGGATACCTCCGTGGCTAAGCACTTCCGTGATATTCACCGGGATATGTCCGGGAGTTTTCCAATGAATGTGGTCGTTGACAGCAGGGAGGATGACCACTTTGAGAATCCCGCCCATCTGAAAAAAATTGCCCGGCTTCAGACCTTCCTCGATTCTCTGGAGGGAGTGGACAAGACCATCTCCTTTTGTGACTACCTGAAACTGGTCAACTATGCCACCAACCAGTACAAGGAGGGGCTTTACGCATTGCCGGAAGAACCGTTTGAGGTCCGAATGTTAGTAAACAGCTTCAAGACCATGTTGGGCGAAGACATGTTGGCCAGGTTTATGAATGGAAACTTTTCCAAGGCCAACATCCTGCTGCGGACCCACATCTCAAGCTCCAAAGATTTTTTGGCGACCCAGGCCAGGATAGAGGATTACCTCAAAAAGAACTTCCCTGACAGCTTTTCCTTTCAGGTAACCGGAATCGGCGTCGTTATCTCACATAGCAGTCAGTTGATCACGGAAGGCCAGGCGAAGAGCCTCATGCTGACGCTGATCCTTGTTTTTGCCATCATGTTCCTGTTGTTTATGTCATATAAGGTGGGGATCATCGGAATGCTCCCGAACTGCTTTCCTATTGTCGTAAGTTTTGGCGTAATGGGGTGGTTCGGCATCCCTTTGTCCATGGCGACCAGTCTGGTTGCCACCATTGCCATCGGGTTGGCTGTGGATGACACCATACATTATTTGGTTGGCTATAACCGGGAGTTTAAGAAGGACCTCAATAAGGAGAGGGCCCTCAGGGAAACTATCCGGCATATGGGAAAACCGATCATCTTTACCACCCTGACCATCAGCCTGGGGTTTTCGGTTTTGATGATCTCCAATTTCAAACCCACGGCCATTTTCGGCCTTGTCATGATCATTACCATGTTCTCGGCCCTTGTTGCCGACCTGATCCTCCTCCCCTCTTTGATGCTCCATGTGGAGTTGGTCACCATCTGGGATCTGCTCAAACTGAAATTGGGCAAAGACCCCCAGAAGGGAATTCCCCTCTTCAATGGCTTATCCCGTAATCAGGTACATTATATCCTGATGGCTGGAACGTTAAAGACCTGCGAGAGCGGCCAACCCATAATGAAAAAGGGTGAAGTAAGCGACTCCATGTACGCCATTATCTCGGGCGAGTTGGAGGTCGTGGATCTCCCGTATGGGGCCGGGCAAAATGGTACCGGTGGCCCCAAACAGATCATCACCAGACTAAAGCCCGGGGATGTAGTGGGCGAAATGGGTATGATCCGATCATGCAAGAGGTCTGCCACGGTTATCGCAGCAACGTCCGCAGAACTTATTCAGATTAATGAGAGGATGATCAAGCGGCTTCAATGGCTTTACCCCCCCACCGCCCACAGGTTCTTTTTTAACCTGATGACGATCATCTGCAATCGTCTTGAAAGTCTGACAGAATCTTTCTTGGAACAAACGATCACTGACGAGTTGACCGGCCTTCATACACGTAATTCCTTTATGAATACGTTAGAAAACGAAATTGCCAGATCTCGCAGGTATAAGACCCCTCTTTCAATTCTTATTATGGATATTGGCAATTTCAGGGAAATAGTTTCGGACCATGGCTATCGAGCGGGTGATACCCTGATTGCCGAAATGGGGCGCCTTCTGAAACAGCTCGTCCGCAAAGCCGATTATCTTTGCCGGTTGGGTGGCAATCAGTTTGCAGCCATACTTCTGCACACCACGGCCAATCAGGTTCGCGAGACTTGTGAACGAATAAAGAGGTTACTGACCACCCGTCCGTTTCAAATAGCCAATGAGTCCATCTATATACGTGTAAACTTCGGCATGGCTTTTTTCGAACCGGAATCGGAAAAAGGGGTGCGTGCCCTCCTGAATGATGCGCTTCAATCGCTTGAGACGGCCACAGAGGACCAAAAAACACTTGAATAACAGACCCATCTTCCCCTATAATTAGTGCCTGATCGAAAACCCTGTTCAGGCACGATTTTGGATTTTAGATTTTGGATTAATGGAATAACCTCCAACTCACTAAAACCTCATGGTTGATGTTGTGAGCGCTTTTATTTGGACAGACAACCGAGCAATAACTGACGACGAATGACTCATCAAGTAGGAATGGACAAAAAGCAGATAACCGTGTTAGGCGTCGGGAATATCCTCTTCACAGACGAGGGGGTCGGCATCCGTACTATAGAGGCTTTAGAAGCGGAGTACGAATTTGCGCCAAACGTATCTCTGATAGATGGGGGTGTTCTGGGATTGAACCTTCTTGCCACCATCTCCGATGCCGACTATCTGATTGTAGTGGATGCCATTAAGAAGGGCGGTGAACCAGGGTCCCTTTACAGGCTTGAAGGGGAAGAAATCCCACAGCGTATCCTCGCAAAGAACTCGCTCCATCAGGTAGATCTCTTAGAGGCATTAACCCTTTGTCAGGCCCTCGACAAAGTACCTGAAACAGTTATTGTCGGTGTGGAACCTGAAGACATCAAAACTGTTGGCCTCGAACTGACGTCCCCTGTCAAGCGAAAAGTGCCTCTTCTGGTTGAGATGGTCTTAACGGAGCTTGATCGCCTGGGGGCGAGCTATCGCCCCCAAACATCTCGCAGTCATCCCTCCGGTACTGGACTCCAAACCTCAAAGTGAACCGGAGCAATTTATTATGTGTTTAGCCATCCCAGCGAAGGTCATTAAGATCGATAATGGCATGGGTACTATTGATATGGAGGGGACCCAAAGAGAAGTCAGCCTTCTCCTCCTTGAAGATGTTAAGATAGGAGAATATGTAATTGTCCATGCGGGCTTTGCCATTCACAGAATTGACGAAGCAGAGGCAAGGGAATCTTTGAAGGTCCTGAGGGAATTAGCATCTCTTGTTGATCAGGAAGGAGGCAGCAGGAAATTTTCTTGACATCTATATTTCTGTTCTACTATGATTGTGGAGGTCTCTGAATTAATAATTATGTGGGGATTTGGGTTTTCGAAAATAAGGTGAGAATTTCAAAAGATTTTAGAAAGGGGAGGTAAAAATTCGGATGAAAAACAGATTCCTAACACTTTTGGTTGTTGTCCTTACGGGCATGATTTTCCTATCTGTAGGGAGCTTGACTGCTACAGATGAGCCCAATGAAGTCCTCATTCAAAACAAGGGCTACGAAAAAGACAAGAAGGGCCCGGTAAAGCTTACCCATAAGAAACATAACACAGATTATAAGGTTGCCTGTGCGGACTGTCATCATGTGTATAAAGACGGCAAGAATGTCTGGAAACAGGGTGATAAGGTAGAAAAATGCAGCAAGTGCCACGACCCCAAGGCGAAAGAGGGGGAGGCCATAAAGCTGCAGAATGCCTTCCACAAAAACTGTAAGGACTGTCACAAGGCATTAGCCGAGGCAAACAAACCAACCGGCCCATTCAAAAAATGTAACGATTGCCACCAGAAGAAATAAGCAGCTCTCCTTTTAAACCCTATTTTTGAATAAAAACGCCGCTCTCTAAAGGGAGCGGCGTTTTTACCTTAGCTTCCTGGCTTTCTTTCTATAACCAGGGAAGGGCGAACCACCCCCGAACATGAAAATGCCCCTGTGAGAGCTGCGTATCGCCGCGATGGTCGAGGCTAAAAGCCTCTCTCACAGGAAGAAGGCGTCCAAAAGGGAAACTCATTTTCATGGTAAAGGATCATAATAGGAACTTTTCTTGTCATTAAAGGCATTCACATCCTGCCCTGCCAAAAACTATGGGGCGCTTGTCATCTTTAGTGGTATTTCAAGCTGTTGCGGCACTCCGAACAAGTTCACTGGGATGCGACGATAAGTAGTCCCTAACATCCAAATTCATACGATCAACTTCCGCTAAAAAACCACTGGCTGCCAACCGATAATTAACCGAATTCGTTTCAGTCTTTCGCAAATTTGCCACTTGTTTCTGAAAATGCTTGATCCTTTCCAATGTTACTTCATATTCCTGGTCATTTTTAATCATTTTTTATCACCTCCACAATCCCCCGCATAGATCAATGACCTCATAACGCCATGCCCTTCAAACGCGCTGCTTTCGCCTTTAATTCCTGGATGTTAAATGAGTTATTTACTTACTGAAGGACGTCCCCGAGATCCTTTCCCATAATGCCAGTAATATTTCGGCTCCTAATAGCCTGGACGGTTTTGCCGTCTTCAACAAATTCATCAAATGAAATGCCTTCCGCATATTTACAGGCTTCACCTGCTTCATCGAGAATATGCTGCACGCGGATTCTATCATTAGATTGCATATTCCACCCTCGCTTTTTCCAGGACATCATCTCTGAAATACCGGCTGAGTTCAGCAGGTGTGCGCAGGTCGACTTTTCTGCCGAACATCTCCGCCAGCTCGATTTCCATTCCGGCAAGGTCCAGTAAACCGGGGATATGGTCTTTGTCAAACTCCACAAGAATGTCAATATCACTGCCCGGCATTAATTCATCATGCAGGGCGGAACCGAAAAGAGACATTTTGGTAATGTGATTTCTCCGGCAGAATGTTTCCAGCTCCGCTCTGGGAATATAATCCGTGAGTTTAAACATAATACACCTCTCTTTTTATAGTGATACAACCCTTAAGCTTTCAATGCCCCGGTCATCTATGATTTTCACTGCGATTTTAGCGTTGTCCCCCTTTTCAAAAGGAAGCGAGACAGTACCTTTAAACGTCTCGATCTTTTCTTCGTCAATTTCAGCTTTCAGATTCCTTCTTTTTTCTCGCCATATTTTACCTTTGGTTTTGTGCCGCTAACGCCCAGGCTGACAGGTGTCCGGTTGATAAATTTGTTAGCTTCGTATTCTTTTTTCAAGTGTGTCGGGCCTGCATTATTCATATGTAGGCCCGACACTTTAAGCTTATTCTATGTTTGCACCGACAACAGCGGCCATCTGCATCATGTTGATCGTCTGGCCTTCTTTCATCTTTGTAAGGTCAGTGACCTTGCCTGATTTGCTTTTGGATTTTGTGTTTTTGAAGATCGGGAGCAGTTTAGCATCAGCCACAATGAATTTGCCTGCGTTCTCAGGCTTCCCATTTTCAGTCTTTGTCTGAAGTCCATTCGCTTTAATATAGTCCCACATTTTTTTGGTGATCTCTGTCCTGGGAAGTTCTGTTGCTCCCAAAAACTCTGCCAGATCATTTTTCAGCTTTACCGGTTTACTCAATCCTTTTGCTTCTGCCATTTTTAACT
>JACNIU010000083.1 GCA_014382905.1 Desulfobacterales bacterium
CAATAGATTAACCTAAAAGTCATCGCCTCCTTATCTTGGGGTAACATATTGGGGACCGAGTTGCCGGCCTTTGCAACGTCAGCTAAACTTAGAAACGTCAGATCTTTCTATCCGACTGCGACCAGAGATAGAGGGCAATAACTGTGGCGGCTGCCGCATTCAGGGATTCCACCTCATGCTGAATGGGGATGGAAAAGGCCTGACGCCGGAGATGCTCCGGCAACCCACCTCCCTCCACTCCGGGAAGGAGCCCGGCCGTGTCTGCAAATTCGCATTGAGAAATGTCTTTCCCTTCCGGTGAGAGGGCAATGAGGGGGAGTGACAACGGGAGGTCTTTAATGGAAGGACCCTGAAACAGAGAGGCATGGAACACCGCACCGGCCGATGCCCTGACCGCCTTGGGAAGAAAGGGATGGGCACATTCTTCAAGAAGGATAACCTGGTTGACGCCAAATGCCACAGCAGATCGGATGACTACTCCCACATTTTCCGGATCCTGAAAGGGAATAAGAAGGCTGAGACCGTCGGGGAGACCTTCCGCGGAATCCCATTTTAAAATGGGTCTTGTTTTCACCCGCAAGATGGGGGCGTCTGTGCCGAAAAGGTCCAGCGCTTTGAAAAGCGGCGGAGACAACCGGTACCAGGGCATCTGCTCCGGGGCCTCGGCCGGCGGAAGAGACCGATCCGACCCGGTGATCCAGGCGTCACATTGTCCCGGAAAATTTTTGAGGGTCTCTTTAACCGGCTTTTCACCGAATACCAGGGCCATCTGCTGTTTCTTAATCCCCTTTGCTGTCAACAGTTTTTTCAGGTCTTTAAAAATCGCATTCTGTTCGCTTTCAATAGAATGACATGAATATCTTTTCATGGTTTCCGCCTCCACTTCAATAAACGGTCTGTCGATGCGCTCAAAGACAACAAGTCGTCTGTTATGGGGCGTATGGGGGATCTGATAGGATTGATCCTGAATCAGGTTATATCTTCCTTTAAACTTCTGAGTCGCTGCAACGATTTCATCATCACAGCGGGGCCCCTTCATAAACAGGACGATCCCGCCTGTTTCAAGACACCCGTCAACACGTCCAAGGGTCTTTTCCATGCTTTCGAGCGCCCGGGTAATGACTCCTGCCACCGGAATCTGAAACCTGGGGGTGATCGACCTTCCGATTGCAGAAATCTTTTGCAGCTTCAATTTTTGAATCACCATCTCCAGAAAGGTCACCCGTTTTTGCCGGCTCTCGGAAAGGATAATCTCCAGATGGGGATAGGCGATTTTCAGAGGGATACCCGGCATCCCTGGCCCTGTGCCTATGTCCAGAAGCGGGGATGGCAGATCGAAAAGCGTCCCCGGCAGGATCGAATCCACATACAGTTTTTCCACCATGTTTTTGAAGTTGTGAATCCGAGTCAAATTCAATTGGGGATTGTGGCGGCGCAGGAGGGTGTGATACAACCAGATCTGTTCCAACTGACGGAGTGAAAAATCGATCCCCGATTGTTTCAGCAATGCGGCCATATCCTGCATGAGCGCGACCTCGGAAAGATCTTTCTTTTCCAGGTTCTTTTTGTTCATCACCACGCCTTCCCGAGAAGAGTTGAAAGCTCAATGGAGAACTATTTTTATATTCACGAGTGGCCGGTCTTTTACGAGGACAATCATCTAATGGTCCTGTATAAACCAGCCGGTCTGCTTATGCAAGGGGATCGTACCGGGGACATCTCTCTCCTGGATTTGGGAAAGCAGTGGATCAAGGCCCGGTATGAGAAACCCGGCCGTGTTTTCCTGGGGCTTGTCCACCGTCTGGACCGGCCGGTGGCCGGCGTGGTTCTGTTCTGCCGGACATCCAAATCTGCCAGGCGGATCAGTGAACAATTCCGGACCCATCGTCCGGAAAAGCGGTATGTGGCTGTTGTTGAAGGGATTCCACCCAATACATCCGGGGACCTGATTCAATATCTGGAACGTCATGGGCCCACCAGTCGCGTAGTGTCCCGCCCCACAAATCAAAGCCAGGAAGCCAGACTTCACTATCAGGTGCTGGACACCCACAAGGCCCATAGTCTTATGGAGATACATCTTGAAACCGGCCGTCACCATCAAATCCGTGTGCAATTAGCGCATCTGGGTGTTCCGATCCTGGGGGACATGCGGTACGGCGCATCCGGACCCCTGCCGCAGAGACAGATCGCCCTGTTTTCAGATCAATTGACCGTCACTCACCCCACCCTCCATACAGAACTCCCTTTTCAGTGCCCCTTCCCCAGAGGGTGGCCCTGGCCGATTGCCGCACCGTTGGAAAACAGACCTGCCTGGAACTGGGAGGATCTTGTCAGGGAGGTCATGCCGCTCATTCGCCTTGCACAGAATTGACCATTTATCAAAGCGCCCTTTCTGCATTTTCCTCTTCAGCAATAAGGAAATCTATAATCTTTCTCTTGCCTGATTCGGAGTCAAACAATTCTCTCAAGGCGTAATACGCTTCGTAACCATCCCGGTTTGTGGAATAATAAAAGACCATGGCTAATTCTGAGAATGTATCAAGGTTTTGTTGCCCAATACATGCCTGAGTATTATATCGAGCAATTCAGCTAAAAGGAGGTCTCAAGCGCTCTCGGGCTCCAGCCTGTTTTGCAATGAATATCGCTGAAAAAACTCTATAAGCTCTTGTTTGAGCAGGTCCGCCTTTTCAAGCGCGTTGCGGTATTCATCCTTTAAGGAAGTAATCTTATCCATATTCTCAAAAAGCTCTTCGCGAAACACACCCCTCTTTTCTATGCCCCTTTCATATTCATCCCTGAGTGAATTTAGACCCTCCTTCAATGCAATCAGGTACTCCTCTTTAAAGGAGATGAGCCTTTCAAGGGCCTTTTCATATTCACCACGAAGGCTGCAGATGCTCTTCTCCCTGGCGCAGAGGTATTGCTCCTGGAGTTCCTTAAGCAGTTCCTTTACCGATATTATCTTATCGACCCTGTAGGCATTGCTTCCAGCAAAGGCAAAGCCTTTATCCAGGATCCCCTTTCTGGCATTATCGAGCGCCAGGGAGATACAGTAGGGGGCGGTCTTTATGTCACAGCTCTTAAGGCACCGCCAGGCACACTTGTGGGACTTTTTTTTACCGGACGCCACGTCCTTCAGAAAACTGTTTCCTATGGCCCTTCCAGGCATGCCAACAGGACTCTTGATGATTTCTATGTCATCCTTCCTGCATGAGATATAGGACTCCTTGAACCTGATATCCGCGTCACATTCATGGGTTGCCACGAACCTTGTCCCCAACTGGACGGCCTTTGCACCAAGCTTAAAGACGTTGTATATATCAGAACCTGTATAAATGCCTCCCGCGGCGATTACAGGAATGGTCCTGCGCCATTCATTCTCGTATCTCTTTATCTCGGCAACTACCTCGGGCAGGATATTTTCAAGGGCGAAATCGGCATCATCGATCTGATCCTCTTTAAATCCTAAGTGACCGCCTGCCTTCGGCCCCTCCACAACGACTGCGTCGGGGATATCTGCGTATTTTTTCACCCAAGACCTGAAGACAAGGCCTGCCGCCCTTGCAGAACTCACGATAGGGACCACCTTGACCCCCGCCGATCTGAGATCTTCAACAGGAATCCCCTTTATCGGGAGCCCCGCCCCGAGAAATACCAGATCCACCTTTTCTTCGATCGCGACCCTTAAAAGGGAATGGAAATCATTGACAGCCACCATGATGTTGACACCGATAATACCGGAGGTCTTTTCTCTCGTCTTTCTTATCTCCCTTCTAAGGGCGATGGCATTGGCGTCCCTGTTTTTCGCGTAATAATCAGGATCAAGCATGCCTATAGCATTTGCAGCGATAATACCTATGCCCCCTTCATTCGCGACCGCTGAGGCCAAGCCTGAAAGGGATATTCCAACCCCCATTCCACCCTGCACGACCGGTAGCCTTGCGACGGTGTCACCGATCCTCAATTTGGGCATCGTGGACCATCCAATTTTAGGGATATCGAACCTGGGCCATTCTATATTATTGAGGTATATTTTGGGGAGTTGAAACCACGGGTACTTAATAAAATCCACTGAGATGATTCTCCTTTATTGAAAATCCAGACAGAGATCGGCGCTTTCTGAAACCAAACGAACCTATGACAAACAGGCCTCTATGTCAAGGAATTACAAAGAAATGGAGGAACCCGTATCCCCGTTCAGAGTTTCTGGAAAAAGGTTTGGGCGAGATGGTAAGCGGCCTTATTTATCACAGCATTTTTTATACTTTTTTCCGCTCCCACATGGGCAGGGCTCATTACGTCCGACCTTCTTTTCGGATATAACTGGTTTCGGGCGATTCAACAATATTTTTAGGTCGGTAATATCCTCCGGTTTATCCGGGTCCAATCCAATGGTATATTCCCAACCTTTTTCTTCAAATATTGACGCTACTTCTTTCAATCTTTCTTCCGTTTGAACCTCAACAACAGCGGGCTTCATTTTTGTACCCAATTTGGCCGTTTTTTTACCATCAAAACTTTTTTCCATCTTTTCACCATTAAAAATATAATAGTATTTATGCGCCACAAATAAAGGCGCGAGCTACATGCCGCGTTGCCTTAAGGCATTGGGCACCTCTGGGAGGCTGGTTCAAAGTTCAGTGTTCAAAGGTTCAGTGTTCAAAGGTTCAGAGATTATGAATTATGAAGGATGGTACTATTCAGGTCGTTCGATTCACGTTTCAGGGTTGTCTGCTTTTGGGTTCAGAGGTTAATTGTATGGAATCATAGTAAAAATAAAGGTTAAGTCAAGGAAAATCTCTCTCTTTAGCCCTGCATGCCTTTCACCGCTTATCAACCTCAAAATTGTTGTCTTGCCTTCTCCGTTACGCCCGAGGAGACAAACCCTTTCCCCTTTCTCCACCTGCAAGTGCACCCTGTCAAGCAGAGGCAGACCACCAAAAGCGACATTCACATCCTGAAAACTTAATAGAGCCATATGACTACTGTAATCCTATAATGATCCCTGATGACAACGACCGATAGGCCGGCTGAAAATTCAAAGTTAAAACTAAGTTAAAACTAAGCAAAGAAATTTGAAATTTGAAATTTGAGGTGTAAGGACCCGTCCGTCGGTTTCTAATCCCGCCCTGCGGGACTAATTTCTAATTTCTAATTTCTCAACCACTATATGAGAGGAAAAAGGTCCTAAAAAGATTCTGAGAGATGAACTCTCAGGATGAGTGTGTAAGAATCTTATGCTGAATCCCCTTAGGGCGTGCGCAAAAATAACTTGGCAGAATTGGTGCGGCCCCATTCACTATTCATTCACTATTTTTGCTCCGCAGGACCGAAGGAGCGGATGAAAAGATCGCGGAGGGCCTGCCGGCCGTCATCGGAGAGGTAGCGGGTTCCGGTGCCGGCAAACGTATCTGAGGTAATCACCGGTGTGTTCTCAACCCATTGGCTGTCCTCCCAGGAAAACCACCCCTTTCGTTCCTGATCATAGACGCTCAGCGGCCGGTTAAATAGTTTTGCCAACTCGACCCCCCAGCCGGTTCCCCCCTTGACGGTGTTGTCCTCCTGTATCCACCCGACCGCAATGACATGGTAGCCGCTATTGACCATGTGAAAAATGGACTGGATGACTTTTCGGATCTTATCCGTCTGGGAGTAAGTGCGTTTCATCCGCTTGGACACAATTTCCATGCTGACATCGCCCTTTTGCAGCTCTTCCCGGTTCAGTACCCGGACGCCCCGGGTGCGCTCGGCATTGTGCCCTTCAAATGATATATTCACCTCTTTCATGTGCCAGGCCTCGGCAAGTTTGCCGAATTCCGCCTCAGCCCCCTTGTGGCCGCCGCTGTACAGCGTGATTTTTGAAATGTCTGTCATTTTTTTATCTCCTTAGTTTTTTTAAATTGCAACCCTGGCCGTCATATTTTTTTAAACAACAGCAGAATAGAAAACCTTGTCCTCGACTTTCCCCTCACCCATCCTCGAGAAATCCGCAACATAGACGAGGTTCACAGGCGCCTCCTTCACGAACGGCTGACGCCCAGTCAGAGCCCGGATGTCTTCTGCGAGAACCGGCTTCAACGCGTGTGCCTTCGCATCATAAAGGTAAAGGCCATCGGCGGTGGCGACGTAGATGTCGATTTCCTGCCAATTCACCGCAGATGGCGCGGTACGCTTTCCTGAATCAGGCCGATTCACTCCGAACGCCGCCCAAAGCATATTTGAAAGCACCTGTTTGGGCAACTTCTCAGTGCTGAACGCACGCGAAGACCTTCTATCCTTCAACACCTGCATCAGAGGTCTACCGGTGTCTATCTGCGGCTCCAAAAGCTGAACCGGCTTGAGTTCCTGCCCAGAAGTCAAAGTGGGGCAAATGAGCAAAACGATCAGCACCAAGCAAGCGGCTTGAAGCGATCTTGTGTTCATGACAGTCCTCCCTCGATTTTGATAATTATTCACGTGGTCACCAGCTTGCTAAACTTTCTCCTCCTACTGTTTGTAGCCACCTAACGCAGCAATAAGCGCCGGCCATCACCCGCTTGTAAAACAACGGATTTCGCACCCGCATATCCCAGGCCCGATCCCCATCGATCCGGACGTCTGCCCCATCAAGAATTCCCTCTATGACCTGTTTTTCCCTGTTATCTTTTTTTCTCATCAAGAAATCTCAACATGCCCCGTCGCAAGGGCCTCAACAGTAGCCATAGGGTCTACTCTTGACGCAAGCTTACGCACTCTGATAATGAGTCAAGAGTAGACTCCTTACACACATTTCAGGCTTCACGAGGGGTCAGGGTGCTTCCACCAGGTCGCCGGCATCGCCCTGCCTCAAGTCTGCAAGGATCTCTTTGATCTCCTGATGGTATTCCTCGGGGGAACTCACATGTCCCCACCCCTTCTGTGTTTGAAATAACCCATCAAAAGCGGTGTCGTGGTAAGACCGGAGGAGGTGAGGGATTCCCCTTTCCGCAAGGACGGATGCCACCAGTTGGGCCTCGAATTCGTTTTCCAGGATACCTGCCTTTTTGTAGTCTTCCATTAAATACCTTCAACTGTTTTAGCCCTCTCCACCCCTTTCTGCTCTGACCTCATAGTGCTGCGATCGTTCATCGAAATGAGATAGTACGGCTTTCGCCTTCTCCGGAACAACGGCTACCTCGTAATCCTCTCCTGCAAATTTACGGACAGCATCCAGCGAATCAAACAACATAATCGTGACGAATTCAACTTCTTCCCCCACTTCGCGACGGAGCAATTGAATCCCTTTGAATCCACGAATGCGGCGGTTCTGAATGCCGACGAATATTTCCTCCTTCAGCAATGCCTCATATTTATCTGCATTGGCAGGAGTTGTCCATCCGTGCCAGATTCGGCTAATCATTTTTCCCTGTTCTCCTTTCTCCATAGACGTACCGCATACCCACATAAGTTTCAAGCATCATTCCAGGGCAAAACGGTCAACAGTAGATCTGACCCCTTTTTCTTCAACATGCTGGTATTATTCTTTAAGGATAACAAAAGGTTGTCGTAATCCAACCGTCATTTGCGGCCATAGGTTTTTACAAATCAAATCAAAAAAAGGGGCACCGTTGATTTGTGAAATACCCACCCAGTAGTGCCCCTCTGTTTTGAAATGATGGATTACGATTCGTATTTTTCCCAAAAATAGAGTTGCTTAAGTGGTTTTCTGGGTCTGGGCTTGGGATCCTCATCAGGATATCCCAGGGGAAGCAGATCATGCACAAACATACTGTCTGGCAGATTCATGACCTGGTGGGTGTCTTTGGCAGACATGGCCCCCACCCAACAGGTACCCAAACCCTGGTTGACGGCCTCCAGTGTCATATAGGCGATGGCAATCATAATCTGTTCGCCGGCCTTTATGGTCATGATCTGCTCACCGAGACGGTAGGGCGCAAACAGATCGCTCTCCAAAACAACGTTATCCAAAATATCGTCGGTCCAAGCCAGCGCCCCGACGTCCATGAGCTGTTTCAGGGACTGTCGTTGCATTTTGCGTGAAAAGACCTCTATCATACCGCAGCAAACAATAACAACCGGCGCATCGGCGACCACAGGCTGTCCGCCGGCAGCACCTGCCAGCTCTTCTTTTTTGGCCTTGTCCTGAACCACGATAAAACGCCAGGGTTGCGTGTTCCCCCAGGACGGCGCCCGCCGGCCTGCTTCCAGAACCTTTTCGATCTTCTCTTTTTCCACGGGTGCAGATTTCCACTTTCTAATGCTCACTCTCTTTAAAATGGCATCCGATACATTCATCTCAATTCCCCCTTCTCTTTAGATTCAGTGCTTTCGACTTCCCGCTTTTTACCCTCTCCGGTTAAACCCGGAGACCTTTTTCACGTGGCTGGAATCACCTCCTTTCTGAAAGCCGGCGGGTTTTATTCCATCAGTTGACCTCTTCAGACCTTCCGCTCTCTTCCTGCCCAATATCCGGACCGCAACTCCCTTTTCAGTATCTTTCCATAATTGTTCTTGGGCAGGTCATCCACAAAATCCACAGATCGAGGCTTCTTGTAACTGGCAATATGGTCCCTGCAGAACTCGATTAACGCCCCTTCGGTCACCGTCTCTCCTTTCACAAGGGACACGACGGCCTTAACAGCCTCTCCCCATTTGGGATCAGGGACCCCGATCACGGCCACCTCTCGAACAGCCGGATGTTGAATCAGGGCTTCTTCGATCTCCCGGGGATAGATATTCTCTCCCCCGCTGATGATCATGTCCTTCGATCGATCCAAGATGAAGAGGTATCCTTTCTCGTCCATAAAGCCCATGTCCCCCGTATGAAGCCATCCATTCCTCAGGGTCTCTTTTGTGGCCTCATGATTTCTCCAATATCCCTTCATGACAAGATCGGATTGGGTGACAATCTCCCCCATCTCCCCGGGAAAGAGTTCTCTGTCCTTTGAATCAAAAATCCTCACCTCCACATCCGTTCGCGCAAAACCAGCAGAGGCAAGACGTTTCATCTGCTCCAGGGGTCCGTCTAAGACGTGGTCGGCGTGGGGCAGGTAGGTGATGGTCATCGGGGACTCGGCCTGGCCATACAATTGAACGAGGCAACACCCTAATTTTGACATCGCCGCTTTCAGGTCTTCGACCAGCATGGGAGCCCCGCCGTAATTGAGGGACTTCATGGATGTATGATCATATCTGTCCACAGCAGAACTCTCGATCATCAATTTAATCATGGTCGGGGCGGCAAACATGTTCGTCACACGGTGGTTCTGAATGGACTGAAAGATCAGATCTGGGTCAAAGGATTTCGACGCCAGAATAATGTTCGCCGCGCCTTTTCCCACATTGGGCAGTGCATAAAGGCCGCTGCCGTGGGAAAGAGGGGCGGCGTGCAAAATGGCATCATCCGGACCGAATCCCGGACAAATGTCCGCATAGAAATTCATAGTCATAGCCAGGAGATTTCGATGGGTCAGGACGGCTCCCTTGGGCTGACCCGTTGTTCCCGAAGTGTAGAAGATCCAGGCGAGATCATCAGGATCAACCGTGGCGTCCGAAAACCGGTCAGACCCCTTTGCGATAAGTTCTTCATAATGCTTGAGCTCGCCCTCAGCCCCGGACAGGGTAATCAGATGGCGGACGTTTGGAATGCGTTCTCGTATTTTGACGACGGGTTCATTGAATTCAGGAGACAGGATCAGCGCTTTTGCCTCTGAGTGGTCGATAATAAAAGAAAATTCATTGGGATGAAGCCGCCAGTTGATCGGGACCGCCCCGAGACCTGACTTGAAGCAGGCAAACAGAGATTCCAGTGTTTCAGGGTAATTATATTGAAGCAGGGCCACCGTATCCCCTTGTCTCAGTCCCAGATGTTTCAAGGCATTTGACAGACGATTAACCCTGGCGTTGAACTCTCCGTAGGTCAACTTCTTTGGACCGTAGACGATGGCCGGCCTTTCAGGATACGTCCTCGCCGTTTTTGTCAGCAGTTTGCCGATGTTCATGGTTCCCCTTCCTCTTCTTGGCAGGATCACCCGATCCGTGAAGACCCTTTTTCCGAAGACTTTTATTTTTACTGTTTTATTTACTGTTTACTTTTTACTGGGGTCTTTACTCTTTACTGCTTTCAATGTTTGATATCTAAAATGTGATGCTCTCCCTTCATGTCAACTTACTTATTTACCAGCGTCCCCACCTTTCATTTTTCCGGCGCATCCGGTATCGAGCGGAAACCTCTAAACAAAACCAATCACCATGAGAACGACGGATGCAAAGCTGAGCGTTGCGCGCAATATATTTGCGATTTGCAGTTTCCGGCGCTCTTCCTTTAGTCGAGACACATCGCTGCTTTCTATGGCATCGACTCTCGCGTAGATCGGGAGAGCGGTGGCCTTTGAGACAATCGAGGCTATCACCCATAGGACAAGCCCAGCCGTGAACCACCTATTACTGAAACCGTAGTAGATAAAATAAGGCACCATGCCGACAAACGTAATGCTAGATACACCGATGGCATAAGGTGACCTCAATGCGCGTGTGTGCAACATGGTCAAGAAACGTTTGAACGTGGCTTCGTCCAAATCATTCATAACCCGCTGTATCACCCCTGCAAGAAATATAACAAACCCGGCACAGAGGGCCGTAGGGACCAGAAGCAGGATTTCAACCAAAGTTTGAGTCATGATGTTGTTCACAGTGTTTTCTCGTGAATTCTAATTTCGTGGCGAGGCACCTCGCAAGTGACGGTTTCGCCTTGCAAGCCGGCCTGAATCTCTCGGCCCTCATCTTAACGAGCAGGCTCATCCCGTCATTCTGGCGCTCGGGCACAGGGAATCATTCGTATAATCGCGGCGCTGACCCGCGAGCACGGTGGATGGGAGCAGGCTTGCCTGCGGACATCCGGCGAGCCTGAGCCGCCGCGTTCACGCGGTCTGCTCCAGGCGCTTGTTGGCTTTTTTGGTTAAGAAAAAGAAAAAGGGGTCAAATCTACTCTTGACCCTTGCTTAATTCAAATTTCAACGCTTCAACGTTTCTT
>JACNIU010000081.1 GCA_014382905.1 Desulfobacterales bacterium
CCGGAGACAGCTTAGCCAAGGCCCTTCGATCCATCAAGAATTTTGATGTGGGAGGACTAATGCCCCCGGTTACTATCAGTAAAAACAACAGCATACCAGTGGGAAGGATTGTTCGGGGTAATCCAAAAACCCTGGAATTTGATCCTGTTTCGGACTGGATTTCTTTGGATTAGCATCGCCATAACAGCTATCCTCCTGTCCTCAAGACGTTTTGGGGACAGGATAGAATTTTAGTTTGCGACTTCTCCGCAAGATGCGAAGATGTTTTATTGAAGTAAACCATTTGATTCATTAGCAATAGGGTTCAGGTGTCGGGTTTCGGGTGTCAGGATTTGGGGTTTACTGAAACCTGAACACTGGTTACTGATTTGGTTGCGGCCGAAGGCCTGCATTGGGGATGAGATCTCTTTTATGGAAATATTAACGCTTCCAGCCCTGTTACATAGAAATGCGGAAAGATATGGCGATACCCGGGTGGCCATTCGGGAAAAAGAGTTCGGGATCTGGCAGTCTGTCACGTGGAAGGGCTACTACGAAAATGTGCGTGATTTTGCCTTGGGGCTTCACCGCCTCGGCTTCAAGCCCGGAGACAAGCTCTCCTATGCCGGGGACAACCGGCCTGAGGGACTCTACTCGGAACTGGCAGTCCAATCCCTGGGCGGGGCCATTGTGGGGATATACCCGGACAGCCACTTAGATCAGGTTGAATATATAATCAACCATTCAGACTCTATCTTTGTTGTGGCCGGTGACCAGGAGCAGGCCGACAAGGTGCTGGACATCAAGGAAAAATGCCCCTTAGTTCAAAAGGTGATCGTCGATGATCCGAAGGGGATGCGGCGGTATGATGATCCTATCCTTTTGTACTTCAAAGACATGCAGAAATTGGGCCGTGAATTAGCTGAAAAAGAACCCCATCTCTATGAAGAGATGTGGCGTAAGGTCACCCCCGACGACGTGGGTATGATCAACTACACATCAGGGACCACCGGGCTCCCCAAAGGGAGCATGATCACCCAGAAAAATATGTACAGCGTGGCCAAGGCACAGGACGACGTGGATGCCGCACAGGATAGTTTCGAGTATATCTCTTTCCTCCCCTTTCCCTGGATAGGGGAACAGGAGTTTGGTGTCTACTGGTCCCTGTATAAGGCCTTTACGGTCAATTTCCCTGAGAAGGTGGAAACGGTCCAGGAAAATATACGGGAGATCGGTCCCCATATCATGTTGGCGCCTCCCCGCATATGGGAGAGGATGTGCTCGGACATTCAGGTAAAAATCCAGGACGCGGTCTGGATCAAAAGGTTTTTTTACAACCTGTTCCTTTCGGTGGGATACCGGATGGCGGACTTCAATTTGAAAAAAAAGATGCCGCCCATGGGTTGGAAAGTCCTGAACCTGCTGGCCTATCTGTTTCTGTTCCGAGCACTGAAAAACTATCTCGGCCTTTCCAAACTCCGTCACGTGTACACGGGCGGCGCTCCCTTAGGACCCGAGATATTCAACATGTTCCAGGCCTTGGGCGTCAATATCAAGCAGGCCTATGGGATGACCGAACAGACCGCTGCGTCCATCATTCACCGGACCAACGACATACGCTTGGATACAGTGGGTAAGCCTCTACCAGGGGTTGAATTCAAAGTATCCGATTCAGGGGAACTGTTATCCAGGGGAGATACCATATTTAAAGGATATTACAAAGACCCTGCGGCCACGGCAGAGGCCCTCAGGGATGGATGGTTTCATTCTGGAGACGCGGCCCTTATTGAAGACGATGGACACATTATTATCATCGACCGTATGTCCGATGTGATGAAGCTGATCGATGGGAGTAAATTTTCTCCACAGCTCATCGAAAACAAACTGAGGTTCAGCCCTTACATCCTGGATGCCGTGGTCATAGGCCAGGAGAGACCGTTTATCACGGCCATGATCGCCATCGATATGCCCAATGTGGGAAAATGGGCGGAAAACAACCAGATCCCATATACTACCTTTACGGACATTTCACAGAAGAAAGAGACCTATGATCTGATTGCCGAAGAAGTGGCAAAGACCAATGAGTCATTACCCAAGGTGGCCAAGGTAAAAAAGTTTGTCCTCCTCTACAAAGAACTTGATCCGGACGATGATGAGTTGACACGGACCAGGAAGGTCAGGCGAAAATTCGTCGCCGAAAGATATAAAGATCTGATAGAGGCCTTGTATGGCGATGAAGAGGAGTTGAAGGTTGAAGCGGATATCCGTTATCAGGATGGAAAGGGGTTCCGCATGAAGACCACGGTTAGGGTAAAACAGGTGGAACCTTTGGAATAAGGAAAGAATGAACATCGAACACCCGCCTGCCATGCATCGCAAACGATGGTGGAATGATCATTGTCACTGGTCCGAGACACCAGGACATTCTACCAGGACGACCGAAACGCATTGCGGGCAGGTCCAACATCCAACATAGAATATTGAATGGAAAATACGGAAGAATACCAGCTTCAGGTCAAGGATATCCACCTCAACTTCGGAGGCCTTATGGCCTTGAACGGCGTGACCACAGGGGTCAGAAAGGGGGAGATATTTTCCATTATCGGCCCCAACGGGGCAGGCAAGACCTGCCTCCTGAACTGCATCAATCGATTCTACCATCCCGAAAAGGGGCGCGTTATATTTGAAGGCCGGGATATCTCCCGGATAAAGCCGCACAAGATAGCCGGAATGGGGATCGCCCGCACATTTCAAAACGTGGAACTATTTGCCCACATGACCGTCTTAGACAATATTAAGTTAGGCGCACACGTGCACCTGACATCGGGATCCCTATCCGGCGGGATCTATTATGGCAAATCACGAACCGAAGAGATTCGCCTCCGCAAAGAGATAGAAGAAAGGATCATAGATCTACTCGAAATAGAACATATCAGAAAACAGGTGGTTCACGCCCTCCCTTACGGACTTCAAAAGCGTGTGGAAATGGCCCGTGCCCTGGCCATGAAACCAAAAGTCCTCCTCCTGGATGAACCTGCCACCGGGATGAACCTCGAAGAGACAGAAGACATGGCCCGTTTTATCTTAGATGTCAACGAGGAATGGGGGATCACCATTATTCTGATCGAGCACGACATGGGGGTGGTCATGGACATATCTGACCGGATCTGTGTACTCGATTTCGGGCAGAAGATCGCAGAGGGGGAACCGCAGGAGATAAGGCACAATGAAAACGTCATCAAGGCCTATTTGGGTGAAGAGGACATCACCTACTCCAGGTTAGGGGCGTAATGGAACCGTTGTTAGTCGTCAATAATATCGAAGTCATCTACCACAATGTGGTCCTTGTCCTGAAAGGGATGTCCCTTCAGGTAAATAAAGGTCAGATTGTCACGGTCCTTGGAAACAACGGGGCAGGAAAAACCACCACCCTCAAGGCAATTTCAGGATTGTTGAAATCTGAGGATGGCGAAGTCACAGACGGTTCCATCAGTTTTCAAGGCCAACGGATCGACAGGAAATACCCTGAAGAGATCGTCCGCATGGGCATATTCCAGGTCATGGAGGGGCGCAGGGTATTTGAAGACCTGACCGTTGACGAAAACATCATCGCCGGCGGGCACACGAACAAGAGCAGGGGCAAGATGAGAGAGCAGATGCGGGCGGTCTATGATTATTTCCCGAGGCTCAGAGCCCGGAAGAATATCCTGGCCGGTTACATCAGCGGCGGTGAGCAACAGATGTTGGTCATTGGCAGGGGTCTCATGTCCACCCCCACATTGATGCTTTTAGACGAACCTTCTATGGGCCTCTCCCCCTTATTGGTCTCTGAGATATTCAAGATTATTCAACAGATCAACAAAGAGGAAGGGGTCAGCATCCTCTTAGTGGAACAAAACGCCCGGCTGGCCCTCTCCATCGCGAGCCACGGGTATGTGATGGAAAACGGGAGGATCGTTCTGGATGACACAGTGGAGAAACTCAAGGAAAATGCCGACGTGAGGGAATTCTATCTCGGCCTTACAGCGGTGGGTAAGAAGAAAAGTTACCGGGATGTAAAACACTATAAGAGAAGAAAGAGGTGGTTGACGTAATCAGCTTTCTGCCCTCCGCTCCTCCTCGCTCCGGATCTCGCGCCTGAGAAGCTTCCCTACCTTCGATTTGGGGAGCATATCTCTGAATTCGATGTACTGGGGAACCTTATATGAGACGAGTCTCGTCCGGCACCACTTTATCAGATCATATCCCGTAATACCCTTGATATCCTCCTTGAGTACCACAAATGCCTTAATCCGCTCCCCCACCTTTGGATCTTCCACCCCAACCACGCAGGAGGCGATGACCGCAGAATGTTCCTGAAGCACGGCCTCTATCTCCGAAGCCGATATCCGGTACCCCTTATGCTTTATGGTATCAACGGTCCGGTCAACAAAATAGAGGTTCCCTTTATCGTCCATGGACATGATGTCTGCGGTGCGGTACCACTTTCGTCCCTCTATTTCAATAAAAGACTCCAGGGTTTCCTCAGGCTTGTTAATATATCCGGTGACCATATGTTCCGATGAGACGAGCAACTCGCCGGGTTCCCCGGGAGCAACAAGAGTTAGGGTCTCGGCATCCACGATCTTGACAGTCTTGCTGGCAACGATGGTTCCCACGCTCTTTGGCGGATTATCAATGTCCACGGGGCACATGGATACACCGCCGCAGGTCTCGGTGGCGCCGTATCCCTGATAAATGACCCTGTGAAATCTCTCGTACCATCGTTTTCCCACTTCAACCGGAAGTACGTCGCCTGCACTGTACCAGTATTCCACCGAACTCAAGTCGTACTGGTCGAGCCGGTCATGCTCTAAGATCATGCGGTAAAGGGTGGGGACGCCTATCATGGTCTTGGCCCTGAATCGCTCGATCGATTCCAGTGTGGCGTCAAGATTGACCTTTGGTTGCAGCATCAGGGTCCCGCCCACCAAAAGGGTACTCAAGGCACACGTTTGACCGAGGATATGAAAGAGGGGGGCATTTCCCATGATGATGTTTTGCTCTGCCGGAAAGAGCGGTTCGCTTATCCTTATGTTCTCCTCCGCGCTGGTAAGAAAGAGTGCCTGGTTGATGGGAACTCCCTTTGGGTACTTGGTTGTCCCGCCCGTATAGAGGATTTCCACCACCGGGTTCCCCTCTTCCGCCGATCGCTCCAAGGCACCCTTTCCACTATGGTAAGTGGACAAGAGTTTTCTGAGGGAATAGGTGTCCCTGTGGTAGGCTATCTTTCCCTTGGGTATAATGTCAAAGAGGTGTCCAAATAACCTCTTCCACCAGGGAAGAAGATCGGCCATTCGGGTCACAACTACCTTGCTCAGGCGGGTTTCAGGTAATACCTTTGTCACATACCCGAAATTTGTATCGGCGCAGATAATCGCCTCTGCCTCGCTATCATTGGCAATGTACTTGAGGTCGTAAGGCGTGTAGATGGGTGTGATGGGGACGCATACGCCGCCGACTCTCTGAATCCCGAGCCATGCGATCACCCACTGGATGCTGTTTGGAAGATAGATGATGATCCGCTGCCCCTGCCGGAGCCCTATCTCGGTCAGGGCGGCGGCAAAGCCTTCGGCCAGATCTTTCAATTTGAGATAAGAGTACCTGGTGCCCAGATATATCACCGCGGTGTTGTCTCCCCGCTTCCGGGCTACCGCCTCAAATGTGGAAAATATGCTGCTATTCTCCCTGTTTCCCATGGGGTCAAATTCCGAAGTAGGCTGCCTTTATCTCAGGGTTGCCCATCAGCTCCGCTCCTGTCCCGGTAAGTGTGAGCATCCCGTTCTCAATAACATAACCCTTGTCGATTATAGGAAGTATGGGCCGGGCAAACTGTTCTGTTATGAAAATGGTGAGGCCCGAATCCCTCCTCAGATTCTGGATCGCTTCCACCAGCATGGTCTGCATCATCGGGCTGAGTCCCAGCAGGGGCTCGTCCAGAAGAAGAAGGGTCGGTTTGACAATAAGGGCCATCCCTATGGAAAGCATCTGCTGTTCCCCACCGCTCAGGAAACCGGCTTTGCGGCGTCGCAGATAAGAAAGGGCCGGGAAAAGGGTGAAGACATACTGGGTCATCTCCTTTATCTCTGACTTCTTTCTCTGATGGCCGGCGATCTTTAGATTTTCGGCCACATCACTTTCCGGGAATATGGGATGCCTCTCCCTGGCAAGGACAAGACCTGTCTTCACCCGGTCGTAGGGATGGGTGTCCGTGATATCCTTCCCCTGGAATATAATTTCGCCATATAGGGTGATCCTTTCTCCACCCTTGCGCTGCTCCTTGATCTTCATGTCTATGATGAGGCCTGAGACGGTATTCATAAGGGTCGTCTTGCCCGCACTGTTGGACCCGATAACCCCGACGATTTCCCCCTCGCTGACCTCCATGGAAAACTCGTTGAGGGCCAGGGCATTTTCAAAAAAAACCATCAGGTTACGCACTTCAAGCATCTGTCATCCTCTCTCTTCTCCCTTCACACGGCCTCCGTACCCAGATAGGCCTTCTTGACCTCCCCGCTTTCCATAACCTCAGATGGCTTCCCGTCGGCGATCTTCCCCCCGTAGTTAAGGACCATGACCCTGTCGGCAATCCTGAAAAGCTCCTTCAACCGGTGCTCTATCATGATAATGGTCTTCCCCTGCATACGGAGTTTTTCAATGATGGGGACGATACTGGCCACTTCAGCCAAGCTCAGACCTGAGAAAAGCTCGTCCAGGATAAGAAGATCCGGTTGCAGGGCGATTGCCTTGGCCAGTTCCAGTCGCTTGAGATATCCCTGGGGAAGGGCGCTGGCCACCTTATATGCCACAAAGGAGTCTCTCTCGAAACCTACCTCTTCCAGCAGGTCCAGGGCCACTGCATTTCGGTCTCCATATCTCCCGCCTGCCAGCCCTTTGACCCTGGGCGAGTACAGGGGAATAATCATATTCTTAAAGGCCGGGAGCTGGTAAAAAGGCCGTACCATCTGAAATGTCCTGGCGATGCCGAGCCTGACGATCTTGTAAGGGGGCCAACCGGTTATGTCCCGTCCCTTATAACAGACCTCACCGGTTGTTGGTTTCACAAAACCGGTCAACAGATTGACGACCGTGGTCTTGCCGGATCCGTTAGGTCCGATAAGACCTAAGAGTTCCCCCTCCGTCAGTTCAAAATCAACACTATTTACGGCCAGCACCCCGCCAAACTTTTTGGAGAGGCTGGATACCTTCAGCAGGGGTGAAGGGCTCACGCTTCCACCTCGACCCATCTTTCAAGTTGATGGTATTTTCTGCGTATGTAATGAAAAATCCCCTCTGGTATGGCTACGGTGAATACCACAAGAAACAGCCCGTAAAACACGATCCTGAGTCCGCCAAGCCCTCTCAGGATCTCTGAGAGGGGTACAAGAATAAAAGCCCCCAACATGGGACCTGCAAGGGTCCCGGTACCGCCCACGACGGCGGCTGCAATGGGGAGAATAGAATAGTCCAGGGCGAACACAGGCATCCCTACAAACATATACACGTGGGTCATATAGGCGCCTGCAAAAGCCCCCACAGAGCTGGCAATGAACAAGGCCTGCGCCTTGAACCAGTAAATGTTTATCCCCGCATTCATGACAGATCGGTCATTATCATTTATCCCTTTTAAGACCAGGCCAAAATCAGAATCCATCAGGCGCCTGAATCCAAAGAGGGCGGCCAGGAGGGCAAAAATAATTAAATAGAGTTCCACCCCTCTATAAGGGAAGGCAGTCAGCCCGGTCAGCCCCTCGGTCCCCCCGAAGATCTTTGTGGCTTCTACAATCCTGACGAGCATCAGGGGCAGGATTAAGGTAACCATGGAAAAGTAGATTCCGCGCAGCCTCAAGACCGGCAGGAGTAACAGGGTACAAAAAAGCCCGCCCGTTACGGTAGCTATGGGGATGGTTATGAAGGGGGACAGGCCCCAGGCATGATTCATGATACCGGACAGATAGGCCCCCATTCCGAAAAAGAGGGCCTGTCCTAAGGATATCATCCCGCTTATTGCCAGGATATCCCAGCTAATGGCCAGGAGGGCAAAGACGGATACAGAGAGAAGGACCTTCTGCCAGTAAATGCTCAGGACAAAAGACAGGACAATCAGGCCCACTACGGGAAACAACCTCGGGGAAGACAGATAGAGCATCTCCCTCCACGAGCAGAGGGCAAAAATATCTTCCGATCTTACCTTTATCCCCCTGTCTATTCTTTCTTTTCGCCGCTTCATTTCTCCACTTTTCCCCTCTTCCTACTTGACTCACTCCTCGCGGATCCCGCATTCCCTCCGGGCCGGAGGCCGCATTCCGCATCCAAAATCCGCATTCCGCATTCCGCAATCCAAAATCCCCTATATCCTCTCCTCCAATTCCTTCTGCTTTCCGTAAATACCGGATGGTTTGATGGCGAGTATGCCCAAGATAGCCGCCAACGGCACTAACATGACCCAGTGACTCCCAAGGTAGGTCGCCGTGAAGGTCTCTGCATAGCCGATCAGAAAAGATGCGATGACCACACCACCTGTGGAGCCAAGGCCTCCAACAATGCATACAGCCAAGGCGTTTATCAGGACATCATAGCCATGTTCAACAGTAATGGTGCCCAAGGGCAATATCACCACGGCTGCTATTGCGGCGTAGGCGGCGCCAAAGGATACGCTCAGGGCTGCCACCCGGTCAGAATTGATGCCCAGGCTCAATGCCGTTCTCTCATCCTGTGCAATACCTCTGAAGCGCAGTCCCGTCCGGGTATGGTGGGTAAAGAACCAGAGAAATCCTGTCAGACCGACACCAATGATCACGATAAAGATCCGTTGCATGTCAATGGTGACCTGACCGATATCGATGCTGAAATCCACAAACACCGGCAGGGTATATTCAAAACCGATGAAGCCCATGTACTTGAACAATTCGAGGATCGCCAGACCGATTCCGAATGAGGCGATGACCTCGGACAGCACCATGCCCCTGATCCTGAGGAGGACAAAACGGTACATCAAGGCCCCTGCGAAGGCCGTCAGGAGGACAGAAAAGAAGACAGCAAGGATATAGGGGAGGCCCAGTGAGTTGAACAGGACCCAGGCGACAAATCCCGCAAGGATGTAAAAGGCACCGTAGGCAAAGTTTGCAACCCCGCTAATGCCGAAGGTCAGGTTGAAACCAAGTGCCACCAGGGCAAGAATTATGCTATTGACAAAGCCGTATACAAGAGTGCTCAGCAGCATCGAAAATGGGCTTTCTCTTTTTTTCCGGAAAAGGGATTAGTCGGGCGCGCCCCCCGTGGGCCTGAAAAAAGAGGGCGGCCCAGGTCAAGAGTCTTATTTCGCCGTTTTCACCCATGGTGGCAGGACAATTTTCCCCTCGGCAAGGCTGTCGGGGTACACGATCGTCCTCTTGCCGTCTTCTGTCCATTGAAAAAAGCATCCCGTCGCTGTCTTTTCCGGGTCGGTTCCATAAATTACCTGATGCCCCTCGTCGAATTTGATCCTCCCCATGACACCCTTCTTGTCTGTTTTCTCCACGGCGGCCACAATGTCGTCCGCATTCAGTGAACCTGCCCTCTCAATGGCATCCTTCAGGATGTATACGGACTCATAGGAAGGAGCCGGGCCATGTCCTGACTGGATCCCTTCTCCATATTTCTTCAGGTATGCGTCATAAAATGCCTTGGCAGGAGGATATTTTGCCGTCGGCATGTTTCCTATCTCAAAGATGGCATTCATAAGCCCGCCGATCTTGGCGTCAAAGGTCTTCCAGGCCACCTGTCCTGCCATGGGGGATATAAAGCCGGCGATCAAGGCAGGGACCTTGATACTTTTCCATTGCTTGACCAATACCCCGCTCTGGGGCATGTCAAAGCAGGTAAACACGACGTTGGCCCCCCCGCTCTTGGCCTTCATCAGTCCAGAGGAAAAGTCAGAGGAACCCGTGGGATACTGGTCGTGGCCCAGGATTTCCCATCCGGCCTTGGGAAAATATTTCGTGGCCATAAATCCGGCGGTACCGCGGGCCCATGCGATGTCCTGATTCATCAAATAGACCTTGTTGAAACCAAACTCATTCTTCAGAGAACCCATGGTGCCGCTTAAGAGCTTTACCCAATAGATGACATTCATGGAAACCCTGAATATATACTTGTATTTCTCGGGGTCTTTCTTGATTTTTGCCTCTGTCCCGGGACTCATGGCGATGCTCCCCAGGAGTGGGACCTTGTATTTGGATATGATATCCATCCCGGCCAATAAAGCCTCGGAGCGGAAGGGCCCAACCAGAAGGGCTGTGGGCTTCTTTTCCAATATGATCTTCTCCAGCCCCAAGAGTGCCTCCGGAACAGGCACTCCTGCCGCTGCGTCCCGCAGGTCGATGGATTCGATTTTAAAAGGCCTCATTGAATTTCCAACCTTGACACCGCCTGCGGCGTTGATCTCGTCCACTGCCATCTCAACGGCCTTGAGCGACTCCTTACCCTCCAGAAACCCTAAAGAGGTAGGCACGCCGACAACAATCGGCTCGACAGCCGATACAAAGGGCACCGCAGTTAACCAGACAACCGAAAGGACAAACACAAAGGACAAAAAACAGATGCTTTTTTTCATGGATTCCCCTCCTAAATAAGTTTGATGGTTCTTAGTATCCGTCAAGGACCCACTGTCCTGCGCTCATCTTTTCTATCTCTTCGGGCACGCCACATCA
>JACNIU010000169.1 GCA_014382905.1 Desulfobacterales bacterium
GTCAGGCTCAAATTTTAATCCTCGAAATACTCAATGTATTCCTGTGGTTGAAATTCTCGCCTTCCCCTCCGGGGCGTAGGCCCCTCTGGGCCGGAGGCTTGAACTCGAACAAAATTGAGCATTTTTCAAAGGTCTCTCATCTTCAGCTTTTAAATGAGCCTATTTTCCTTCAATTTTCCGATTAGCCCGGATACTGCTTCCCTGGTATTTCCTTTCAAGATATCTCCTTCCCGTTTGAACTTTGGGGAAAATGTCTTGATGACATGGGTCAGAGAGCCCTCAAGGCCAACCTCGCTCGTCTGCACGCCAATATCCGCCGCATTCCATTGGGTTATGGGCGCCTTTTCCTCGCAGGCGGCAATCAGCCCCCCCACGTCCGGATAGCGGGGCCTGTTGATCTCGCCAATGACTGTCATGAGCGCCGGGAGGGTACACTCAAGCCGTTCAAACCCGTTTTCAAGCCGCCTTTTAACAACCACGCTCTTTTTCCTGGTTTTTTCAATTTCGTATACATAGGAGACCTGGGGGATCCCCAGGTATTCAGCGACCTGGGGTCCGATCTGGGCAGTATCCCCATCAATGGCCTGACGACCGCACAGAATCAGGTCGTATGTTCCTATCTTTTCGATCGCCTTTCCTAACGTGAAAGAGGTGGCCCACGTGTCGGCTCCCGCAAATGCCCTGTCGGAGAGGAGTATCCCCTTGTCCACCCCCATTCCGAGCGCCTCCGATATCGCATCAACCGCCTGTGGCGGACCCATTGAGATAGCTGTCACTTTTCCTCCCAAGGTTTCCTTGAGTCCTATTGCTGTTTCAAGGGCATGCTGATCATCCGGGTTTATGATGCTTTCAATCCCTTCCCTGATGAGGTTCCCGGTCTTGGGGTCCAATTTCACCTCTGTTGTATTAGGGACCTGCTTTATCAAGACAATGATATCCATAGCATTTACTCCGACCTACCCGCAATTCCATCCACAGACTACCCCGATGAAAGAAAAAAGGCATTTCATGGGGCAGGCGCAGATTACACAGATGATTCAGAGATCCTGAAATAGGACCCTGAGTGGCGCACCGATCAATTTATGCAATAAAAATGATTAAAAAAACAGTATCACTTTAGCTTCTTGAAACAATCATTCGTTTGTTGTCTGGGCCATGAGGGTCTCTTTCCCAAAGGACGTAAATACGTGGATCGTTTCATAGGAACGGCAGCGAGGATTTGAAATTCGTCACTGGACAGCCCCAGAAAAAGGTATTCATTTAAACGGACACCGCCTCTGCCTGCCCGGAACCTCTATTGAACGTCAATGGGGCGTTCTATACGCTCCGGACAATTTTTGTTACGTCCTTTGGAAAAGAGACCCTCATGGCCCAACGCTTTGTTTTAAACGGCGAAACTGTTACAAAAAACAAAGGGCACCTTAACGGCTTTTGTGTACTGTATACAGGCAGACCTGTCAAGATGTTTTTGTGCGGGCCCCTCTCCCTTTCTTCTGATACATTCTGACTGCTCTGTTATGTTCGGCCAGGGTTCTGGAAAAATGGTGACTTCCATCATTCTTGGAAACAAAGTAGAGGTAATCGGTATTTGCCGGGTACAAAACGGCCTTGATGGCCTCTTTGCCCGGGTTTGCAATGGGGCCCAAAGGTAGTCCTTTAATAACATAGGTGTTATAAGGGGTAGGTGTATCCAGGTCTTTGCTTGTAAGGTTTCCGTCAAAGTCCCGGAGGCCATATATAACGGTTGGGTCGCTGTCCAGTCGCATCCCTTTTCTTAGTCGATTCAGAAAAACACTCGCAATGACAGGCCTCTCTTCGCTCAGTCCGGTCTCCTTTTCAATGAGGGATGCCATTGTTATCACTTGGCGCAGCGTCATGCCCGATGCTTCTATCCTCTGGCGCAGGGGGGCAATTATATCAAAAAAACGGTTAACCATGACATCAACGATCAGTCTGGTTGGCTGACCGCGGCCGAACCGGTAGGTATCGGGATATAGATACCCTTCAAGGCTGGGTCCCGGGATAGCATAGCCTTTCACAATCTCCGGATTATCTGCAAGTGCCAGGAATTCAGCCCTGTCCGCAAGCCCTTTCTCCGCAAATCCTTCAGCAATCTGTCTTATGGTAAATCCCTCAGGGATGGTTATGGGGTGGGTTATGATGATTCCCCTGCTCAAGATATTGAGGACCTTCAAGGGAGCCATTCCGCTGTTAAGACGGTATTCGCCTGCCTTTATCTTGCTCCCGTACCCCGTGAGCCGGCTCCACAACAGGAGGGGAGTTTTGTTGGTAATGATCCCTTTTTTTTCAAGGTCACCAACAACTTCCCTTAACGTTGCGCCTTCACGTACAAAAAAGATCTGGTCAGGGGCTTTTTTTTTGGCCGGATGAACAAGAAAACGCGCAACCCCGACGGACATCAACACTCCGACCATAAGGATGAGGATAAATCCGAAGAAAATGACTCTCTTGGTGTGAATAGACATTTGAATAAAAAATCCGTGAAAACAATAAATTTCTGAAAATGTCAAGAGGCTTAGAGCAGAAAATGAGTTCTCTTTGCGGCTTCAGCCCCTCTTTTAATCCACAGATTTCGCAGATTACACTGATTACTCTAATCACTTGGAGTGCGATGCGAAATCTGTAGGGTTTAATTCCCCGCTGCTTGCGGCGGGTAGTTCATTCAGTTGAAGCCGTTTCCCTTGCGATGCGTCCACGTATATGGTTATTGAGTCTTGAGCAGATGAAATCGCCGACTTTTTCCATTTCCTCTTCTGTTTCTGAATGCTTGATGTCCATGATGTCAATGTAAAGGCGGTCGGCAAAGGGATATATGTCTCTCGTTTTGTCAAAGTATATCGTTCTGTAGACATTTTTTCCTAAGAGGATAACCGTGAAGTCAGCCTCCGGACAGACCTCCCGTATGACCTGTTCGGCATTCTCCGGGTATATGACAAGCGGTCTTTCATCTTCAATATAGAAAGATATATTTTCCTTGACGATTTGAGCCCACAGCTTGTTCCATTGAGTCATGCTGATTTCAGATTTACCGTTTCCAGGCTTGATGATTTCTTCTCTCACACGGATCTTTGTTGATGAAAGTATATCCTCCGCTAATTTTTTCGCCATTTTATCAAAAAACTCGGAAGGTTTGAAGCCATGCTGTGACAAACTTGCGTGGCTGTCTCCATGATAGAAATCCATCGTCATGGATGGCAAGAAGAGTATTTTCAGGGCATCGCGCCTATCCGAACCTCGAAAGCGCCTGCAGGGGTACCTCCTGTAGCTTGCTTCACGAATGCTCTGTTTAACTGACTCCCCTCCTGCAATTGCGCCTGCCTCATAAAAAGCCTTAATCAGGAAGGGAGATCTTAAGTACTTGTATATGTGTGGTTCGCTTCTGATGATTTCTCTCAACAGTTTCAGCTCATCGGGACGGAGGTTCATGGCATTGAGGTCTTCCGGTGAGGGCGCTGCGTCTTGATTTAGCAAAAGCCTTTCCCGATCGATCAGGGCCTCAAAATCTACCTTTTCTGCGCGGTCAATTTTTTGCAGCAGGAGCAACCTGATGGCTATAAATTCAGGCGCCGGATAGACACTGGCAACACTGAAATCACCCTTATAGAGACTCAGCCTCTCGTCGTAATAATAAAGGGTCCTTGTGAGATCCAGGATATTTGGATCAAGGACCATCACATCATGCTGGTTTTTCTCAGACTGGGTCATGACTTCAACAATGGTACTGAAATCCAGGTTTTCATGAATTCCCCTTGTCCTCCAGTCTTTTCTCAGGCTAAGTTCGCCGGCCTGTCCCAGAACTACCTGTAACAGATAAGAGAGAATTTCACCCGCGTATAGTTGCGCGGGGGTCAGCTTGCTTGGCTGCGGTTGCGGAGGTCTGTCATGTCGGTCCCGGTTTTTTGAACCGTCATTCGATATGCCTTGAGAAGCGATTTCATCGGCAGCAAAGGATATCTGCACTCTTACGAAATAAATGACGTCAAATGGGAGGAAGAATGCCCATGAAGAGGCGGCGATCAGAAAAAAACGTGTCAGATTATTCAAAGCTCTTTCCTGCGTTATAGAAGGGATTCAAGTTTGCCTCCGTTATAGGTGAGTTTTGTATCATGATCGTGAAGAAACATCAAGTGGACAGAATGGCCTTCGCAGGTCCTTTCTGGAAAGCGGGGGTATTTCCGGGATGAAGGATATTCGGCTTGATATGCAATGAGAATCAATATATAGTAATGATGACGGTCAACCCCTTAACCACTGAACGAGGTCTGTATTTAATCAGGAGGGACCAAATGGATCAAGCAGAAGTCAAATTCGGTGAGTGGATCGAAAAAGGATTCAACCTTTATAAAGAAAATTTCGGCACACTCGTTCTAGCCTCGCTTATCGCCGTTGTACTCAGTACGGTAACGGTCGGGGTCCTTGCGGGTCCGATGTTTGCGGGCGTTCTCTTAATCACCTTCGGATTCCTTGACAAAAAGGGGGCCAGGCCGGAGGTCGGAACCCTGTTTAAGGGGTTCGAATACTTCCTGAACTCTTTCCTCTTTATAATCATATGGGGAATTTCGCTTTTTGTGGCGTCGATGGTTCTTGGTTTGATCCCCTGCATAGGGCAGCTGGCGTCTATTTTTGTCGTCTTTGTTGCTCACGCCCTGCTGATGTTCGGGCTATTTCTGATTGTGGATAAACGGAGGGAATTCTGGCCTGCTTCTGTGGAGAGTTTCAACAAGGTCAAGATCAATTTCTGGCCATTCTTAGGCTTTTCAGTTGTTACAAACATTATCGGCAGTATCGGCGTGATCGCGTGCGGTGTCGGTCTGATTTTCACTCTTCCAATTCAGGCCTGTATCCTGACAGTGGCTTACCGGGATTTATTTGGTGGGAACGTATCTGAGTTCTCTGCCGAGAAGGCGTTGGACGAGAGCGCAAAAGAAGATATTGATAGGGTCCAGCCATCGTAGAGGTCGCCAAATGCACATCCTTAACGGTCGGTGGTCCAGGGCCAAATTTCCCCCTTTTTTGTCCTGGGCACGGCCGGATTCCTACTGGGACGTGGTCGTATCGCACCTCCCTCTCGCCCTGATGACAGGAATAGCATTGTTGCTGCCACACTATGTTTCATGCGATCTTCTGCCCGTGAAGAAATGTACCTTTCTGAGCCTGACAGGTTATCCATGCCCGTTCTGCGGTTTTACCCGTTCGTTCTGGGCGCTCGCCAATGGCGACTGGGGCTTCGCGCTCAACGACACTCCTCTCGCCTGTCTGGCCTATATAGGAACATCTCTCATGTTCGCGTGGCACCTGACTGCCCTCTTAATGGGTGTCAAGGTCGTAAGCGGGCTGTTTCGACGAATGAAATCGGTGCGCGCAAGCTGGCTAATCGTCACGATGCTTGTCCTTAACTGGGCTTTCAGGCTCGCTCTTGGCCTGAAATAGCCACTCCGAACACTCACCCCTTTGCAATTTCGTCTCACAGTTAAACATTGTTTTCCTTATGAGACCTTTGCAAAACGCCCCCTTTTGCCCGATTTCTGCGTCAGGCTCAAATTTTAATCCTCGAAATACTCAATGTATTCCTGTGGTTAAAATATTCGCCTTCCTTGAACTCGAACAAAATTGAGCATTTTTCAAAGGTCTCCTTATGCCTATCCCCCCGCAAGCATGACCGTCAGGTGGATCTCATCCCCGTCTTTCAAAGGTTTGGCCAACTCATCCGGAAAGGCGCTTTTCATGTTAATATAGATCTCAATAACATTGAGTAACTTGCCATTCCTGTCGAAAAGCACCTCTTTCATGGCAGGAAACTGCCTTATCAGACGGTCAAGGCATTTTCCGACCGTATCTCCTTCAACCTCGACCACCTCAAATTCATTGGTATGTTGCCGGTGTGTCTTATGAATGTGTATTTTGATGCTCACATCTTACTCCTTTTAAGGGTCTCAACGTGTGCTATTCTTCAATAATAGATTCATAAAATTGTTAATGGCTAAAGTAATTTGAGACTGGGCCAGCCGATAGTGATATGAGGACCTGCCAAACGGGTCAACGATGTCGTCTATGCTCGGGCCTGCTGAAACAAATCTACCGAAGAACACCAGTTTGTCTTTCGCCTCGGGCCACAAATCTATTATCTTTGTTGCATGGTCATTTTCCATCACCAGGATAATATTTGCCCAATCGATATCCTGTTTCGAAATCTGTTTAGGCTTGTGTTCTCCTGGCGGTATTCCGCGCTTTGAGAGGTAGGCAACCATATTCTGATCAGCTTGATTGAGGTCAAACGTATACAGGCCCGCTGATGAGACCGAAACATCTTTTATGTTTTGTCTTTCGAGTTCTTTCTTCAGCAGCTTTTCCGCCAAAAAACTTCTGCTCACATTTGCACTGCAAACAAAAAGAATATTCATTTTTCCTAACCCTATAAACCGGGATACGCCCCTCAGGTGATCCGTCTCAGGATTCCCGGGGGCGCCCTAATATATCCCCTCCTTGCATCCGGCCGCGATCGTCTTCCCCAACTCATCACACCTGATGAGGGTCTCCTGATTAATTTCTCCTCTGGCCACGACCGGATCATAGATTTTTTTGAGCCTGTATCCGGTGCAAATACGTTCTATGCTATTCAAGGCCCCCGTCCCGTCATTTCCGGCACTGATAAAGACCACATAAGGCTTTTTGAGCACCTCTTTTCTTCCGAGCGCCTCTTGATACGTCCTGTCAAAAAAGTCCTTCACCATACCGGCCATATACCCGAAGTACTCGGGAGAGCCTATTGCCAGGCCGTCGCACTCCAGCAGGTCGCGGAGGCCCGCCTCTGCTGCCCTCTTGAGGACGACGGTCACACCTTTGATAGAGCCGGCGCCTCCGGCTACGCTTTCGGCCATCTTTTGGGTATGGCCGTCTTGAGAATGGTAAATAATTAGAATTCTACACATTGCCGGTATCCTCAATCTGTCCCTGCAATCAGGATCTTGGCATCTCCCTTATTTACTTAACCTCCCCAGGGCATTTTCGAATAGGTTTCGGTAAGTTTGTCCCGGTATTCTTTGAAGAACTTCTCGTGGGCCTTTTCCCAGGAGGCAAGCATCTTAAGCGCTGCGACGGATGGTCCCTGGGCATTCCCTGTCATGCGTTCGTAGAACTCACTCAGGTCTTTCTCAATCAACCAGGCTGTATTAAACACCGTCACATCAGGGATCATGGACTCATAAATGCATCGTTTTCTGATTCATTGTCTGTCTCCTCTCGTTCAAGTGGGCTGGAACCTTGGCCGCGTCTCTGAGCAAAAAACGAATTTAAAGGCAGTATAGGATAAGGGCTTCCATATATCAAGCCGCTTCATGCGGCTCCGGAGCTGCTTTTGTCATTGATAAGAAAAGACCAACGTGATATGGCATAGGCCAGATTTACAGAAGGATAGAGACCATGAAAGTCGCCACATTGAACACGAATTCCATTCGCGCCAGACTTCCCGTCGTCCTTGACTGGCTGGTTCGGGAAGCGCCTGACATCCTTTTTCTTCAGGAGACCAAGGTTCAGGACAGGGATTTTCCTCTAAATCCCTTAAAGGATGCCGGGTACCATGCGGCTTTTCGCGGACAGAAATCGTACAATGGCGTTGCCATTCTGAGCAAGTCCCCACTGGATAACCTGCAAACCAGCCTTCCCGTTCTTGGCGTGGACGAGGCGCGGTTTATCAGCGCAGGGATCGGAGATATTTCCGTGATTAACGTGTATGTGCCCCAGGGATTCCAGGCGGGTTCTGAAAAATTCCAGTATAAACTGGCATGGCTCAAGAATCTTCTCAATCATATTACCGAAAATTTTGATCCTGCTTCCCGCCTTTTGGTGGCAGGAGATTTCAATGTGGCGCTTACGGCCATAGATGTCTTTGATCCCCAGGGTTTGAAAGGGGAGGTGGGATTTCATCCGGATGAGCAGGCCATATTTCTGGAATTACTTAACTGGGGATTGGTGGACATCTTCCGGAAACATGTCAAAGAGGACAACCAATATACCTTCTGGGACTATCGAATACCGAACGGCTTTAAACGAAACATGGGATGGCGTATCGATTATATCTTGGGTACTGCGCCGCTGGCCGAAAGGTCCCGCACTGCCTGGATCGACACCGGGGCCAGGGCCATGGAAAAGCCTTCTGATCACACATTTCTTGTGGCCGAATTTGACAGTGAAAACTGATACGTTACTCATGATACACAAACACGTTTTGTTTGGCCAGAAGATGGTTAGTTATTATTTTTTCAGTTCATGTATCAGCCTGGGCAGCTCGCCGTCTATCATCCGGTACGTATGTTCATCACCCGGAAATGCACCTTTCTTAACATCTTTGATGTAACTTTCAAAAGACTTGGTAATTTCGCCAGCCACGTTGCCATACCGTTTAACGAACTTCGGGGTGAATGCCTGGAAGTGACCGACTAAATCGGAGACGATCATCAGTTGGCCGTCGGCGTGAATCCCGGCACCAATGGAGTAGACAGGGATGGGGAGATCGTCCCGGATAATCTGGGTAACCTCCGGGGGAACTGCCTCTATCAATATGGAAAACGCTCCGGCCTCATAAACGATACGGGCGTCCTCAATCACTGCCATGGCTGTCTCCGCTGTTCGACCCTGGGCTTTGAATCCGCCCAGGGCGTTGGAAGACTGGGGGGTGAGCCCTATGTGGCCCATAACTAACATGCCGCTGTTGGCGATACCTCTGACAACGTCGGCTACACGTGCCCCGCCCTCTAACTTGACCGCGTCAACGTGAGCCTCCTTATGGAACCGGACGGCATTGGCGATGGCCGCCTCGGTACTGATCTGATAAGAACCAAAGGGCATGTCGCCAATAACAAATGTGTTTCGTGCAGCCCTGCGGACTGCCTCACAGTGATAGATACACTGATCCATCGTCACCGGGATGGTGCCATCGTAACCATAGATACACATCCCGAGGCTATCCCCCACCAATAGCATATCGATGCCAGCTTGTTCTGCGAGCTGTGCAGTGATGAAGTCATATGCGGTTACCCAGACAACCCGATCGCCTCTTTCTTTCATTTCCTGAAGATCCAAAACAGTGAGTTTTTTCCTGGACATTTCTTTATCCTTCCTTTCTCCAAAGCCTGACACCGTTTATCCCGATGAGTTAGCCTCATCGTCTGCCTACAGGCTTCAACTAACATTTCAGGAAAAAACAGTCAACATCAGAGCTTGCTTAACTCTCAAAATCACACGGGTTTTGTTCTATGCGTTAATGGTTTCGCAACAAATCATCTTGAGACCTTTGAAAAATGCTCAATTTTGTTCGAGTTCAAGCCTCCGGCCTGTAGGGCCTATGCCCCGGAGGGGAAGGCGAATGTTTTAACCACCCCAGAGGAATAGGCTTCGCATTCCACGGGGCAGGCAGGAATACATTGAGTATTTCGAGGATTAAAATTTGAGCCTGACCCCAGTACCATCTTCCGGAGCTACGGGGCAGGCGCAGAAATCGGGCCTCCGGCTCGTAGAGGCGAGCCTACGCCTCGGAGAGCAAAAGGGGGCGTTTTGCAAAGGTCTCATCTTTTGAATTGACAATGGGCTACTCCCGCTGCAAAATTGGCAAGGCATTGGGTCATGCCGCTCAAAAAATTAAAAGGAGACCGTTTCTTATGAAGCTGGAATTCATTGAAGCACGGGATCTGCCGGATGCATGGTTTCAGTGCGTCTACAAATTGATCGAGACAGGGAGGAAATATGTCATCGAGAGGGGCAGTTACCAGGGACAGAAGCGACTCGAATTCGACTATGTCACCATCCAGGTCAGATATCCCGGGGTCCGCCCGCTTCTGCCCGATATCCCCCCTGCCCTCGGCATTCCGAACCCGGTGGCTGAAGGCTATTTAGAGGAGTACCTCCCTTACCTCATGACATCGGCTAAACAGCCGGGCGAGGACTATACCTATGGCCAATACTTAGAGCCACAGATCGCCGAGGTCATCCGTATGTACAGGGAAGACGGTTTTGAGACAAACCAGGCGTATATGACTGTGGGTGACCCGCAGGCGATCTATCTGGGTGATCCGCCCTGCCTCCGTGGGATAGATACCCGCATCAGGGATCAGAAGCTCCATTTCGTGGTCTATTTCAGGTCGTGGGACCTCTGGAACGGTTTTCCGGCAAACTTAGGGGCCATACAACTCCTGAAAGAGTATATGGCGTCAAGCATCGGGGTGGAGGACGGTGAGATCATTGCTGCGAGCAAGGGGCTCCATCTGTACGACTATGTATGGGAGTTGGCGCAACTGAGGACCATGCGCAATCTGTGACGTTCATCTGACACGATTCACGGGAGGATAACCAGGTTCATTTTTCCTATGCCGTTT
>JACNIU010000401.1 GCA_014382905.1 Desulfobacterales bacterium
AGATAGGCCGCATCAGCTAAATCCTCTAATGCGGTCAGGAGATGAACAGAATCGAGTCGCCCGCTGCAAGGGAGGGGAAATAGGTGGATCAGGCCTCCATATTTCTTCTCCAGGGCCTGTCTCTCTTTTTCGCCGCTCTCCGGGACGTTCTGGCAATAAAAGAGCGCTAAACTGCGCCCGTCTGTAACAGTCATTTCCGGACTGAATCCTTTCTGTCGGGAAAATTGCGAATCTGGCGAGGTTACGTGTTTCTGGCGGCTAAAACATATAAATCTGGTGACTGTCCGGATTTTTCCCAAAACAGGTAATATCATCGACCTTGCTGACCTCAGGCCCGCGGCAGATCGCATATAATGCCCTCTCCACCCCGATACCGCCGCCGTAGGTCTCAGGGAATGTGGGTCTCCCCTTGCTGTCTTTCTTGGCGGCTATCATTAAAAATGGCCCGTAGCCACCCAACTCATCGATGTTTCTTATATTCCCATCGAATATGACCGGTCTTGCAGGAATGATCCCGTTATCGACGAGCCTTTCGACAATCGGTTCGTAAAGCCATTCCCGGACAGCCCCGGAAAGCACCTCAAGGGCCGGCGTCTGCTCCCCTGTATCTCGAATGATGCTCTTTGCGCAGATGTCGTAATTATAAACCATGTCGGAGGTTATTTCAGACATGGAAATCTTTCCCTGGGGTCTCAGATACGGATATACCAGATCGTAGTTCTCTCTTAAGATCCCGGTAATCCAGAAAAAAGGTTCCCGGATCTCCTGTCCCAGTCTCTCCTCATAATTCCTGCCGAATCTCTCCTTGCTTTCATCACATCTAAAACGGGGAAAGGGCTGTCTGGGCACCTCAATCGCCACTCCAAGCCGTTTTAAATCATCTTCGTTTTTCTCAACCAATCGGGTCATTGCATGAACAATCATCCGCTCAAACAGATCCATCCCCTTTTCATGGTCCTCGGAAAGGATACGCTTGACCATTTCCGGCTTTTTCAAATAGGTTTCCAGGTCAATCCCACGGTTCCTTCGCACCTCCAGGTCCATCTGGCTGAAATCGATCAGGTATTTGCCCCGTTGCATCCGGTCCGGGCTCTCGATCTCCAGCCTGATATTGGGAGAATCCACGAACACCCCCTTGACCTTCGGATGATGACACGCCAGGAACTTGGAATAGATCATGCTGTGTGTCATCACATACCGCTGGCCCTTGTAATCGATCTTGGGCGTATGTTCAACATCGTGTGCCAATGGGTCTGTTACGGGGCTTATCTGCACCCGCTCCAGGTTGAAAAGCCCCTCATCGGCCAGGAATTGATGCATGGCATTCACAAAAGTGGTGCGCAAGGCCATGGCCGAATAGAGGGTGTCGCTTTTCCATTTGTTATAATAGTATTTGTCCAGATATTCTTCGAAACAGGACCCCGCTTCTGTTAGCGCAGCCTGAAAACCGAAAAGGCTCTGACCAATAATGGACATGGAATCATCTTTCATGGTTTTTGTCGTCCCCCCTGTGGATTGACGATTGACGATTGACGATTGAAAAACCCCGAGATTCTGACTGGATACCGGGTTTAAGCTCGCTTCCTTGCGCCTTACGCCTCGCGCCTTGCGCCTAAAGTTTTGGCAGATAGTTATCGAGTTCGAACTTGCTCACGTGGGTCCTGTAGGCATCCCACTCAATCCTCTTGTTTTCAATAAACTTGTTGAATACGTGGTCACCCAATATCTTCCGTACCAGTTCGCTCTCTTCCGTGGCCAGAATAGCTGCGTAGAGATTGCCCGGCAGGTCCGTGATCCCGTGGGCCTTTCGCTCGGCCGGATTCATCTCAAAGATGTCCTCTTCAACCGGATCGGGCAACTCGTATTTCTTTTCAATACCTTCGAGTCCCGCACCCAACATCACCGCAAACGCGAGGTACGGATTGCAGGCGGGGTCGGGAGACCTGAACTCTATCCTTGTGGCATTTTCTTTGCCCGGCTTATACATGGGCACCCTGATCATTGCAGATCTGTTTCTCCTGGCCCACGATACGTATACCGGGGCCTCATACCCCGGCACCAACCGCTTGTAGGAATTCACCCACTGGTTGCACACGGCCGTAATCTCAGGCGCATGACGCATCAATCCGGCGATATAATACTTGGCCAAATCAGAGAGGTTGTATTGATCATCAGGATTATAAAAGGCATTTTTGTCACCCTTGAAAAGGGATTGATGGACATGCATCCCGCTTCCATTCTTACCAAAAATCGGCTTCGGCATAAATGTCGCATACACCCCATGCTGCCTCGCTATCTCCTTTACCACCAGACGATAGGTCATGGTATTGTCCGCCATCTTCAGGGCCTCCCGGTACCGAAGATCGATTTCGTGCTGGCTCGGCGCCACCTCATGATGGCTGTATTCGACCCGAATCCCCATGGACTGGAGCGCAAAGATCGTGTCCCTCCTCAAGTTGCTTCCCATGTCCAGGGGTCTTGAATCAAAGTAGCCCCCTGTATCTAAGATGTCGGTGTGCTTATCATTTTTAAAGTAAAAATACTCTAACTCAGGGCCTATATAAAACGTGTACCCCTTGTCTGCGATCTTATTCAACAGCCTTTTAAGGACATAACGCGGGTCTCCGGCATAGGGCGTGCCGTCAGGATTCAGGATATCGCAGAACATCCTGGCCACCGGCCGCTCCCCGCCCCGCCACGGTACCAACTGGAAAGTTGTCGGATCCGGTTTGGCGATCATGTCACTCTCATGAATTCTGGCGAATCCTTCAATGGAAGAACCATCAAATCCCATCCCCTCTGTCAGACCTTCTTCTAACTCAGACGGCGTGATAGCAAAGGTCTTCAGCACGCCCAACACATCGGTAAACCAGAATTGGATAAAACTGATATCCTTTTCTTCTACAACTCTTTTCACATCCTCTATACCCTGGCATTCCATGGCGTCTCCTCCTTCTTGCTCAAAGTAAACATTTTCTTAGAGCTTCAATCTTTTCCAAAGTCTTTTCCAAAGTGTTTCTGCAATCCCGGTGCCAACCGGAAAGAAACCGTGAAAAGTAGATGTTTTTCCAGCCTTTTATCTGATTTTATGAAGAGGGCTGCCGGCACTCGAAAATACATTTATGTAAGTTAAAGCACGATGATATGACAGAAATGTATTTTAGCCGACAGCCCTGTTCCAGACAAGAGAAATAGATAAGCGGGTCGGAAATCTATCGAACCCGGTTTGGCCGGAAACTGAATGCCGAGGAGCGGTTGCTATTTGGCTTCGCCGTCATTCAACGGTCATTCGCTTCGCTGTCATTTGGCCTGCGGCCGTCATTCGATTGTCATTCAGTTGCAGGTTACCGGTTTCGGGTGTCTGATTTCTTGAATCCACATTCCAAAATCCAAAATCCAAAATGACAGAAATCCCGCATTCCGCATTCCGAATTCCGCGCTGGGAGGTTCCAATTCCCCCAATCGCTTCTATTCCACAGTCACACTTTTTGCCAGGTTCCTCGGCTTATCAATATCCCGGTCAAGGAACTTGGCGCAATAATACGCCAGAAGCTGGCAGGGAATGACGGTCAAGAGGGGATTCAAAAAATCGAGGGTAGCGGGGACCTCGATCAGGTCGTCAACAACGTCTCTTATTCTGTCGTCACCCTCTGTGGCAATAGCGATCACCGGGCCCTTGCGGCTCTTGACCTCGTGAATATTGCTGGTCATTTTCTCATACATCTCATCCTTTGGTATGATCGCCACCGTAGGCATCTCCGGGTTGATCAGCGCAATGGGGCCATGTTTCATCTCTCCCGCCGCATACCCCTCCGCATGGATATAGGAGACTTCTTTGAGTTTCAATGCGCCTTCCATGGCAATGGGGTAGTTGTATTTTCGTCCTAAAAAGAGCCAGTTCCTGCATCTGTAATACTTCTCCGAAATGGCCTCAATATGGTTCGCCTGGGACAGAACCCTTTGCATAAGATCGGGTAGAGACTCGAGTGCCCGAATAGCCTGTATCCCTTCTGTAAGGGAAAGACTCTGGTGTCGGCCCAACAGGAGCGCCAGGAGTGTCAGTATCGTCAGTTGTGAGGTGAAGTTCTTGGTTGAGGCGACGCCGATCTCAGGTCCTGCATGGTTATAGATGCCTGCATCTGTTTCCCTGGAGATGGAACTCCCCACCACGTTCACTATTCCCAGGAGGCTGGCACCCTTTCTCTTGGCCTCCCTGATGGCAGCAAGGGTATCGGCTGTCTCCCCTGACTGGCTGATGGCAATGACAAACGTGTTGGGAGGAAAATTGAGCTTCCGGTACCGAAACTCCGAGGCGAGTCCGACCTCTGTGTCGATCTCTGTCAGTTTTTCAAAGATATATTTCCCCACGCACGCAGCATAATGAGATGTTCCGCAGGCCACGAGGACCATGTGCCTGCACTCCTTGAGCTTGTCCCAGACAGGCATGATTCCGCCGAGCTTGGGAACCCCCTCCCCGGGCTCCAGTCTCCCCCTGATAGCGTTTTTGACTGTCATCGGCTGCTCATAGATCTCCTTGAGCATAAAATGCGGGAAACCGTTTAGTTCCGCATCTTGGGCCCGCCATTCTACTGTCTCCGTGCTTCTTACGATATGTTTGGCCTGGGCAGTGGAGATGGAAAAATCATCAACTGTCACGGAGGCTAATTCATTATCTTCTAAATGGACCACTTTATTGGTGTACCTTGCCATTGCCGCAACATCCGAGGCAACGAAATGCCCTTCGTCACTCACCCCGATAATAAGGGGGCTCCCTCGTCTGGCCACAACAATCTCGCCAGGTGTGAACCTGTGAATAACGCCGATGCCGAAAGTGCCCTCCACCTGGGACATGGTCTTTCTGACTGCATCACTGAGATCACCGGTAAAGTTCAAGGCTATCAAATGCGCCAGCACTTCTGTATCCGTCTCGGATCTGAAGCTGATCCCCTCTCTTTCAAGTTTTTTCCTGAGGGTGTGGTAGTTTTCGATAATGCCGTTATGGATGACGAATACGTTCTCATCCCGGTCCCTCTGCGGATGAGCGTTCTCTTCTGAAGGTTCACCGTGGGTAGCCCACCGGGTGTGGGCAATGCCGATCGTGCCCTTCATCTCCACGCCATTCAACTTACTCTCCAACTCAACGATCTTCCCCACCGCACGACTCCATCTGATCTTCTCTCCATCCTGTACGGCCAGGCCGGCGGAATCATAGCCACGATATTCAAGCCGTTTTAATCCTTCAAGAAGTATAGGTTTTGCATCCTTATTTCCCACATAGCAAACAATTCCACACATATCAAAATCTCCTTGGCACGACGTTAGATACCAAAATCAAGGTCATATCTTCTACCCTCTTCTTCAACCCATGGGTGATGCAAGCCACAAATTTTTTAATATTACATATCACTTTAGCTTCTTGAAACAATCGTTCGTTTGTTGCCCGGGACCATGAGGGCCTCTGTCCCAAAGGACGTAACAAAAATTCTCCTGACTCTCTATAGAACGCCCCCTTGACGTTCAATACAGATTCCGGGCAGGCAGGGGCCATGTCCGTTTAAATCAACACCTTCTTCTGGGGCTGTCCAGTTACGAATTTAAAGGCTGCGCTGCCGTTCCTATGAAACGATCCCCTTATTTACGTCCTTTGGGACAGAGGCTCTCATGGTCCAAAGGTTTGTTTCAGACGGCTAAAGTGTTACAATATTACATAAAAAGAGATGGATTGCAAATCAGTAATTTTGCCCTATACGCTCGCGGTGGCGAAAACATATTTCCGAGGGAGATCGAGGAAATCCTGCATGCCCATCCCAGGATTCTGGAGGCGGCGGTCATCGGGCTGCCCGATCCTGACTGGGGGGAAAAGGTGCATGCGGTTGTAGCACTCAAAGAGGGAGAGACCCTGACCGAGCAGTTATCGCAGGTTTTCGTATTATCAAAATTTGGTCGATAACCGTGACATTTTAATATAGAAGTTGTATTCTCTTCTCTCCACAAACCATCAAACATAGATCATTTCGGAGATCATTATAGAAAAGATACGCGCTATCAAGTCATTTGAGGCTGACGGCTAATACTTGGGCAGTTTGAAGCCTGCCCCTATTTGCAATTACCGAGTTTCGAGCCGTATACGCATTTAACCGCCGCAACTCAAATCCAGAATCAGTCAAAATACCTTGATTCAAAGTTGCAGTAAAAAATCATGTAGAACGGCCCTAAGGGCTCGCGCAAAAATAACTTCACATTTTCGCATCCCATCTTCAGGGCATCTTCGGCCGCGCCTCAATCGCAAAATCCTCGAAATAGTACGACTATTCCTGTGGTTTTGCTCAATCGGCGCAGCCAAATCTGACCTAAATCTGGGCGCCAATTCTGTGAATTTATTTTTGTGCGAGCCCTAAGAGGCAATAGTGTGAAAATAAGTGAAATCAAAAAAGGGAGATCAGATCATGTCAAAAACCGATGAATTAGCGTATTTAGACGCGACTGCGCTGGCTGAGCTGGTTAGGAAGAAAGAAGTAACAGCAATTGAACTTGTGGAAGCTGCCATAGATAGGCTAGAACGATTGAACCCGAAGCTTAACGCGATAGTCACGCCCATGTATGACCTTGCACTGGAAAACGCTAAGGGCAAGCTCCCTGAAGGTCCATTTACGGGAGTTCCGTATCTACTTAAAGACCTGCTTGCATCTTATGCAGGCGTGCCCATGTCGCTTGGTTCAAAACTGCTACGTAATTTTGTGCCGGACCATGACAGTGAGCTGGTTGCGAGAATCAAACGGGCGGGTTTGATCATTGCAGGAAAGACGAACACTCCGGAGTTTGGCATACTTCCTACCACTGAACCGGCTCTTTTCGGACCGTGCAGGAACCCATGGAATACTGAAAGGAGTACGGGGGGGTCCAGCGGAGGGTCAGCGGCAGCAGTTGCTGCGGGTCTTGTCCCCATGGCGCATGCAAATGATGGAGGGGGTTCGATTCGAATCCCTGCTTCTTGCTGTGGCCTGTTCGGCCTGAAACCTACACGTGGCAGGAATCCGCTTGGTCCGGATTTCGGAGATATCCTCAGCGGACTGGTTGCGGAGCACGCTGTTACCAGGTCCGTAAGGGATAGCGCGGCGCTTCTTGACGCAACCTCAGGGCCTGATATCGGGGACCCGTACTGGGCACCACCGCCTGAGCGCCCCTTTGTTGAGGAAATTGGTGCCAAGCCGGAAAAACTCAGAATCGCGTTCACAAAGAAAACAGCAGATGGAAGCGAGATACATCCTGACTGTGTCAAGGCGGTTGAAGATGCTGCCGGTTTATGCGCTGATCTTGGACATGAGGTAGAAGAGGCTTCCCCTGTGTTGGACAGCAACCAGATAACCCGTTCATTTACGGTTTTGTGGGCTGCCGGAAACGCTTCTACTCTGAAAGCCCTGGGGGCCTCAAAAGAACAGGTTGAGCCACTTTCTTGGGCTTTGTACGAGATGGGGTGCGGATTTCAAGCGCCTGACTACCTGCTGGCCGTTCAGATAATTCAGAATATTGCAAGGGTGGTTGCACGTTTTTTTGTTGAATATGATATATGGCTCACTCCAACACTGGGTGAACCGCCGGTGCCGCTTGGGACTTTTAACTCAACAGAGGAGGACCCTTTGGCGGGGTTTAGACGTTCAGTCAAATATGTCCCGTTTACGCCTATAGCCAATGTTACAGGGCAGCCGGCAATGTCCGTACCTTTGTTTTGGAATGATGAAGGTTTGCCCGTAGGCTCTCATTTTATCGGGCGTTTTGGTGATGAGGCAACACTTTTCCGGCTTGCCGCACAGCTTGAAGAGGCAAGGCCCTGGGCTGACAGACGGCCACCCGTATCGGCCTAAAAACGAAAAATCGCCAATCGCGATAATTGCGAATCCACAAATGAGACTCACGATGACATTATTCGCCTATTCATAACCTCGACGGGCGTTATAGAGGTCAGGCTTGCCTATATCAATAGATGCAAATTTTCTAAACCCTCGGGCACCCCGCGGTGTTCGGCCATTTCTTACCGGCGCTCTTTCAACCAGTAGCAGCGCCTTCAAGAAACACTCGAATTCCACTCCAGAAACCCGATTATTTCTCCCGAACTTGTTGAGAAATAGCGAATAAATGCGGGTGGAAAGGGTCGGGCAGAGGCATTGGGTTTAAATTTTTCGCAGAAAGTCAAAAAAATATCTTGACAGAGGATAGGCCAGTTGTTATTATTCGAAACATGTCGAAGTATCAAGATAAAAACATCCAAAAATTCGCTGAAATATTCAAGGCACTGTCAAATCCGAACCGGCTCAAGATTTTTCTGCGCCTCATTTCCTGTTGTCAACCCGGGACACCGGCTACGATAAAGGAGAGCGTGGAGGCCGAAGGATGCGCCTGTGTGGGTGAACTCGGCCAGGATCTGGGTATTGTACCATCCACTATTTCGCATCACATTAAGGAACTTCGTCGGGCCGGTCTTATCCGTATGGAGAGGCACGGGCAGAAAATCGAGTGTTCCATGGACCCAGAGACCTTGGCGGCCTTACAAGGGTTTTTTTCGCAGTAAGTGCCAGGTCTTTTTTTTGACTGGAAACTTCGATAGGTGTCGAATAATAGCAGCAATAAAATAACAACATGGAGGGCAAAATGGGTACACTAAAAAAAGAGCAAGTAAGAGAGAGCGTTCGTGACACCTATGGGAAGGTGGCACTAGCCGGAATTGGTGCTTCTGGAGCAAGCCAGAGCACATCCTGCTGCGGTCCGGCAGACAAATCCGCTGAAACAACCCCCGTGTCATCCTGTGGCTGCGGGGAGCCCGGGTTCTCAGCAAAACAAATGTCCACAACCATGGGGTATTCAAAAGCAGATATGGATAACGTCCCGGAGGGTGCAAACATGGGACTTGGCTGCGGTAACCCCGTGGCCTTTGCTTCGCTCAAGCCCGGCGAGACGGTGGTGGACTTGGGCAGTGGGGGCGGGTTCGACTGCTTCCTTTCGGCCAAGGAAGTTGGTAAAACCGGCCGGGTAATCGGTGTAGATATGACACCGGAAATGATAAGCAAGGCCAGAAGAAACGCCGAAGCCGCGGAGGCAAGTAATGTTGAATTTCGTCTGGGAGAGATAGAACACCTGCCTGTAGCCGATAACAGTGCGGACATTGTCATGTCCAATTGCGTAATCAACCTTTCCCCTGATAAACAGAGTGTTTACCGTGATGCCTTTCGGGTATTGAAACCCGGCGGCAGGTTGTCCATCTCCGATGTTTTGGCGACGGCTCCACTTCCGGAGAAGATCCGAAATGATCTGAGTTTAGTGGGCGCCTGTGTTGGAGGATCTGCCACAATCGGGGACACGGAGGAGATGCTGGAACAAGCCGGGTTCACGGATATTAGAATCACACCCAAAGATTATAGCAGGGACCTGATTCGACAATGGGATCCCGCCAAGAGCCAACATGCATTAGATTACGTGGTTTCTGCTTACATCGAAGCTGTAAAACCCTCCCAGCCGTAGAATGTCCAACTTCATGCTACGGCTGATCCGGTCAGGAGGTGGCTATGGACTTTTGGGAAATCTATGACCTTCATTACGGGCCCGTGAGGACATTTGTCTCAAAAATGGTCGGGGACGAGTGGATGGCGGATGACCTGACACAGGACACGTTTATAAAGGTCCAGGAAAACCTGAACGGCTTGAAGGACGATTCAAAGCTCATGCCGTGGATTTTTCGGATAGCCCGTAACCGATGTCTCGATTATTTCCGCAGCGGGGCAGCCAAGAACAAGGGACAGGAGCTGACGCACAGCCTCCAGAAATCTATAGAGCCTGTGGCCCAGATGCAACTGGAGCAACATCAGATGAGTCAATGCGTTCAGGACAAAATTTGTCTCCTTCCCGAAACGCTCCGAGTCGCCCTGGTCCTTTCTGATACCATGGAGATGACCCATCAGGAAATAGCCGATATTCTGGGTATCACGGTTAGCAACGTCAAGGTCAGGATTCATCGGGCTCGCAAGGCCTTCAAGAAAATTCTGGAACAGGAGTGTACCTTAGAGCACGACGAGCGGAGCGTGATGGTATGTGAGCCCAAAACCGATGCCCCTTGAAGCAGATCGGGCTACTACCCGCTAAAGCTTGTAAACCTATTGTGGGACAGATCTGTTTCCCTTAAGAAAAAGTTCTGCAGTTGAAAATTCTC
>JACNIU010000164.1 GCA_014382905.1 Desulfobacterales bacterium
AATGGCCACCATGGTGATGGCTGCGGTCTCTGACCTCAATATCCTGTTTCCAAGCGATAGGGGCACAAAACCGGCATCCCTGAACAGAGCGATCTCTTCCCCCGCAAATCCGCCTTCAGGGCCAACAATACCGATGAATTTATCTCCCCGCTGAGAGTCCCTGAGCAGGCCTTTCAGACCTCTTGCTTCTTCCTCTTCCCACAGGACCGCCTTCAGGCCCCTCTCTTCTTTCCATTTTGCAGTCAGTTCCTTAAGAGACACGGGAGGAGAAATCTGGGCCGGGACTATCCTTCCGGACTGCTTTGCAGCGCTTTTGGCTATCTCCTGCCAGTGTCTGAGCCTGTTGGCCGTTTTGTCCTTTTCCAGTTGGATGATGGTCCGTTGAGAGTAAAACGGGAGGATATGGTCAACCCCCAATTCGGATGTCTTTTGAATCAGATAATCCATTGGGCCAGGTTTCAGCACGGCCTGGCAGAGAACGATTTCTATGGGAGAGGGAGGAGGTCGGGGGACCGGTTTCTCCATGACGACCCTGACCTCCTGGCGAGAGGCAGATTCTATGCGGGCCAAAAACCGGGCACCTTTGCTATCCATGAGGACAAACCGGTCCCCCGGTCCCATCCGCAGGACCCTGGTCATGTGCCTTGCCTCAGACCCGGAGATGATGCAGGGTTGGCTCGGATCAACTACCTTTTCAACAAAAAAGCGTCTCAAACTCTCTATCCTCTACCTGCCCTTGTGGCGATTACACAGGCCCACTCATCCTGGTAACGTGTTTCATGTTCCTGAAATCCATTCCTGGCCAGAGAACGGGTTATCTCCTCCAGCTGATCTCTCAGAATCCCGGATAAGATCAGCCATCCCCCGGGGTTGACGAGATGGGAGAAAGCGGGCAACACCCTCAAAATCTCTCCCAATATAAGATTGGCACAGACGAGGGAAAAACGCTCGCCCAACTGCTCGACAGGTGTTTCAGAAAGACGGATAGATCCGGTGATTCCGTTTAGGCGGATATTTCGTCCGGCCCAGCGGATGGCCTCCGGGTCATTATCAACGGCCACGACCCGTTCCGCACCTATCCTTATCCCATAGATGGCCAGGATACCACTCCCTGTGCCCACATCAAGCATGGTCCAGGTCTTGTTGAAAAGGGAGGTAGGCCTTTAATGTGTTATCCTGGAAGTTTTCGGATACAACACCTGTACAGCCTAAATCAAAAAGGAAGGAGCTTAAAGGGTCATGCCATGCGGGTTCTGTCTGTATAGAAATCTCCAACCATAACCCCCCCCCGCCTTCTTGGCGGGGGTCATGGTCTCTCTCAGGCCTTTTGAAAGACATAGTTCAACTGGCCGTTTGGCAGCCTGTTTACCCGGGTTGTCATCTCCATACCCACCTGGATTTCATCCTGGGGCACATCATCTGCAATCCTCCCAAAGACCTTATAATCCCCGTAATCTAACAAGGCAATGGCATAGGGAAGATCGTCTCCAAACCCGATAGGGGCAAATTCCAGTTTGCTGTAGGTCACTAATTTGCCTTTCCCTGATACATCGAACCATTCCATCTCACTGGAAAAACAGCTATGGCAGTCTGCCCTGGGAGGGAAAAAGACCTGACTGCACGTCTTGCATCGGGTGCCCATCACTTTTCCCTGTTCTAAATAATCAATAAAGTCATTCACCTTGGTGATAGAGGTAAAGCTTACCGTTCCGAATTTCTTGAACCGATCATCTACTTCTCTCTTCTTTCCCATGCCTTTACCTCCCAAAAATGCTGACGTTTCCGTAAAGGCCCACGCCGCCGATATTATGGACCAACCCTATCTCCGGGTCTTTTACCTGCATATCACCTGCCTCGCCGCGCAACTGGAGGACGATGGTCCTGATCTGGGACCCTCCGGTGGCGCCGATGGGATGTCCCTTGGAGAGCAGACCACCGTCCACATTGACCGGGATGCTCCCTTCTTTGTATGTCTCCTTCGCGCGGATCAGTTCCCTTCCCTCTCCCGGTTTTGCAAAACCTAAGTTTTCATAGGCCATCATCTCGGCAATGGTAAAACAGTCGTGAACCTCGGCCACGTCGATTTCTTTAGCTGTCACGCCGGCCATCTTGTAGGCCTGCTCTCCGGCTTGCTGGGCAACGGCCAGTCCTGAAAAAAGATCTCTCCCGGCTAAATTAACCGTCGCAGATGCAGCCCCCAGACCCAGTATCCACACCGGTTTTTTGGAAAAGACCTTAGCCTTCTCCTCGTTGGCAACGATGACGCACGAACTTCCGTCCGCATTTGCACAGCAGTCTCCCACCCTGAGCGGGCTTGCCACCGGACCTGACATGGGACTCTCAGGATCAGAGAACATCTCAAAAGTGATCGGTTTCCGATATACCGCCTTCTCATTGACCTGGCCATAAGTAGCCGCCTTTACCCTGATAAGGGCCAAATCTTCAAGGGTTGTCCCGTACTTCTCCATATGGCCCCTGGCATACATGGCATAATATGCGGGCATCATGGTCCCGAACGGGCTTTCCCACTGGATGTCCGCACCCCTCCCCATCCGCTCCTGGGATTCCGCGGAAGAGATCTCCGACATCTTTTGAAATCCGATAACCGCCACCACATCATGAAGCCCGGACTTTACAAGTGAATACGCAACCCTCAGCCCCATACTGCTTGATGAGCACAGACTCTCTAAATAGCAGGTTGGCTGTGGAACAAGCCCCAGGTACTCGGCAAAAACACCGGCCGGCGATCGCTGCTTGTCATATTCCGGGGCCGAGCAGATGATTGATGCACCGATATCCTTGGTTGATATCTGGGCATCCTGCACGGCATCCCTGAACCCTTCAAAGGCCAACTCCCGGATAGACCCGGGATATCCCCGTACAAAAGGGGTCTGACCAACTCCTATGATTCCTACTTTCCCCATAATAACCTCCAGATTCGTTGGTTATAAGTGCACTGAAGTGACCTAAAGTGCCAAAAGTTTGAAGTGCCTAAAGTGCCTAAAGCTCAGTTTTGAAATATAGAAAAAAAAGCGTTCAGGGTCAAGGGTAAAAACCGGGCGTAGCTAACGGGGGGACCTCAGGCAGAGCGCCAGGAACGAACCGGTGAGGATGAGTCCCCCGGCCAAGGCAATTCCCAGGGCAAAGTGGCCGGCATCGGCCATCATTCCGATCCCGATCGGAATCGCCCCTCCCCCAAAAACAAAGGCAGCCGGAATGGTGAGCGAGACGGCTATATTCCGGGCATTGGGTGGACCGATGGAAGAGAGTGCTGCAAACCCGGGCGGGAAAAAACATGCGGCCATAACCGGCTGGAGAAAAACAAGGACGACGATCCATGCATCTGAAACCGTTCCCAAGAGTATTGTCAATAGACCGGTAATCAGAAACACGCCGCTCATGGTCAGCTTCGGTCCCATGCGATCGCTCGCCCACCCGGCTATGAATGCCATAAACACACCGGAAATCCGTGAGAACGCCACTAATGTATTGGCCCAGCTCCGTTCAATCCCCTGCGCAGTCACGAGATAAAGAGGAAGCATGGTGTATATTCCCAAGGTCCCACAGATGCCAAAAGAGAAGAGGAGGGTCATTATCCAAAAGGCGGGTTCTCCAAAAAGGGCCTTCAGAGAGCCAAAGTTAGGGGCCTCCCCGGAAAACTCCCCTCCCCTTCCCAGAAATGCAAACGCCATTCCGATAAGGATGGAGCAGCAACCTAAAAAAAAGATAACGACACGCCATGAAAACCAGATCATAATGGCCTCTGACAGCAATGGCGCCACAACAAAGCTCAAATTGGGGGCCAGTTCATGGGTCGCAATCGTTTTCCCCCAGTGCCTGACGCTGATCAACGAGGTCAGGGTGGCAATGCCTGATGGGAGATAGATCCCCGCCGACATTCCGAGGAAAAACAGCCCTAAACGAATCGTCCACAAGCTGCTACTGAAGGAGATGCCCAAAAGCACCATGCCCACGGATACGGCAGAAGCAATAATGGTCATCCTGTGGTTGATGCGGGAGGAGAGGAAGCCGGAGCACAGAAGAGAGATAAAATAGCCTAAGGAAACCAGGAGAAAGAGTGAACCAGCCTGGGCATGGGCAATACCCAGGTCATTCTCAATACTCGGCATCAGGGGAGCAAGGACGATTCTTCCGAGGAAGTTAAAGAAGAAAATGGCCGTCAAGAAAAGAATCAGCCCTAACTGTGAAACAAATGAGCCATTCTCTCCGGGGTTGCCCGGTTCTGTTTTGCCACTCTGGGGTTGCAATGAGCGCATAATCTCTTGAATCACTCTTTTCTGCATCAAAGGAGGGATATCGCCTTTTAGCGGGTTGAAATGATGTTGTTTTTCTGGTAAACAAACGTGTTCAGGGCCTGCGTGTGGCCTATAAACTACAAATGTAAGATTTTTGCAACCATGAAAATTCACCTGAAAGCCCTCCGGGCGCCGTTCCTTGCAGGTTCATTGGTGCCGGTCATCATTGGATCTGCCTTTGCCTTTTCTGCAAACAGATTTTCCTTTTCCCTGTTCCTCCTGTGCTCTGTGGGAGTATCCGGCCTCCATTTAGGCGCCAACCTGCTGAATGACTATTTCGATGACAGGGGGAGTGACCCGATTAATGTGCGTGTCACACCTTTCAGTGGCGGAAGCCGTGTGATCCAAAATAGGGAACTGACTCCCTCAACCGTATTCACGATGGCCTTGTTTTTCTTTGCCATCGGCCTTGGTGTAGGCATCTGGCTTGTCTGCTTAGGTAGGCCGCTTGTTATCCCAATAGGGGTTTTGGGACTTGGCGCCGGATGGGCCTATTCTTCGCCCCCTTTCCAGCTCATGTCGCGGGGATGGGGCGAGGCAGTGATCTTTCTTGCCTTCGGACCGCTGATCACCCTGGGGACCTATTATGTGATGACCGGTCTCTTAAGCTGGCCCGCCTTTGCCATAGGGGCCCCTCAGGGCTTTTTCATTGCAGGCGTAATCTGGATCAATCAATTTCCGGACTATCAGGCGGATCGAAAAGCCGATAAGAAAAACCTGGTCGTGAGACTGGGCCCGGGGTTTTCCAGGTATCTTTATTGTGCCATCATGTCAATGGCGTTTGTAACCGTCTTTTTTCTCATTGAAGGTATGGGATTTTCTTATCTGATCATGCTCTCCCTCATGGCTTTTCCCATGGCCGTCAAGGCCATGAGGATTCTGTGGCGGGAGTACCTCTCACATTCAAGGACGATCCCCGCGCAAGCACTGACCATTCAGACACTGATAGCCCACGGACTCCTTATTTCCATCGGCATGGCCTTGAGTCGATTCGTTTAGATTCTTACACGTTGATTCTGAGAGATTATCTCTCACAGTTCAGCGCTCCTTGGCAACCTGTTGGAATGTTGGAGTGATGGAGGATTGGAGTAATGGAAAGCAAACTCTCAAAGCGATAAATCGCACCACTCCAATACTCCAGTACTCCAATACAAAAAAATTCGACATGCGAAATTCTTTGTGCGATATTCAAATTTCAAATATCTTTGGTATTTTAGGAACAAACCATTAAGAAAAAGATCAAACAGACAGGAGACATAGAAATGATTAAACGATACACGCGACCGGAAATGGGTCGCATATGGGATGATGAAAATCGTTATGCCAAGTGGCTCGATGTGGAAATTGCGGCCTGTGAGGCCATGTCGGAAGAAGGGATAATCCCGGCAAACTCACTCAAGGAGATAAAAGAGAGGGCCGGATTTTCCGTTGAGCGTATCCTGGAAATCGAGGAAGAGACCAAACACGATGTCATCGCGTTTCTGACCAGCGTCGCTGAATATGTGGGACCCGAATCCCGGTATATCCATCTGGGTCTGACCTCCTCCGACATCCTGGATACGAGCTTCGCACTTCTCTTGAAAGAGGCCATGGACCTGATTATTCAGGACGTTCAGGGATTTATGAAGACCCTGAAAGGGAGGGCCGTTGAGCATAAGAATACAGTAATGATCGGCCGGTCCCATGGTATTCATGCCGAGCCGATAACCTTTGGCCTCAAATTGGCGGTCTGGTATTCAGAGATGGAACGGAATCTCAGGCGATTGGAAGAAGCCCGTGATATTATAAGTTATGGAAAACTCTCGGGCGCTGTGGGGACCTTTGCAAACGTCTCGCCACGAGTTGAAGCGCTCGCTTGCGAAAAACTGGGCCTGAAACCTGCAGAGATATCCACTCAGATTATTCAGCGTGACCGCCATGCCCAGTATTTCACGGCCCTTGCCATTCTGGCAGGCACCCTGGAGAAAATCGCCGTAGAGATAAGACACCTCCAGCGGACTGAGGTGCTCGAAGCGGAAGAGCCATTCAAAAAGGGGCAAAAAGGATCATCTGCCATGCCCCACAAGAAAAACCCGATCGGATCGGAAAACATCTCAGGCCTTGCCCGATTGGTACGATCCAACTCCCTGGCCGCCATGGAGAATATGGCCCTGTGGCATGAGAGGGACATCAGCCATTCTTCGGTTGAAAGGATCATCGCCCCTGACAGCACCATACTTATTGACTTCATGCTGCATCGCCTGGGTCGAATCGTGAAAGGCCTGGTTGTGCACCCTGACAATATGCTTGAAAACCTCAATAAGACAAAAGGTCTGATTTTTTCCCAGCAGGCGCTGATAAAGCTGGCGGAAAAAGGTCTTGAAAGGCAGAAGGCATATGTCATGGTCCAGCGGAATGCGATGAGGGTGTGGGAGAGCGGGCAGGATTTCAAAGGGCTAATCATGGGAGATAAAGAAATCGCCGGATACCTGAACAAAGCGGAAATTGAAGAGATTTTCGACCTGAATTACCATTTAAAACATGTGGATGAAATATTTGAACGCGTATTTGGCGCCTGAAAAAGATGTCATCTGATCAAATCAATCCAAAGCCGGAGAAAAAGGGGGCACCCGACTCGTCCTTTTTCACGGTGATGATCTCAAAAGGCCTGGGTAAAGTCCGGAGCTTCAACATTTCTTCCCGGCTCCTGATCTGGTCTTCCGTCATTTTCGCCCTATATCTCATAATTTCTGTTGTTGTGATGAACCTCTATGTTGACGAGCTCAAAGCCAAAAACGTTCAGATGGACCTCTTGCAACAACTGCAGGATCAGATAGAGGACACCAAGAGCGCGCTATTTCGAGCCAAGCAGCGCTTAAGGTTCTTGGAAGACTACATTTGTAAGTCGCAAGGAAACCAGCGAAAAGAAGCTGAAGCACCTCAACCCGAGGTGCCCGATCCCGTCCCATCAATCCCTGTGGCCCGGGAAAAAACCCAGAAAAAATCTGAAAAGGAAAAACCAATAGAGTCGGTTTTGAATATCGAGAAACTGACAACCAGTCAGGCAGGGGAAAGGTTATCGGTGAAGTTCAGGCTGGTTAAAGTCAAACCCGACATAAAGGAGGAGGTCAGCGGTTATATTTTTATCATTGCATCTAACAACAAATCGGGCACCCTGCAATCATGGCCTCATCCCAAGGCCGCCCTCAAGGATGACGCTCCCGTCAATTATAAACAGGGCCAGGTTTTTAAGGTGCGGAATTACAGGATCATCCGGGGAAATTTTTTTATTGACTCAAAGACAGAAAGGCCTTCATTTTTAAGAATTTTAGCATATGACACGTCCGGGAAACTGATCCTGAAGAAAGAGTTAGCCATTGAAAAAGCTCAATAAACCAGCCCCCCTCCGGGGATATTGAAGTTCCCCGCAACAAGTTGCAGAGAATCTCCGACTGTTCAGGAAATTTTTATTTTTATGCGCTCGCTGTTCCGTTCAAAGCCGGCTATAAACTCGGCCTTTACGCTTCATCTATATACTCAAGGATGATGATGTCCTCCCACGGATCAGCTTTCTTAACTTCCACAGAGATTTCCTGGCCCTGGGACAGGATAATGCCATCCTTCCGTTTCAGGTCCGCGATCATAAGGACATCCGTCAGGACGACACGATACTTGTTCTTGAGTTCATCAAGGATCAGAGCCCTCAGCCTCTTGCCACGGTGCAGGCTGAGATATTTCAGAATCCAATAACGGAGGCTGTTTCGTTTTATCATCCCGAGATTCTTTATGATAGGCTCGACAGAAATTCTGATCTCTTCAAGGCTTTCCTCATCGTAAACAGATCCTTTTTGTAAGAGATAATTATGTATCTGGCGCTGGTTGACAAGATCAAGATATCTTCTTAAAGGAGAAGTGGCATGTATATACGCTTCCACGCCCAACCCACTGTGGGGAGCCGGAGCCGTTCGGATGTGAAGAGGACTCAGCTTTCGGCGCTGCTGGAACACATAGTAAAGATAGCCTTTTTCATCTAAAGGCAGTTTTTCACTGGGACCCGCCTGGGTTCTGAAGAGAATCGGTATTTGATTGTCCCTGCAGAATTTAGCGGAAAGCCAGTTGTACAGAATCATGAATTCGGCAACAATACTCCGGGAGGGTGTTTCCTGCTCAACCAGTTCTAAAGAGAGGGAGCCATTTCCATCAAACCTCACTTCCAGCTCAGGAAGTGAAAGATTCAAGGCCCCCAGGTCCATCCTTCTCTGGCGCAGCCGCTGGCTGAACCGATGCATTTCTTCAAACAAGACGTTTCCGGGTAATGTCTCATTTACAGCCTCATAGATGAGCTGCTGCCTCACATGAACGACAGTGGGCGCAAACCTGTAGTCAATCAATGTTCCGGACTTGTCAAAACGGGCCAGAAGGGAAATAGCATTCCGGTCTTGTCCCTGTTTCAGGCTGAGCACATCCTTAGACAGGTCTGCGGGGAGCATCGGTATCTGCCTCCGCGGCAGATATTGAGATGAACCCCTTTCGGCAGCGGCCTGATCAAGGATACTGTCCGGTGAAATGGCCGCTGCCACATCGGCGATATGAACACCGACGTGCACCTCGTCACCGATCATTTTCAAGCTGATGGCGTCGTCAAAATCCTGAGTAAAGGGTCCGTCAATCGTTATGGATGGGATATCCCTAAGGTCTTCGCGTCCGGTTAAATCTGCCTTTTGGGCGGTCAAGCGGGCTGATGCCTCTAAATGAGCCTCAGTAAACTCGGTTTCAAGACCCGATCTCAATAAATCCAGGTTCTCATCTTCTTCCCATTCTCCCAACTTAATGAGCAAGACCCTTGCCTGCCGGATATCTGTTACGTCGGCGTTTGAAAGCAGTTCTTTGCCGTACTTGAAATCAGGAGTATCCTTTCCGTAAAGAGCCAGTTGAATCAGTAACTGAACAATGTCAGCCTTGCAGGGCGGTTCGTCCGGACATCTCCCCTGTTGAATCTCCTTTAACCATCGGCTCCCCTGACTGAGCCTTTCGGCCCTGACAGCCTCTTCCTCCTGCTGCCTGACGATCTGCTCGACCTTTTTCTTTGAACTGGGCATGAAATGTCCATTTTTCATCTTGAAATATAAATGGTTTTCAAAGAGCGCACGTACGACTGCAGAGGAATGACCTTCCGTGGCGGTTTCACCGAAAATGAGTTGAGCGAGATATTTGTGATCAAAGGTCTCTTCTTCATCCTGGACCAGTTCCCACAGGCCCTTGACATCAATCTGCTCTTTCAGGCGAATCCTCATCTCCTCTATCTGCTTGAGTTTTTCCAGCAGGTCTTCCCTCGATTGCGAGATATCAATGGTAGGTTCCGAAATGAGTATTGTCCTTTTGGGTGACAGATTGACCTCTCGGTTTGACGGTGTCAACAGATGGAGTCTGCTCCCCTTGTCATGCAGACAGATCGTGCAAACAAACCGGCCCTGATCAATATACTCGACTATCTTTCCCTGAGTCATGTGAAAACCGCATCCGTATCCTTATCCTGATGTCAGTGTGTAGTAGCAGGTAGCATAAATTCTGTCAATATGCCTGTGCCATCAATTGCAATCGCCCAAAAGTTCTGGTAAAGTAGATATCCAAATTTTGCACCCCTGTTTCAGGGGTAAAGGGGTAACCAGTAACCAGTATCCAGTATCCAGTATCCAGTATCCAG